>JBHJHJ010000272.1:0-5786 GCA_050330955.1 Elainellaceae cyanobacterium | reverse complement strand
GAGCTGCTTTTGTCGGAAGCCTCAGCCCCTGAGCTAGAGACCTTACTTCAAGAAACGCGGGGGGCTTCAGCTCCAATCCAGCCCGCAGCCACGCTGCCCGTGCAGTTCTCTGCGCCGAGCCGGAACGTCAATCAGAGTGGCCTGGCGGCCAACGCGGGAAACGCCCCGCAGATGTCCAGCGCCGCTAAAGCCGAGCCGCCTGTTTCACCCCCTACGACAGCGCCTGAGGCAGCATCTAAAGCAGTTCAATCTGCCACCTGGGAGGATCTGATCTTACCCAGCGCCCTGATCGCTGAACTTAAGCACCTCAGCGATCGCCTACGCGTTCAAAGTATCGTTGATGACCAGTGGGAATTCAAGCAGCAAAATTTTGGGGCGATTCAACCGGGTAGGGTCGCCCTGCTGGTGGGGGATGCTGGCACGGGCAAAACGATGGCGGCTAGGGCCGTTGCCAGCGCTGCGAATGGCCCGTTGGTCATTCACGATCTAGCGCTGCTCAGCCCTAGTCGCTGGAGCGCTGTCATCGAGACCCTGATGACAAGCTGCCCGCCGGTACTGCTGATCAAGTCCGCCCAGCGATGGTTCGGCCCCCAAAGTAAGTTGGCGGGCTTAGAGGAACTCATCGCCCAGCGGCAGCAGCGCCCTACCCTAACCCTACTTAGCACCCATCAACTGGAGGTCGTGGGTCTGCGGTGGCGGCGACGTCTGGATAGGACGCTGCGATTTCCTCAGCCTGATGAAGGCGATCGCTTCCAGCTATGGAAACAAGCCTTCCCTAAGACTGTCGCTTTGGGACGGCTTCGCTGGCCTTGTCTGGCCGCCCTGCCGCTTAACGGAGGAGAAATTGCGGCGCTGGCGCGGGAGGCCGCTATTCTGGCGGCGGCGGAGCCTTCTGAGCGCATCATGCAGCGGCACATGACTGCGGCGCTAAACCGCCAGGGATACCGCCTGCCTAAGCAGGAGAAATAGGCCGCGCCAGCGTATCAGCCTACGTCAATTAATGGACCGATGCGACCTGAGCAGCCGGCGCGTAGCGAATGCCCGCCGCCGCCAAGCGACCCATGGCCTCCCGCAGGCGATCGCAAGGCGCAATCAGGCTCACCCGCACGTAGCCTTCACCCCCGACGCCAAAGGCGCTCCCCGGCGTAAACACAACGCCGGTCTGCTGCAGCACCGACAGCGCAAACTCGCTGGAGGTGACGTCAGGGGGGCAGGGCACCCAAATGTACATGGTGGCCTCCGTCTTGGGTACAGTCCAGCCCAGCTTGGAAAATTCTTCAATCAGGCAGTCTCGCCGCTGAATGTAGCGGCCCTGAACCTCCTGCAGGTAAGCATCCGGGAGCTGTAGCGCCGTTTCTGCCGCCCGCTGCAGGGCCGAAAAGATGCCGTAGTCGAGGTTAGTTTTCAGGGTGCGCAGCCCCTGGATCACGTGGCGGTTGCCAACGACAAAGCCAATGCGCCAGCCCGCCATGTTGTAGGTTTTTGACAGGGTGTGGAACTCGACGCCAATGTCTTTCGCTCCCGGAATCTCCAGCAGGCTAGTGGGCTGGTAGCCGTCGAAGGCCAGCTCGGCGTAGCAGAGGTCGTGCACCAGCAGAATTTCGTGCTTGCGGGCAAAGGCGACGATGTCCTCAAAGAACTCGCGCGGGGCGGTGGCGGCGGTGGGGTTGTTGGGGTAGTTGAAGTAGAGCACCTTGGCCCGCTGGGCCACTTCATCTGGAATTGCCCCCAGGTCAATGAGCCAGTCTTGCTCCTGTTTAAGCACCAGAGGATATACCTCCGCCCCCGCAATCAGCGGGCCGCGAAAGTGAGCGGGGTAGGCCGGAGTAGGGGCCAGCACTAGGTCGCCGGGGTTGATGTAGGCGATCGCCAGGTGGGTCAGCCCTTCCTTTGAGCCCAGCAGCGGCAGGGCTTCGCCGTCGGGGTCGAGGTTAACGCCGTAGCGGCGGTGATACCAGCTTGTGATGGTCTGCCGGAAGCTGGCGGTGCCCTCGAAGGGGGGGTAGCCGTGGGTGGCGGCGTCTTGAATGGCGGCGATCGCCGCATCCACCACGGGCTGCGGGGTAGGACCGTCAGGGTTCCCCATTCCCAGGTCGATTAGCTCTAGCCCTTCTGCTCGGGCATGGGCCTTGAGTTCATCCAGTCGGGCAAACACGTAGGGGGGAAGCGCGTTTAGGCGATCGGCTGGACGAATCCAATCTAGGCTCATGCTAATACCTCAGTAGTGGGGGTGGACTCTATTGGAGATACATCGCGCTTGACCATGCGGCCTGAGGCGGTTGTAGACACCATGGCCGCCATCAAGTCTGAGGGGGTGATTGAGAAGGGCAGTCGGTGGATATCCGAACCCTCCGCGCAGGCCACATTAGCCGCGTGCTGCAGCCGCGACAGCGCCACATCCGCCAGGCCCAAGTCAGCCAAAGTGCGCGGCAGACCAATGTCGCCGTAGAACTGCACAAGCTGCTGGCGGGATGACGCTGCAAGCTGGTTGCCCATCATCTCCTCCAATCGAAGCTGCACCAGGATGCCGTAGGCCACCTTTTCGCCGTGTAGGGTGCCGTGGCTCTCGGTCAGGTGAGTTAGTCCGTTGTGTACCGCATGGGCCGCTACGGTACGGCACTGGGCCCCGCCCAGACCGCCAATTATTCCCGCCATCAGTACGGAAGCGTCAACTACGTCTCGCCACACCTCGGAGCCCGGTGCATCGAGGGCCTGCTGCGACTTTTGAAACAAAATGTCCCGCAGAACCCTCGCCTGCTGCACTGCCCCAATAATCAGGGTGCGATTGGAGTGGCCGCTGCTGACGGACGCCTCGTACCACTTGGCCAGCGCGTCCCCAATACCCGCCACCAGGGTGCGCCTCGGCGCTGTCTCTAGTAGGCCATAGTCAAGCACCAGCAGGTCGGGGCAGCGCAGCAGCGTCACATCGTAGCGAAACGCCCCGTCGTCGGTGTAGATGTTAGAGAGGGCAGTCCAAGCGGCGCAGGTGGCCGCCGAGGTGGGCACGGTGACGATAGGCAACCCTACGCGGTACGCCACCAGCTTGGCCGTATCCAGGGCTTTGCCGCCGCCAATGCCAATAATCACATCGGCTCGATGCGCTGTAGCGGCCTGCTGCAGGCTATCTTGAGCCCCTTCACTGCAGTCGCGACCATAGGCCGCCGTCGCTGCCGCCTCTAATTCTACCAAGGCAGCGTCCAGGTAAGGCGCCGCCACCTCAAGGGTGCGATCGCCGCCCACAATTAGAGGCCGCTGCCCCAGGGCCGCGATCGCCGCAGCACTGTGGCGCAGAGCATCCACCCCGCGCAGCACGCGAGCAGGCGCCATCGCTGTCACCAACAAGTCTGAAGGGTATGCAGAAGGGTTAGAGTAGCTCATGGACGGGATTATAAACGATATCGAAGCTTGAAATCCAGGGCGCGGAATCTAGAAGAACAGGGCGCTTTAGTCAGCAGATTCAGCAGCGGGGGTAGGGGGAAGCTGAGCCAGCGCGTCGGGGTACGTCGTAATCGCCATATCTTGATCTTCGCGCTTCGAGAGCGATCGCTCCACTTGACCCAGCACCAGCGGCTGCGAGAGCCCGGGCTCAGGATGGAGCACCGTACGGGCCTTGATCACCAGGTCTCCAGGTCCTCCCCCCAGTCGACCGGGGGAAAACAGGTTGCTGGCGGCCTGCTTCAGCGTCGCCTCTAACTCTGACTCCGTAATGGTCGGGGGTACGGCAATCACCGCCCGCGTCGCCCCATTGTCATATACCCGGGTAAACTTAATCGCCCCTGGCACCACGGTACGGGTGAAGGGCACCAGACCCAGGGCAAAGATTCCACCCGTGAGCACGCCCATCAGCCCCGTTGCGCCGACGAGGCGGAAGCGAATACCCCAACCGAACAGAAAGCCGAGGGTGGTGACGGCGCCGAACACCAGGGTCAAGATGCCGGACCATTTGGCGAGCGCAAGGAAATCAGACGGTGTGGGCATGGGTTTGAACTATTGGGGGCTGAAGATATTTTTGGGATGGGAATGAACCCGCTAGAGGTGCGCCTTAGAAAGTACACCCTACTCGTTGCTGACAAACTTATCGGCATCGGGTGCGCTACTCGGCGTGGTGGGCTGCTCGATGGCGGCCTTGAGGGTATGCCAGCCTAGGTTGGCGCACTTAATGCGCACGGGGAACTGGGCCACCCCCTGCATCACGTTGAGCTTGCGCATCTCTTTGGGAAATTCGGCATCTCCCCGCATCATCGCTTGAAACTGCTGCACCATGGACAGCGCTTCCTCCGGCGATTTGCCCCGCAGCGCTTCGGCCATCAGGTCTACAGAGGCCATGGAAATCGCGCAGCCCTCCCCTTCGAACTTGACGTCTTCAATGCGATCGCTCGCTTCATTCAATTGCAGGGTCAACTCAATGGTGTCACCGCAGGAGGGGTTGTGGCCTTTTTGGTAGCGATGGACAGGGTCAGCCTTGCCTCTGTGGCGGGGCTTTTTGTAGCGATCGAGAATGACTTGCTGGTAGAGGTCGCGGAGGTTTTCCAGGGCCATGGGTGGAGAGGTTGGCGGGAGATGAGCAGTGGATTAGGGATATGGCCTGAGTACGTGTTCAGCGTCTCAGTAAGACCCCCTCTAGCTCCCCCTTGCTAAGGGGGAGAACTCAGCTTCCCCCCTTAGCAAGGGGGGATTGAGGGGGGTAAAGCTAGAATGTGGCACGATTTCACATGCACGCTGAACAAATATCTTGCCATGCCCCTACTACTGTGATCCTACCAAGCCTGACTCAAAATCGCGGCGATCTTCGGCGGAGTTGTTCCGGCCAGTGGTATCCCATAATGATCACTGATGGGTAGACTGGGTTGCAGTCCGCCCGCGATCGCATTAACTCTTAAGTCGGCACCCCCAGAAAAAATCATGAACCACTGCGTCCTCATGGCCGAAGTCGTCCAGGCCCCCCAGCTCCGCTACACCTCCGATACCCAAACCCCCATTGCCGAAATGTCGGTGCAGTTTGAAGCACTGCGGGACGGCGACCCGCCGGAATCCCTCAAAGTGGTGGGCTGGGGGAACCTGGCCCAGGAGATCCAAGAGCGCTACCAGGTGGGCGATCGCCTCATAGTAGAAGGTCGGCTGACCATGGTGTCCACAGAGCGCCCTGAGGGATTTAGAGAAAAGCGAGCTGAGCTGACGGCCCAGCGGATTCACAAGCTGGGTGGGGGAGAGAGCATCGTCTCCTCGGCAGAAAGCCAGCCCACCGCAAAGCCCGCTCGCCCACCGGCTGCAGCCCCGGCGCAACCGGCACCCACCGCAGCGCCGCCTATGCCGACCGAGGCCGACTTAGACGATATTCCCTTTTAGCGCTTAGCTAGCGCCATAAAGCATTTTTAACGGTGATCTGCCCCCATATGTGGATTATTGGCGGTAGTATTTGGGTGAACCTATGTCAACATAGGTGACAACTGAGTTGACTGTCCTGACGCCTGAATTAAAATCAGTATAATTGTACTGCGTAGAAATTCAGGACATAGCCCTATTTCCGCACTCTGACCCACCGTTAATCTGAATGCCAGCGAGCCTACCCGCGAGTGTATATTAAGCGCGTTGAGCTGTCCCACTTCAAATCGTTTGGCGGTACGACGCAGATTCCGTTGCGCGATGGTTTCACCGTGATTTCTGGCCCTAACGGTTCCGGAAAATCTAACATTTTAGATGCGCTCTTGTTCGCCCTGGGCCTCTCCACTTCTAAGGGGATGCGGGCCGAAAAGCTGCCGGATTTGGTCAACCAAAACCACAGCAGC
>JBHJHJ010000271.1:0-3744 GCA_050330955.1 Elainellaceae cyanobacterium | reverse complement strand
CTTTGATCGAGTGATAGGTGACGGAGCTGTTCAAAGTCAACGTAAGACCATTTAAGCCACTGCTCAATCTTGCCACCCCACTCTGCTGACGCTGAAACAGTATCTAGTTCTTGCTGCCGCCATTTGAGCTCTAAATTACCTTCGCGCAGTTTCAGGCTAAGCAGCTCACATCCAGGTGTCAAGAAGTACTGATCATCTCGTTCAGTAAATGGATGATTCGGGTCAACATAGCTACCAATGCAGTCGGTGTCAAACCATTGGCTAATCTCGAACGGTAGCTCCCCGGGATAAAACCAGCGAGTCTCTAATGTCGGGGTAGTTAGCATTTGGGAAACGTAGTTTATTGAAAACGATCATCACCATTAGATTGTCTATGGTATTACCTGCGCTGGGACTGACTATCTTATCCATCTGAGGTGATAATTTTTTCTGCTAGCCACAGTCGCAAGATAGAGGAAATAGACTGCGAGTGGAGGTAACGTCTACACAAAGGGGCTACGGCAAAGTATTAAGTGTCGTCACTATAGGCTAGGCAAAGCAAGCGGACAGGAGCTAGAGAGCTTTCTGTCAACGCTGATTCGTCGTTAGCGTCAGACCCAGATGCATTCCCCAGAGCAGCAAGCAAAGCAGCTCACCTCTGCATAACTGCATATTTATACGATTCAGAAGCCAGGCATCTACGTGACACAGCGCATGCTACAGCGTCAAAAAGCAGGAGCTCAGACCGCTGCTGAGATTCTAGAAGGGCTATCTGTTCAGCCTGAGCGGGGGCTCAGCGATAGGGAAGCCGAGCAGCGGCGTCAGAAGTATGGCCTCAACAAGCTGCAGGAAGCGGCTAAGCGCGGCGCTTGGCAAATTCTGCTTGCCCAGTTCAGAAGCCCAATTGTAGCGCTTCTGGCGGCTGCCGCCGTTCTCTCGTTCGCGTTTCAAGAATGGATTGAGGGCACCGCTATTGTTATCGCAATTCTCCTCAACGCCGTCATCGGGTTTGTCACGGAGATTCGCGCGGTGCGCTCCATGGAAGCGCTGAAAAAGCTGAGCGAGACTGAGGCCAAGGTCTGCCGCAGCGGCAGCATTCAAGCCATCCCGGCGGAAGAGCTGGTGCCTGGCGACATTTTAGTGTTTGAAGGCGGCGATTTGATTCCGGCAGACGCCCGCGTCATTGAAGCGTCCAAGCTTCAGGTTGACGAGTCCGCTCTGACGGGGGAATCGGTTCCCGTCAGCAAGACCGCTGAGCCAATTGATGGCATTGATGGCGATGTGTCTCTAGCGGAACAGACTAACGTTCTGTTTAAGGGAACAGCAGTTACCCGAGGCTCCGGCGAGGCGGTGGTTACTGCCATTGGGATGGACACCGAGCTGGGCCACATCTCAGAAATGACGGCCCAGGCCAAAGAAGAGGTGACGCCTTTAGAGAAGCGGCTGGATCAGCTGGGACGCCGGCTAATCTGGATCACCTTAAGCATTGCGGCTGTGGTCGCCGTCTCTGGTATTTTAGGCGGGAAAGACCTATTGCTGATGATCGAGACGGCGATCGCCCTCTCGGTTGCGGCAGTGCCCGAGGGATTACCCATTGTGGCAACCGTCGCCCTGGCCCGCGGCATGAGGCGTATGGCAAGGCAACAAGCGCTAATCAATCGGCTGTCGGCGGTGGAAACCTTGGGCGCGACAAGCATCATCTGCACCGACAAAACCGGTACCCTCACTGAGAACAGCATGACTGCTCGCCATATTCTCTTGCATGATGGGCGCGTGACCGTTAGTGGTGAGGGGCTGAGTAGCAAAGGGGAGTTTCGTCAAGACGATGCTCCCATCGACCTGACCCAGAACAAGTCTGACCAGGACGCCCTCAAGGCCCTGCTCCAAGTGGGCGTACTCTGCAACAACGCGACACTTCCCCAAGATCAAGATGAGGACAAGAGTGCCGCCATTGGCGATCCGATGGAGGTTGCGCTGCTGATATTAGGGGCGAAGGCTAGCATTGGTCGCAGCGCATTGGTAGCACGATCGCCGGAGGTGCGGGAGGTGGCCTTCGAGTCTGATAGTAAAATGATGGCCACAATCCACAAATCAGAGAACTCCGGTCAACCGGACTACCGCTTTGCCGTTAAGGGAGCCCCCGAGTCGGTGTTCAGCTGCTGCTCTCAGGTACTCACCACCTCTGGCCCAGAGCCAATCAAAGATGTCCTCTCCCGATGGCAGGAGCGCAGCGAAGCCCTGGCAAAAGAGGGGCTGCGGACCCTGGCCTTTGCCCAAAAATATGTAGACGACCCGGAAACCAAGCCCTATGGGGATTTAACCCTGATTGGGCTGGTGGGGCTGCTGGACCCGCCGCGCCAAAACGTCCATAAGGCCATTGAAGCCTGCCACAGCGCCGGCGTACGCGTGATTATGGTGACGGGGGATCAGGCCATTACCGCCCGCAACGTTGGTCAGGCGGTAGGCTTGATTCAGGAGCAGGAGCAGGCCGCAGAAGGAAAGGAGCTGCGCCCCGTTGAAGAACTAGACTCTGGCGAGCAGTCCCGTCTGCAGCAGGTGCCAATATTTGCTCGGGTGAGCCCAGAGCAAAAGCTGAACCTGATTGAGCTGCACCAAAAAAATGGTGCCATCGTGGCGATGACGGGAGACGGGGTCAACGACGCACCAGCCCTGAAGAAAGCCGACATCGGCATCGCCATGGGGCAGCATGGCACCCAAGTAGCCCGCGAGGCGTCAGACATGGTGCTGGAGAACGACGCCTTCTCTTCCATTGTGGATGCGATCGCCCAGGGCCGCGCCATCTTCCGCAACATTCGCAAGTTCACCCTCTACCTGCTGTCGGGCAACGTGGGGGAAATCATGGCGGTAGCGCTCGCCTCCCTAGTGGGGGCTCCCCTGCCGCTGCTGCCGCTGCAGATTCTCTACCTCAACGCCATCAACGACGTGTTCCCGGCTCTGGCGCTGGGGGTCGGGGAAGGCAGCGAGAGCCTCATGCGCCAGCCCCCGCGGCCCTCTGACGAAGCTGTCCTCACCCAGCGGCACTGGTGGGCGATTATGGCTTATGGGGCGCTGATTGCCGCCTTTGCCCTGGGGGCTTTGGCGATCGCCCTTGGTCCCCAGGGCAAAACCGAAACCGAAGCCGTCACGATCTCATTTTTGACCCTTGCCCTGGGGCGGCTTTGGCATGTGTTTAACATGCGCGATGCCTCTAGCCGCAGCGCCAAGCGCAATCCCCTCGTAAATGCCATCGATAACGAGATTACCCAGAACCCCTATGTCTGGGGAGCCCTGCTGCTCTGCGCCGTCATTCTAGTTGGCACCGTCTATCTGCCGGGAATCTCCGGTGTGTTAAGCCTGACTCACCCCGGCTTAGACGGCTGGGTCCTAATTATCGTCGGTAGCCTGCTGCCGCTGATCGTGGGTCAGATTTGGGAAATTGGCCGAGATCTACGCCGTCGTCGTCGATAAGTCATTCATTATGTTTCGTGCGTTTTGTGGCGGTCAGCCTGCGAAATACACCTGTTATCACTCACCAAATCATAAATGACTATGACAGTCCCTTCCCATTCTCAAAGTACCGCCCTATCTACAGAAGAGCTCAACCAGCTCCATGCCTACTGGCGCGCCTGTAACTACCTGGCAATTGGGATGATCTACCTGCAGGACAACCCCCTCCTGCGGCAGCCCCTCACCACCGAGCACGTCAAGCAGCGCCTGCTGGGCCACTGGGGAACCAGCCCCGGTCTGAGCTTCCTCTACGTCCAT
>JBHJHJ010000270.1:0-7276 GCA_050330955.1 Elainellaceae cyanobacterium | reverse complement strand
CTACACGAGCCACTCTTGGACCGCCTCTTCCTTAGTATTAGTGCGGCGCTCGGGCGTTTCGCGGGTGAACTTCATGTGGATAGCGCGGTTCTGCTCCCCGTCTGCGGCGACTGCAAAGATGGGGTAGTCGATCAGACCATCCTGGAAGGACATCTGGAAGCGGAAGGTGCCGTCAGAGTTGAGCTTGATGGGGCGACCGCCAATGGTCACCGTCGCGTCAGGCTCGGTGGCACCGTAGACAATCAGCTCAGCGTCGGCCACCAGCCAGAATTGGCGAGGGCGAATGGGCGGCATGGAAGCGGCTAGGCCAGCGCCCGACATGGTTAACCCCATACCGGAGGTGGTCAGCGCGCCGGGGAAGGGAACGCCGGGAAACAGGCCAGCGCCAGAAGCGGTCTTCATTAGACCCATGCCCGAAGGGAAGACGAAAGAGCTAATCGCCTGCTCAGGGGCTTGGTGCATGGAGCCGAACAGCGAACCGGCGACGCGCTGCGCTTCAGCGGACTTGGCCATGCCGAAGACGGTGTCATACAGCTCGTTGCCCTCAGTCGGTGCACCAGCACGCTGGCTGGGGGGCACCAAATTAGCGTAGGTCTTGCCTCGCAGGTCCTCATCCCAGTCGAGGGTCAAGAACTGGTCTTCAACCCAGTCAGAGGGATAGACCGGCGGGATGCGAACCGGGGCGGACCGGGTGAGCATCAGCCAGCGGCCATCCATGGTGAGATAGCCGATCTCAACAGCGTAGTCGCGATCGCTCACGGGAACGGGTAAATACCACTCCCGCGCCAGCTCATCGCACTCATACTGCTGCATGCTGTGGGGGCGCTGGTAGTTGAGGTCGATATCGGTGACATCATAGAAGCGCAGGGCGAGGCGGATACCACCCTGGCGGCGAAAATCTTCCTTATGCTCGTTGGGGACGTCCCAATAGACATAGGCCCACTGCGGGTCGCGGGGCAGGAGCACGACGCGGCTCTCGCCGTAGCCATCGGGTAGATCAGCCAGAGCTTCGTCTACATCTGCTAAGGCTGTGGTCGTCTCAGTGACCTGGCCAACATCAAACTTTGCGGCTTCAACTGTTTCTTGAGCTGTGTGCTCAAGCGGCGTTGCGGGCTGGGGCACCGTTGAACCAATCTGCTGGCTGGCGGCGCGAGCCTCCTGAGCCTCCTGAATTGCTACGATGAGCTGGTCCTTGCGCATGCGGCTGTAGCGGGACACGCTGTACTCACTGGCAACTAGGCGCAGCTGGCGCAGCGTCAATTCTTCAAGCGGGGGGCGTGGCTGCTGAGTCATTTATAGATACCTCCTAAAATTTGCTTTTTAACGAGACTGAAGTGCGTCTCACTGAGTCCCCAGCAGTCCTTTGGTGCCTCCGCACTGGGCGCTGGCGCACAAGAAGACGGTTGCGATAAGCACAATTACTTATCGGGGATCGCAATCTGCTCTTATATTGCAAAAGGTTACGAAATAAATCAAGGGGTGATCCCTTTGATTTAGCGAGATCCCACGAGTTTATAGGCCAACTGGGGATCATTTTGTCAAAATCTCATGATATTTGAGCGCTACGGGATCAGTTTGGGGATCAAAAAATATCAAGGTTTGCTGACACTGGCCCGCCAAGAGGAAATAGTGGCCTCTAAAGCTCTGCTGCAGGCGATACTGACAGGACAAATATAATCGTTTGAGCCTCGATCCCATGGGACAGCCCCGCATCATCCGGTCTATTCTGACCTCAGCTCTGCAGCTCTGGCTGCGATCGCTTGTTGAAGAAGTAGACACCCTCGACGTGGACATCCAGGCCAGCGATCGCCAGCTGCTCAACGGATACATTCCCCGGACCTTGCTCAAGGCCGAGGGAGCGGTCTATGCAGGGCTGCGTCTGACGCAGATTCATCTGCAGGCAAACGGGATTCGCGTCAATCTACGGCAAATTTTGCGGGGTAAACCCTTTCAGCTAGCGGACCCCATTGCGGTTCAGCTCCAGGCCCAAGTGAGCGCTGAAGATTTAAACCGATCCCTGAGGTCTGAGCTATTGTCAACTGGGCTAATGACGCTGACCCAGCAGCTCTTGCCGCAGGTTCCGATAGCTGTTACCCATGTCACACTGGCACCAGGGCAGCTGATTTTTCGGGGAAAGCCTAAGAGCGCCATAGACCGCGCAGCAGCAGGAAAACTAGGGCGCGAGGGCTCTGCAGCCCCAGTTGAGCTTTCAACCCAAGTCTCATTTCAGGGGGCTACCCTCTACTTCAAGCGCGTTCATCTGCTCGCTCACCCAACCCTGACAAACCCACCCCTGCCGCGATCGCTGCCGGACCAGGCCCTCTCCCTAGGAGAAGTCGAGATCCAAACCCTCATCCTCACCCCAGACAAAATCGTTCTTGCCGGTGAGCTTAAGGTTTTGCCATAGCTTTTGAATCACGACTGTCGGAGGCATCGGAGGGATAGGTTCGCCCCTTCCACGCGCCGCCCCGTCCCTGGATATGCCGCCAAGCCGAATCTAGTGTCATTAAGGTGTAGAGCAGGGCGATGGCGGGCAGGGCAAAGGCAAAACCCGACGCACAGCGATAGAACCTCACCATGGGCCAGTAGGCCACGCTCATGGCCAACCACCCCAGCAGCCCTAGCAGCGCCAGCCAGCCCTGACCGCTCAAGAGACCCACAAGCAAGCTGATGGGAGGGACGAGGTAGACCAAGGCCATGCCGAGCACCGATCCCAGTAAGAGCAGCGGGGAGTAGCGCAGTTGGGTGTAGGCGGTCCGCGCCACCATGTCCCAGATGCTTTTCAGCGTAGGGTAGGGCCGGAGACTGCAGATGCGATCGCTGAGCCCCAGCCAAATGGGATAGAAAGGGGGCATATTCACCTGAGTGTGCTTCACCGCCGCCGCCAGCGCGCAGTCGTCAATCAGCGATCGCCGAATCGCAGCGATGCCGCCGATACGCTGCAGCGCCTCCGGGCGGAGCAGCACGCAGCCCCCCGCCGCTGCCGCGGTTTTACGGTAGGGATCATTAGACCAGCTAAAGGGATAAAGCTTTTGAAAGAAAAACACGAAAGCGGGGATCAGCAGCTGCTCCCATTTGCTGTCGCAGCGAAGTCGCACCATCACCGAAGCCATCTGTAGGTGGCGCCGCTCCGCTAGGGTCACCAGCTGTCGCAGACTCTGGGGCGAATGACGAATGTCTGCATCTGTGAGTAAGAGATAATCGGGTCTGTCAGCGATGTGCGCGGCAAGGGCATGCGCTGTGCCCTGCTGCAGCGCCCACAGCTTCCCCGTCCAGCCAGGAGGCAGCGATTTGGCAGAGAGCACCTCTAGCGGCGTGGTTGTGCGGCGGGCGATGGCTTGGGCAGTCACGGCTGTGTCGTCTGTGCTGTGGTCGTCAACGAGCAAAATCGACACATTCCCCCCATAATCCTGGTTGAGCAGTGACGGCAAAGAATGGGGCAGGACTTCTGCCTCATTGCGAGCTGGAATAATAACTTGGACTGAGGGTAGGGATCGAGAGGAGCCCTGCAACTCTTCTGACTCTGACTGTGATTCGGTTTCTATGGAATTAGACTCCAGCAGCACCGACTCTAACCGGGGAATCGTCCGCCAAAACTGACCCCGACCTACTAAAAGATATCCCCAAATACCGAGGGCTAAACCGGCAACAGCGATGGCAACCACGTCGTCTCCCCATTTAGGTACCGTAAGCGCTCGTCCCGGCATATCGTCATCAGTCAGCTTGAAATCTGTCCCTTAAAACGGGATAAAGTAGGACAGCTTTCCTTACACTAGAAAACTAGTGCTACACCTGGCGCGAGCTCATCTCCATAAAACCATATCCACATACAGAAATTACCTCAACCCATTAGGAGAGTACTCCATGTCTGATTCACGCCAATCATTCGTCCGCCAACGCCTGACGCTCCCCTACCGGGAGACAGCGATGGCGCTACTCCTTTGCACCCTATTGGGCGTAGGCGCTTGCTCTAGCGCAGACCCTAACGCTGAGTCTTCAGCGCCATCGGAGGAGGCGACTGGGGAAGTGGGGACCGACGCCGAAGTCACTGCCAATACTCAAGGCAGGCAGGCCAAGCGGGCCGATACAACGCTGAGTCGGCTCATTGACACCAGCGGCAAGCTTTACAACAGCGCCTACCGAAACAACTGGCAAAAATCAGCCGTGCAGTTCAACCGCTTGCAGGAGCAAAGCGATCGCCTGGATGCGTTTGTCCTAGATGGCGTCATTGAGGACATTGATATCGAGACGCTGCTTGTACAGCTCGATACCCTAGAGGACGCTCTCACCGACGAGCAACAAATTTCCGCAATGGTCACCGCAAATGAGATCGTCAAAACCGGGCTAGACGCTGCCGACACCCTTGGAATAGAGGAAACATCTCTGCAAATAGCTGAGCTTGCATACTATGGCCGTGAGCTAGAATTGGTGGCCCAGAGCCCAGAGGGTAGCTCAGGCCCGGAACAGACCGAGGCCCTAACGCAAGCTGCTGACCAGGTGATTCAGGTTTGGGACAATCTGAATGCCGCTTCCCTAGGGTCGACGGAAAGCGCCTCAGCAGGTCAGGCCGCAGGGGAAAAACCAGAACAAGCCTCCGAATCGGGCGGCAAGGTAGACAGCGCAACCCGCGTTGGAAGAGCCGTCAATCAGCTTCGGCAATCTCCAGAAGATTACGCAGCCTTGGCCCGTAAGATCGTCGTCGGGTCTCAAAAAATGCTAGCGGAACAGACCAAGTAGGGAAGCGTTGGTGAATCGAGACATGAATTCGCAGCATTGAATAAGTTCTAGGTCAGCCTCAAATCAGCAACGCCTGGTTTTGGTTTATCAACGACCTTGGTACAGTAAAGTCGCAATCATAAATGTGCACTGGCTTTTCTACCGCATTCCTCTACTTTTTCCATGCTCAGACGACACACTGCCACGCTGGTGGCTAGCCTAATCGGCGGCCTGCTGGGCTTCCCTTTTCCCAGCCAGGCCGCCGAAATCCTGACAAATTCAGCGCTCCTGGCCCAAGCGGCAGGCGACACCTGTGGTCAAACGACAGGCAACACCATTATTTACGACCAGCCGAGGCGCGACTCACCCGTCGTAGCCCAGATTGTACAGCCAGGGCGACGGCTTACCCTCGACCCCAACTTTGCCATTGGTGATTGGGTGCGCGTGACGACACCGTCTGTTGCCGGCTTCACGCTCAATCAGTATTTGGAAAGCTGTCGCGGTGGCGTTAGACCATCGCCTAGGGCGGAGCCTCCCGCGACTGGGAACGGGACAAGTCTTGACCGCAGTCCTGGGACCGTTGGCAGCTGTGCCATTGCCCTAGCCGACCGCAGCGCCCCACAGCTCAGCGTCAGGACGCAGGCGGGGGCAAGCGCGTCTTACAATGCGATCGCCGCAGGAGTTCCCTTGGTTCTAAGCGCCGAACCAGCGCTCTACGTTCCCGAGCAGGGGCGCTACTGGCGCAAAGTCCTGGCCTACCCACCGTCGCTGGCCAACCGCTCCACCACTGGCGAAGCCTGGATATCTGAAACAGGCCCCAACACCCCTCGCCTACTTCGAAACAGCGAGGGCCTCTTAGTCACCCGTGAAGGCCAGGTCTACCCTAGTCTAAACATTGCCCGCCGTCCCTGCCAGGCCCTATTTCCCAACAGCAATATTGTTGAGGGACGGTCCCTGCCCTCAAGGCTACCCAACGGCTATCGCACGCCATAGGTCGCGCTAAGGGAAACGGCGCTAGAGCAGTCCTGACAAACTAAAGCATCCGATGGACCTGTTCGATTATCATGGCCAGCAGCTCGAAGCGCAGGAAGCGCCATTGGCGGCCCGCATGCGCCCTCGAACGCTAGATGAGTTCATCGGCCAGGGGCACATCATCGGTCCTGGTCGTCTATTGCGGCGAGCCATCCAGGCCGACCAGCTCTCGTCGCTGCTGTTCTACGGCCCGCCGGGCACTGGTAAGACCACTTTAGCCCGCATCATCGCCAACACCACCCGGTCCCAGTTCATCGCGATCAACGCGGTGCTCGCCGGGGTAAAGGATCTCAGGGAGGCGATCGCGGCGGCGCAGGCCCAGCGAGGACAGCAGGGGCGGCGCACCATTCTGTTTGTGGATGAGGTGCACCGCTTTAATAAAGCGCAGCAGGACGCCCTGCTGCCTTGGGTGGAGAATGGCACCATCATTTTGATCGGCGCCACAACAGAGAATCCCTACTTCGAGGTCAACAAGGCCTTAGTGAGCCGCTCGCGGCTGTTTCGGCTGCTGCCACTGGAGGCGGACGATCTGCGGCGGGTGGTGCAGCAGGTGCTAGCCAATGCGGAACGGGGGTATGGCGATCGCAGGGTTCAGATTGACTCCGATGCGTTAGACCACCTCGTCAACGTGGCTAATGGCGACGCCCGCGCCCTGCTCAACGCCCTGGAGCTGGCAGTGGAGACTACCCCCCCTTTTGTCCCCCCCGAGGGGGAGATCGTCCCCCCTGAGAGAGAGATCCCTCACCCTTCAGTCCCTCCCAAAGGGAAGCCTCCCTTACCCAGTGCTAAGGCGCTTACTCCCCTTAGCCCCGCAGAGGGAGTAATTCACATCACCCTTGCCGTCGCTGAAGATTCTATTCAGCAGCGGGCTGTGCTTTATGACAAAGAAGGAGACGCCCACTTTGACACCATTAGCGCCTTCATTAAAAGCGTTCGCGGCTCGGACCCCGCCGCGGCACTCTACTGGTTGGCCCGCATGGTCTACGCCGGGGAAGACCCGCGCTTTTTGTTTCGCCGGCTGGTGATTTTGGCCAGTGAGGATGTAGGTTTGGCCGACCCTAGCGCCGTCGCCGTGGTCAACGCCTGCGCTCAGTCCTTCGACCGGGTGGGTATGCCGGAGGGGCGCTACCCGCTGGCCCAGGCAGCGCTGTACCTCGCCACCGCCCCAAAATCTAATACCACCATGGGCTTTTTTGACGCTCTGGCGGCTGTAGAGCGCGAGCAGGAAGATGGCGTCCCGCCACACCTGCAAGACGCAAACCGCGACGGGGCGATGGGCCACGGGCAGAATTACCTCTACCCCCATGCCTACCGCGACCACTGGGTGGCTCAGCAGTATTTGCCTAATAATCTCGAGGGCCAGGTCTTCTATCAGCCTTCTGCCCAGGGCTATGAGGGGCGCATCGCTGCCCAGGTGCAGCAGCGGCGGGAGGCCCAGCTTGCCGCTGTGATGGAGGCGGCGATTCCTGAAATTTTGACTCTCAGCCCCGAAGACGCCGCCACTGACCGCTGGATTCAGCGATCGCTC
>JBHJHJ010000269.1:0-14051 GCA_050330955.1 Elainellaceae cyanobacterium | reverse complement strand
GGCTATCGCCCCTACCTGGGCTACGAGGGCGCTAACCAAGTGGTGGACCTGGTGTATAACTCCTTCACCCTGGGCATGGAGGACCACCTGCTGGAAATCTTCGGTGGCCATGACACTAAGGAAAGCATCACCAAGACGCTGTCGGCGGATTCGGATATGGGTTGGAGTAAGGACGGTTTGGCGGAGCTGAACAAGATTCCGGGCTTTGTGCGCGGTAAGGTAAAGCGCAACACGGAGAAATTCGCCCGCGAGCGCGGTATTGAGCAGATTACGGCTGAGGTGCTATACGCAGCGAAGGAGGCTGTAGGCGCTTAGGTCTGGTCTATTAAACTAGCTGGGCGTTCTTCATTGGTTTTGGTGAAGAACGCCCTTTCACGTTGACGGTGTTCCGCGCCATAATGAGGCAGCGATCGCCTAGGCTGTGCCTGCCAGATTAGCTGGTATACCCTCACCACTATAGATAGAGGGAGACTATTGTGCTGAACTCTCTTAAAATTAAGAATTTCCGAGCATTCAAGGACTTACGTGTTGACTCTATTGAGAGAGTTAATCTAGTTGTAGGCCAGAACAATATTGGCAAAACCAGTCTCCTTGAAGCGGTCCACCTTTACAGCTCAGATGAAGTAGTAAGCGCAGCAATTCGCTTGCTTCAGCGCCGTCAAGAATATTTCTTAGAAGAGAACAGTCACGTAGTTCTACTAGGCAGGCTGTTTCATCAAGACAGTACAGAGCCAATTGAAATAGGCGAAATTAGCGGAGAAAACCAGTTGGTAATGCGCCGAAAGTGGAGATGGAATAGAGATGGAGAGGATGATGGGCGGCTTGAATGGCAAGATGGTGACCATCCTCCGCAAGGCGTAGAAAGAACTGAACTGCTGACAATATACCAAAGGCCAAAGCCATCCCATACGATCCAAATGTACTCAGATGAGTCCCTGGCTAAACGTAGTTGGTTACATAGAAGCTCAAATAGTAGTTTGTTTCTTTCCTACTCAGGATTTCAAGCTGATTCTATAAATACCGCAGAGCTTTGGGATCGAATTGTACTTACAGATAACGAACATGACGTTTTAGGTGCTCTTGAAGTTGTCGAACCAGCGCTTGAGCGGATTGTCATGGTTCAAGGTGGAAGGCCACAGCGAACAGCAATGGTTAAACTCCCTGACCGACCGCCCATACCACTTCATAGTCTCGGTGATGGAATGAACAGGCTGTTCGAACTGTCTTTAGGGCTTGTCAATGTAGGAAAGGTATTCTTGGTTGACGAAATAGACTCCGGACTTCATTACACTACGCTAGTCGATGTGTGGCGACTTGTATTTGAAACTGCTGCAAAGCTTCAAGTCCAAGTTTTCGCCACAACCCACAGTTGGGACTGCATTGAGGCATTTCAACAAGCGGCTGCCGAACATCCCTCAGACGGTCTTCTTATTCGTTTAGAGCAAGGGGAAGATGGCATTCGGGCAGAGACCTTTTCAGAAGAAGAGCTGGCTATTGTGACTCGTGAGTCGATTGAGGTTCGCTGAGATGCCGTCCAAAAAACCGCCCGAAGATCGAGTTCTCTTGGTGGAGGGACGAGATGATGAGCAAGTTATTTATCAGTTTTGTAATTATCATCGCATCGATAACGAAAGTCTTTTCTCTATAGATGCGAAGAACAGCGTTGATCAACTGCTCGATAACCTGAAGGTTCGGCCTAAACAAACAGGAATTAAGGTTTTAGCCGCCGTTATCGATGCTGATACGGATTTAATCTCTCGATGGGCGCAAATTTGCGGCGCTGTGGAGAGGTTCGGATATGCCCTACCGGGCAAACCTGCCAAAGATGGCACTATTCTCGAACCACCAGCCGCTAATCGACCCCGACTAGGCCTTTGGCTGATGCCAGACAACCAGCTATCTGGAATGCTTGAGGACTTCCTACTCCAGCTCACCGACTCAGAAGATTCGCTGATTACTCGCGCAGAATATGTGGTTGATCAGATTCCTGAAATAGACCGGCGATTTGGCACTACAAAACGCTCGAAAGCCGTCATCCACACCTGGTTAGCTTGGCAAAAGGATCCCGGTACGCCTCTGGGTCTATCCATCACAAGACGCTATCTTGAGCCAACGCGAAATCCAGCACCTGCGTTTAAGGCGTGGTTAGAGGCGCTGTTTCTACCGGTGTCACCACCCTAAAACAAGCGATCGCCATCGCGGAGTTCTCCCCTAGTTACTTGAAGAGGCGTCAAAATGCTGCCCGAGGCGAGGCGCCGCCACTGTGACAAACCTTAAACCGAATCTAAATAATACCCAAAGGGCCCATTAACCCAAATAAAGGCGATCGCCCCCACGACCGCAGCCGCCCAAAGTGAGACGAGACAATGCCTAGGCCCACCGCACCCCACCGACAACAAAACGTCATACTTCTGGGGATCACAAATACCGTGGGATATCATGACGTAGCTGTGTTTTTAGAGCGCGTATCTCAGCGATTCGACTTAAAGGGACGAGAGCAGACATTCTAGAGCCTGCAGCCCACAAACTGACGTGCAATCTCTCAAGTTAAGTCTTAGCGTCTACCGGACCTTGGTCCAGCTCTATATCGGCCTTGGACGCTATTCAATCTGTTGGTAAAAGGAGAGTTCATGAGGATTTCTGTCGTTAAAGAAAACGGCTTTGACGAGCGTCGGGTGGCTTTGACGCCTGACGTCGTTTCGCGACTGGTTAAATCTGGATTAGACGTTCACGTCGAGTCTGGGGCGGGTGAGGGCGCCTTCTTCCCAGACGCCGCGTACCAAGAAGCGGGTGCAACGGTCAGCAGCGATGCGGGCCAGCTTTGGCGAGAGGCCGACATTCTGCTGACGGTGTGTAGCACCCAGCCGGGGGACGACACGCAGCCGGGCTGGCGCTGGATGAAGTCAGGGGCGATCTTTATAGGCTTTATGAATCCCCTAGGCGAGCCAGTTCAAATCAAGGAAATGGCCGAGCATGGGATCACGGTATTCCCCATTGAAATGGTGCCCCGCAGCACCCGCGCCCAGAGCATGGATGCCCTGTCTTCCCAGGCTTCTCTGGCGGGTTATAAAGCCGTTTTGATTGCGGCGGCGTCTCTGCCCAAGTTCTTCCCCATGCTCACCACCGCTGCAGGCACCATCCGCCCGGCGAAGGTGTTCATCATGGGAGCAGGTGTGGCCGGTTTGCAGGCGATCGCCACCGCCCGCCGATTGGGCGCCGTAGTTGAGGGCTACGACATCCGACCCGAGGTGAAAGAGCAGGTGCAGAGCCTGGGCGCTAAGTTTGTGGAGCTGGTGCTAGAGGAAGACACCAACGCCGAGGGCGGCTACGCCAAAGAGCTATCCGAGCAGGCGAAGCAGAAAGCTCTAGAGCTGGTAGCCGACCACGTGAGCCAGGCCGACGTGGTGATCACCACTGCTCAAGTGCCTGGACGCAAAGCGCCGCTGCTGGTGACCGAAGAAATGGTGACCCGCATGAAGCCCGGCTCGCTGATTGTGGATTTGGCGGCGGGTCAGGGGGGCAACTGCGCCTGCACCGAGGCCGGAAAAGACGTAGTGGCCCACGGCGTCACGGTCATTGGCCCCACCAACCTACCGGCCTCTATGCCCGTCCACGCCAGCCAAACCTACGCCAAGAACCTGCAGGCACTGGTGAAGCTGCTGGTGAAGGATGGGGCAGTTAATCTCAACTTTGAGGACGACATTGTCAGCGGAACCTGCGCAGCCCACGAGGGGCAAATCCGCAATGTGCGGATTCAGTCGGCTCTGGATAAGGCGTTAGCTGTGTAGGGATCCCCCCGCCTTTCGGCACCCCCGTTTTCAAGGGGGGCAGGGGGGATCCCTAGGACACGCATAGAATAGTCCATTAGTTTGAACACCCCGCAGCGTAGTGACAAACGTTGCGCTGCATCTCACATAACTTTTCACAAGGAGCATACCTATGGCAGCTGGACTGCTAACCGGATTGGTTGTCTTTGTGCTGGCGTCATTCATCGGCTTTGAAGTAATCAACAAAGTCCCGCCGACGCTGCACACCCCCCTAATGTCAGGCGCAAACGCCATCTCCGGCATCGCCGTGGTGGGCGCCCTGCTGATCTCGGGGCCGCAAAACTGGAATTTGACCGTCGCCTTGGGCCTCGTGGCCGTGGTGCTAGCCACCATCAACGTGGTGGGCGGCTTCCTGGTGACGGACCGCATGCTAGAGATGTTTAAGAAGAAGGAGGCGTAAGGGATGAACGCATTGACTGGACTCAACACCGGCATCGAGCTGGCCTACCTCGTAGCCGCCTCGCTGTTTATCCTGGGCCTAAAGAAGCTGGGCTCCCCCGCCACTGCGCGCCAGGGTAACACCTATGCCGCTGTGGGCATGCTGGTGGCCGTAGTAGCCACCCTGGTCAACCAGGAGGTGCTCAACTACCAAATGATTTTGGTGGGCGTGGTCATTGGTTCTGTGATTGGGGCGATCGCCGCCCGCTCAGTGGCGATGACCGCCATGCCTCAGATGGTGGGCATCTTCAACGGCTTGGGCGGTGCCGCCTCGGCGCTGATCGCCATTGGCGAATTCTTCCGGCTGCTGAATGCCGGTGGCCCCATCTCCTTTGACGCCAGCCTGATTGCGGTGCTAGGGGTATTCATCGGCGGGCTAACCCTCACCGGTAGCCTAATCGCCTTTGCCAAGCTCCAGGGCATCCTGCCCGGCATGCCGGTGAAGTACCCGCTGCAGCAGCCCATCAACCTAGCGCTGCTGGTGGGCTTTGTGGTGGGCTCGGTTTACCTGATTGTTAACCCCACCAACCTGCCGGTATTCTTAGGACTCGTCGGTGTCTCCCTGCTGCTGGGGGTTCTGTTTGTGATCCCCATCGGCGGGGCCGACATGCCCGTGGTGATCTCCCTGCTCAACTCCCTGTCGGGTCTGGCGGCCAGCGCAGCCGGCTTCATCCTGATGAACAACGTGCTGATTGTCTCCGGCGCACTGGTGGGCGCCTCGGGCCTTATCCTCACCCAGATTATGTGTAAGGCTATGAACCGCTCGCTGCCCAACGTGCTGTTTGGCGCCTTCGGCGGCGGCGGCAGTGCGGCTACCGGCGGCAGCGGCGGCGGTGCAGACTACGACAAAACCGTGCGTCGCCTAGAGGCAGAGGAAGGGGCGATGATGCTGGGCTACGCCAAGTCCGTGGTGATTGTGCCCGGATACGGCATGGCCGTGGCCCAGGCCCAGCACTCCATTCGCGAACTGGCTGACCAGCTTGAGAACCTAGGGGTGGAAGTGCGCTATGCGATTCATCCCGTGGCGGGCCGGATGCCCGGTCACATGAACGTGCTGCTGGCGGAGGCCAACGTGCCCTACAACCAGCTCTACGACATGGACGACATCAACCCTGAGTTTGACCGCACTGACGTAGCCCTAGTGATTGGTGCCAATGACGTGGTCAACCCTGCGGCTCGCGACGCCCCCAACAGCCCCATCTACGGCATGCCGATCTTGGAGGTAGACAAGGCTCAGCACACGATTATCATCAAGCGCAGCTTGAGCACCGGGTTCGCCGGGATCGATAATGAGCTGTTCTACAAGAGCAATACGGCGATGCTGTTCGGCAGCGCCAAGGAAATGGTGGGCCAGCTTGTGAGCGAGGTGAAGCAGCTCAACTAGTGCTGCTCTGAGGTCGCTAGATTTGTGCTAATCCCTCTTTCAATCTCGAAAGAGGGATTTACTGTAAAGGAGCACCGGTGACATCAGGCTCCTAAACGATACGACAATGCCCCAATCAACCCCCTCTCCCCAAGCCGATCCTAATCTCTCACCGACCAAGCGGGCGCTGCTCGCCCTGCAGCAGCTCCAGGCCAAGCTCGACGCCATGGAGGCGGCCCAGCGCGAACCCATCGCCATTGTGGGGATGAGCTGCCGGCTTCCGGGGGGTGTGGATTCGCCAGGGGCCTTTGAGCAACTGCTGGCGCAGCGGACGGACGCCATTGCCGAAGTGCCGGGGGATCGCTGGCCCGTTGAGGCCTACCACAGCCCCGACCCCGACGCTCCTGGCAAGATGGTGTCCCGCCAGGGCGGTTTTGTGCCCCACCTGTACGACTTTGACGCCCCCTTCTTTCGCATCGCCCCGCGAGAGGCGATCGCCCTAGACCCGCAGCAGCGGCTTTGGCTGGAGCTGGGGTGGGAGGCGCTAGAGCATGGGGGCATTGCCCCCGACAGCCTGACGGAGCAGCGCGTCGGCGTATTTTTAGGCATCAGCAGCATCGACTACTGGCACCGGCTGCTGGCCCAGCACCCCGACAACATCAATGCCTACCTGGCTACCGGCAACACCCACAGCGTTGCGGCAGGGCGGCTGTCTTTCCTGCTGGGGGTGACGGGGCCGAGTCTGGCAATCGATGCGGCCTGTGCCTCTTCTTAGGTGGCGGTGCATTTGGCCTGTCAGAGCCTGCGTCAGGGGGAGTGCAATATGGCGATCGCGGGGGGCGTTAACCGCATCATCACCCCAGAGGCCAGCATCAACTTTTCCAAGGCGCGGATGCTTTCCCCAGACGGGCGCTGCCGCACGTTTGACCAAGCCGCCAGCGGATTTGGCCGCGCCGAGGGGGGCGGGGCAGTGGTGCTGAAGCGGCTCAGCGATGCGGTGGCTGGGGGCGATCGCATTGAGGCGGTGATTCTGGGGTCGGCGGTGAACCACGACGGGCGCACCAGCGGCCTGACGGTGCCCAACGGGCCAGCCCAGCAGGCGGTAATTCGGCAAGCCCTGCGCAATAGCGGCCTTGAGCCAGACGCGGTGGGCTATGTGGAGACCCACGGAACCGGGACGGCTTTGGGGGACCCCATTGAGGTGGGGGCGCTGGGGGCGGTGTTTAGCGATCGCTCAGACAGTCGTCCCCTGATTTTAGGGGCCGTGAAGACAAACCTGGGGCATTTGGAAGCGGCTGCAGGCATGGCCGGACTGATCAAGGCGGCGCTAGCCGTGCAGCACACCCACATTCCCGCCAACCTCCACCTCCAGCAGCCCAACCCCCACATCGACTGGAGCCTGCCCGTCAAGGTGCCCGCAACGCCCGTTCCTTGGTCAACCGATGTTCCCCGCACGGCTGGCGTCAGCGCCTTCGGCTTTAGCGGCAGCAATGCCCACATTGTTCTGCGTCAGCCCCCCTCTCCAGCTGCCCTCCCGCAGGCGGCGTCAGCGCCCCATCTGCTGCCCCTCTCCGCCCGCACGCCAGCCGCCCTCAACCAGCTCGTGGCGCGCTATGCGCAGCATGTGGCCACTCACCCAGACCTCGATATTGCTAGCCTTTGCTTCACCGCCAGCGTGGGGCGATCGCACTTTGACCATCGAAGCGCCATTGTGGCGCTTACTCTGGCTGATCTGCGGCGCGCTTTGGTGGATCTGCTGGCGGAGCGGCCCAATGCGGCCTGCTGGCGAGCCGATGACCCTCCTAGAACCGTGAGCACGGACCTGGAGCGGCTCGCCCAGCGCTACGTTCAGGGAGAGACCATTGGGTGGAAAAAGTACTACAGCACTGAGCACCAGAGGGTAGTATTGCCCGCTTATCCCTTTCAGCGTAAGCATTACGCACTCTAAGCTTTGCGGCAAGGCCTAGGCAGGGTGCTGCTCTTGACTCCTATTTTCGAGTTCTCTCTCAGCCTCGATTTCTTTGTTGAGAAAGTAGTTCAAAAACGTGCGCACTAGGGCAACGATCGCCAGCTTTCCCAAAGCTTCAAACGTCGGGGCGATGGTTGTCGCCAGAATATCAGCGCCGAGCTGGCTCTCTAGCGCCAGGGCTAGCCAAGATCCAAACCGGAGTCGTACCTTGTCAAAGGGAAACTTATCGCTGCCGCGATGGCGTCGCCTCAGCCTCAAGAGGAGCTGGAGCGCCTTAATTGATCCAATAATGACCAGAAGGATAGAGAAGCCTTCTAGCGCTAGCGTGGCGACCTCCGCCACCACTGCCAAGCTCTCTTCGATGTGCTCAATAAATTCCATTTGAGGAGACTTAAACGCCTTAAACCGCCTCCAGCGATCGCACCAAATCCGCCGGACTCATGGACTCATAGCGCTCAAAGGGCTGGTGAATCCAGGGGTCATCCGATAAGTAATCCACGTAGTAGTCTGGCTTGGCGGTGGAGCAGCTTTTATACCACAGCACCGCCGTGCGTATCTCCTCAATGTGGGTGTAATGGTGCTTCAGCCAAGCCACGCTGCGCTCTAGGGTGACGCCGGAGTCCACCAGGTCATCCACCAGCAGCACGCGGCTTCCTAAGGTTTGGGTGGTCATGGCCAAATGCTGAGAGAAGACAATCTGCTCTCTGGTGCTCTGGCTGCCCACGCCCCGGTAAGAGCTGGTGGCCATCACCGCCAAGGGCAGGTCAAACAGCCGCGCAAAGGTATCGCCAATGCGCAGTCCACCCTTGGCGATACACACCAGCTGATTGAATGCCCACCCCGACTGATGAACGCTCACGGCAAGCCGCTCGATTTTGTCATAGTATTCTGGCCAAGAGATATACAGGTCTGACATGGGCTCCTATATCGCGACTGTCCGCAGTAATTTTTGTTGATCATAGTGACATGATTCCGCGAAATCAAGGCATTACTGGCTCGGTGATTCCTCCCTGCCGCTATCTCCTTGTGTCTCTGCTCCACTCGATCAATCTAGCGGCTCCTCTGGGGCAGATTCGTTTGTGGGGCTGCTTCCCATCTTCTGGCGGCGGACGGTGAGCTGATAGGCGCCGCGTCCTGTGCTGTCGTAGGAGTTGGCGATCGCCCGGTAGGCGCCAGACTGGGGCAAAGTCAGCACCAGAGCCGCGCTCAGGTCGGTTTCGCTGGCGTCGTCATTTTGAGCAATCAGCTCCCCTTCGGGGCCCACCAAAAAGAGATAGGGGTCGAAGGCATCGCTCTCCAGTCGAATCAGCACCACGTCACCTGCGGTCGCCGTGAACAGGTGCTCATCGTAGAGGCTGCCGTCCGTGGGCAAAATGCCGTCTCCGGGGTCTAAGCTGCCGTCTTGCTGCAGCAAGACGGCACTATCTCCAGCGCTGGCCCGGGCGGCGACGCTTTGGGCGCCGGGCGCCGAGGCGGCAGCGGTGTACCCCGTCTGCTGCAGGAACGTGGAGAGCTCTGAGAAAAATTGGGGGCGATCGCCTCCCCGATAGACGGTCTGTACCCGCTGCCAGCCGTCTTCACCTTGGTCCAGCAGGTGCTTCGTGGCCAAATAGGCGGCTAGATAGCCCTTGACCTCACTACCCCGGTTCCTAGCGCTCTGGTACTGCTGCCACAGTTGATAGGCTGAGTCGTAAACTCGCTCGGGGTACTGGCGGGTGACGTCCAGAAACGCGCCGTCATCATAGCGCCAGATCTGCAGCGGCAGACCGGAGTTGGCGTAGGCAGCGAACTGGTAGGCAAAGCGATCGTCGTAGCTGACGAATTCGGGCTGGCCATCGCCCTCCAGGTCTGAAACCTGGGGGCTGCCGCTGTTGCCCCAGTAGTGTTCTTGGACAACATAGTCATTCTGGTCGGCTCGGTAGCGATAGATTTGGCTAAACCAGCAGCAGTGCGCCCCGCCGCTGTAGAAGTCGATCAGCACCTCAGGCTCGCCGTCTTGGTCTAGATCCTGCACCTCAAACCGATCCGCCCGGCGGCAGATGCCCAGCTCGCTGGTAATTGACTCATCAAAGGCGATCGCCCCGTCTCGGCTGATGGTGATCTGGGGCGATTCAATGCAGAGGTCTCCCGCCTCGTCCCTATATTCGGCCCGAATGTTGCCTGCTCCAACCGTGATGTCGGCTGCGACTGCGGGCGCGACGTTGATGAGACCTGTGATGATGCTGGCGATAATGGAGAGCACGGTTGCTTTGGAGCTCGCCGCTGAGGAAATCACGCCCTGGTCAGCCCTGCCATGGGGGACTGAGCCTAACTTTGTTTGTTCAACTGCCATTGTGTCGAATTTTCTCCTCCAGGTAAAAGAGTCGGTCCGTATTTCGAGCAAACCCTTGTAGCTTTTACACAAATTACGCTATTGTGAAACATCCGTCAGGTATGGCTGTGCATAATTACTTTCTGGAGTCATTATGCAGTGTGATAAACCAGAAATGTGACAGGCCAAACTTACGTCCCCCAGCAACGCCAGGCCTGCATCACTCGGCCAAAGGTGCCCTCATAATTAGGTCAAAATGACAGGCATGACACAGTACTGGGCGATCGCCGTCGGCATTAACCACTACTCGTTTATTCAGCAGCCGCTGATGTATGCGGAGCGAGACGCCGCTGCTCTCTATCGCTATTGGATAAATGCTGAATTTCCGCCGGAGCACTGCCATTTGCTCACCCAGACGGCGCTCAACTCCACTGGTTATTCTGATGATTCAGAACCGCCCGGCGCGATCGCCTCAGGGCCAGTAACCCAGGCGGTGATTCAACAGACCGTTGCCGAAGTGACGCGGCAGATTGGGGCCCAGTCTGCTGCCGACGAAGCCCTCCTCTGGGTCGCATTCAGCGGCTACGGGCTTCATGAGGGGGGGGAAGACTACCTCTTGGCGGCAGACAGTAGCCCAGAAGATCTGTCCACTGCCGTTGCCCTCAGTCAAATTGTAGAAACGCTGCATCAGGCCGCCGTTCCCGCAGTGCTGCTGCTTGATCTTAAGCCCCTTGGACTGCCGTCTGACGCAGCCCTGGGGAAAGGTGCCCTAGCCTTAGCCGAAGGCTATAGCATGCCCGTGATTTTGAGCTGTCGGCCCGGCCAGTCCTCCCACGAAACCCTGGCGCTTCGGCAGGGCATCTTCACCGCATCGCTACTCGACAGTCTAGAGCACAACTGCATTACCCTAGAACAGCTGGCCCTGGACCTGGGCGATCGCATGCCGGCGCTAAGCCAGCATCACTGGCGGCCCGTCCAAAACCCGGCGCTGTTTATTCCAGATGACAGCCGCTACCGATTGCTCGTACCGGGCAAGCCAATAGAAAATCCCTTTCCGCCACCTGAGGAGGTCTCGCAGCGCCTCGCAGGGCCTCAAATCAGCTCGCCCCGCCCCGATAAGCGCAGCGAAACCGCGCCAGCGAGCGAACCCGATACACCAGACCCAAGCCCCTCAGCCAGCCTAAATTCGGGCGTAACCCCAGACTCAAAAGCCGCCTCATCCCAGGTGCCTGTTTTACCGAGGCCGTCCGTTCCCACAGTGCCGGCACCGATGCCTCAGGCTACGGTGCCCCTGCCAACCGAGACCGAGACCGAGACCGAGGCTGACCTGGCGTTTTGGCGCCGCATCGGACTCTGGGGCGTCGCGCTGCTTGCCCTCTTGATTGTTGGCGTGGTGGCGCGAAACCGCTCGGCCCTCTTCACCCAGGGGACTGCCTCACCTGATCGAGCGGGCGATCGCCCTACGGCTGTTTCAGACCCATCTGAGGGGGCTACGGCGGCTCTGGCCTCAGCCCGCGCTGCCATCGAAGCAGAGCGTTATGAAGACGCCCTCAAGTGGCTCGATACCGTCCCCGCTGAGCAGCAAGACCGGGAATACGCCCGACTGCGCCAGGTCGCCCAGGCTGAAGCAGGCGTGCCGGCAGCAGAAGGCGACACCCTGCAGGTCAACGCGGAAATCCTAGCTCAGGCCATTGCCTCCCTCAACCAAGAGCGGGAGGAAACCCCAGTGAACCAGGCGTCGGATTTTGCGCGGGCCATTACGATCGCCGAACGAATCCAGCCCGGACAGCCCCTATACGACGAAGCCCAATCCTACATCCAGCGCTGGGGCAACACTGTGATTGACCTAGCGGAAGCCCGCGCCCAGGCCGGCAACTACGTCGATGCCATTGGGGCGGCCCGTCTGATTCCCCCTTCGGTGGCGGAGGTTTACCCCAGGGCCCAGGCGCGTATCCAGCAGTGGCAGCAGCAGATGGGTCAAGGTACGCGACAGCAGAGCCTAGTGGCTGCAGCGGAAGCGATGATTCAGGCCGATCAGGCGTCCTCGTACAGCGAAGCGATCGCCCACCTGCGCTTAGTGGAGCGCCGCGATGCCGATTACGACCAGGCCCAGACGCTGATTGAAAGCTGGAGCAGCGATATTTTAGATTTGGCCTATCAGCGCGCCTACCAAGGGCGCTTCAGCGGCGCCATCGACGCCGCTTCCCTGGTGCCGCAGGACGCCAGTATATACGTGGAGGCCCGTGAGGCGATGGCCGACTGGCAATGGCAGGTCGATACTTATGGCGATACTTACAATGATCCGATTGGCGATGACCCCATTGGCACCCTGTCTGGTTTAGGCGGCGAAGACGACTGGTTCGGGGAGAACTATAGACCTGATTAGCGCTTAAGAGATGCAGCGTGGGGCGCCGTATCGTTTACGTAGCGATACAAAGCAGATCAAAACTTTATGCAATTGTTAAAAGATCCTTCAGATTTAGGACCTCATTTTGCAAATGATGAATTTGGGTACCACATTGGTAGTGATGTAGATCACTTTGAGGGCTCATGCAGCGCGATCATCTCAACCAAATTCGAAGTCTTTGTCGAAATGACGCTGCCTTCGAAGTCCTCAAAACCCTTATCCCATCAATTAATGAACATCCGTTAATGAGAGAAGACCGCGCCGCTGAATCGGGCTCCACCCACGCCGTAAGCGACGATTTATCGGCATTCTCATCCCAGGCTCCCCCGACTCAAGAACTCGCGCGGCTGCAGGTGCTGTTCCGCATTCAAAATTCGCCTAATCTGCAGGCCCTCTTTCAAACCACTGCAACCGAACTTCGAGCCCTGCTCAACGCCAGTCGAGTGGGTGTTTTCCGCTTTGACCCTGATTCCAATTGGAGTCAGGGGAGCTTCATTTCTGAGGACGCCGCTGCAGGCTATGGGTCGGCCCTAGCCATTCAGCTAGAAGAGCCCTGCTTCGGCGCGCAGTTTGCGGTGCACTACCAAAAAGGCCGAGTGCGGGCCGTGGAAGATGTTTACAACGCTGGCTTAACACCCTGCTACATCCAGTTCCTGGATAGCCTTCGAATCCGCGCCAATCTGACCGTGCCGCTCTTAAACCAAGACCGCCTCTGGGGGCTACTGTGCGTCCAACAGTGCGATCGCCCCCGCTGCTGGCAGTCCTGGGAGATTAAATTTGTGCAGCAGATTGGCACCCAGCTCAGCATTGCGCTGAGGCAGGGTGAATGCCTGCAGCAGATACAAAACCAGGTAAACCAGCAAGCAGCCTTGATTCAGGCCATTAGCAAAATTCACCACTGCTCAAATTTAGACGCAGCCCTCACAGTTGCCGTCACCGAAACCCGGCGCTTGCTCAACGCCGATCGGGTGGGAATATTTCGCTTTCATTCCGCTTCAGACTGGGATAGGGGGGAATTTGTGGCAGAGTCCATCGCGGCAGGCTACGCTTCTACGCTTCAGATAGTGGTGGAAGATCGGTGCTTTGGCAGCCAGTATGCAGAGCACTATCAGCGGGGGCAGATTCAGGCGGTTGCTGATATTTATGCAGCCGGTTTGCAGGACTGCCATATTGACGTTCTGGCCCAGTTTGATGTTCGAGCTAATCTCGTCATCCCGCTGCTGGATGCGGGATATCTATGGGGATTGCTGTGTGTTCACCAATGCGATCGCCCCCGACAGTGGCAGCCTCAGGAAATCGAGCTTGCCCAGTCTATTGCCACACACCTAGACATTGCGCTGGAGCAAGCCGATCTGATGAATCGGAGTCGACAGCAAACCCAAGACCTTACAACCGCGCTCAACCACCTCAAAGCGGCCCAGGCGCAGCTGGTTCAGAGTGAGAAAATGTCTAGCCTGGGTCAGCTGGTTGCCGGCATTGCTCACGAAATCAACAACCCGGTCAATTTTATCTACGGCAACCTGACCTACCTCAACGACTATTGCACCCATCTGCTTACGCTGATTCGCCGCTATCGAGACTGTTGTCCAGATCACCTCAAGCAAGAGACGGCGCGATTGGGCGATGAGATTGAACTCGATTTTCTAATTGAGGATTTGCCCAAAATAATTGGGTCGGTTCAGATCGGAGCTGAGCGAATTCGAGACATTGTGCTATCGCTGCAGCGCTTCGCTCAT
>JBHJHJ010000268.1:0-6185 GCA_050330955.1 Elainellaceae cyanobacterium | reverse complement strand
CGATGCGCTCTAGGGTTGCGTCGCCGCTGTAGCCGTGGAAGTCGATTCGCAGTTGGCCTGGGTCGCCGTCTTCTTTGGTGCGTTTGACGGTGGCGGGGAAGCCATCGCGGGATTCGACCCACTGTTTGATGGTGTTGTGGTCGGTGGTGGTTATAGAGGATTGGTCTGCCATATTTTTTGCAATGGGTTTCGTTTTGGTCGGGCGGGGAAATCGGTCGGGGCACCTTTGGCGGCTACTTACAGGAGAAGGGACAAACGTTACACCTTGTAGCGGCAGGGGCTGTTAGGCGTGATGCCTTTGTCCTGCTGAATGTGCCACAGGTTAGCAGCGTTGTGCAGCCGCCAGCGCTCCCATTCGAGGGAGTGGTAGCCTGATTTAGCAAAAACTGACGCTGCTCCGCAATGCCTCTGCGGGGAAGGTGACGGTGAATCGTGACCCCGTGCCCCTTGGCGCGAAGGACGCGGCAGACAGCCTGCACCTCGCCCGTACTCGCCACCGCATGATCTGATTGGTCGGAGATCACGACGTTGAAGTCGGTAACGGTCTGGGCGCAAAGGCCGGCGAGCGTCACGGCGAGGGCCGTGGCGCGGTTATAAGTGGGAATGAGAATGTCGATGCTGGTCATGGCCTAGACTTTCTAGAGCGCGAATATCTTCTCGGATGAAGCCCCCTGAGAACTGGCGAGCGATCGCATCAGGGTGAAGCTATCGCTGACAGCGGCTTGTCCCAACTGAGTCGCCGCCAGTAAGTCCAGCACCGCCTCCACCACCTGCTGCGGCTCTACTTTGCGCAGGCAGTGGTAGTGCCCTTCAGGGCAGATGCTTTTATAGCAGATGCGGCAGGGCACGTCGTGGAATAGCACGCGGTTTGGTACTTCCCATGGCGTGTGCTGGGGGTTGGTCAGGGCATAGAGGTCGACGACGGGGGTGGCCACGGCAGCGGCCATGTGGACCGGGCCGGTATTGTTCGAGAGCAGCAGCGGAGTCTCCGCCAGCAGCGCGGTCATTTCCTCTAGGCTGAGCTGACCCACCAAGGTGTGGGAGGGGGCCTGCATTTGCTGACGCACAGATTCCACGATGTCTCGTTCTGAGTCAACGCCGGTAAAGACAATGGGAATGCCGTGCTGCTGCACCAATGAGCGGGCCACGACGGCGAACAGCTCCGGCGGGTAGCGACGAGACAGCGCAGAAGCTCCCGCATGAAGGACCACCCAGGGCTGCGCGAGGTCTAACCCCAGTTGGGTGAGGCGCGATCGCATTTGACTTTGAACCTGGGTTGATACCGACAGCGATAGCCCCGTCCCCGTCTTTGCTGTCGCCCCCACGCTGGCCACCAAGCCGAGCTGGCGCTGCACCTCGTGGTGGGTGAACTGGGCCGGTTCCGGGTCGCGAATCCAGTGGGTGAGAAGTTGGTAGGGATTTTCGTGGCAGTGAGCTAGACGTAGGGGGATGTCGGCCAGGTAGCACATCATGGCGGAGGGCAGCGGGTTTTGGCTGTACACCGTGAAGATGACGGCGGCATCGAAGCGGCCCCGAATCTGCTCGACCATGTCGTACTCGGGCTGGCTGGTCTGGCGAGGGGCAGTGGCTTTGAGCCAGGGCGAGTCGTAGACGATGACGTCGTCGATGTCGGGAAGCTGGGGGGCGATGCGGGCGCCCAGGGAGGAAGTCATTAAGGTAATGTGCCGGTCACCGCTCTGCTTGAGCGCCCGCATGGCGGGGCCGGTCATAATCACATCGCCAATGGTGTCGAGGCGGACGCAGAGGATACGCTTAGCTGTTTGCCAGTCGCGGGTCCAGTCAGGGTTGGGGGTTGGTTGGTTTGAAATGGTGCTCATAGGGGTTGCTCTAGTCGGGACTTGAGGTCACTGAGGCAGCAGGCAGTGGTACCGGGGGATTGCACCACGACCGCAGTGGCTGCGCTGGCGATCGCAGTGGCTTCTTTGCCGGTGGCTCCGGCAGCCAGCGCAAGGGTGAGGGCGCTGACAAAGGTATCGCCCGCACCAATGGCGTGATCGTCTGGGGCTGGGCGGGCTGGGGTATGGTGGGGCGGCTGTCCGGCTTCGAAGGTCAGCGCGCCGTCGCGGTCTAAGGTGACCACGACAACTTTGGCTCCCGTAGCGGCGAGTAGCGCTTCACCTTGCGAGCGCATCTGAGTAACACGGTCCGGTACAACGGGGAGATTGAGGAGGGCGATCGCCTCGGCGTAGTTGGGCTTGACGGCAGTGGGGCCGAGGTGGCGGTAGGCCGTGAGCCGCTTTGAGTCGACTACGACGACGGGAAATTGGTTCCTGAGATCCTTGATCAGACCAAGCGTACAAACTCCATAGCTATAGTCCGACACAACCACTGCATCCATCAGAGCAGCATCTTTACGAAGCAAGTAAGACAGCTCCCCTTCCAAATGTCCAGAAATTGTCGTAGTACTACCTTCGTCAAATCGCACTACAAGCTGATTGTTAGCAATGATCCGCTGTTTCGCTAGTGTCTTTCGCTCAGGATCTACTATTACCATTTCAGTATCTACGCCACTCTTAATAAGATGCTGCTGCAGAATACTGCTCTTTAAATCCGTTCCTATTACTGATAGTAAAGACACCGTTACCGCACCTAACTTAGCTAGATTGACTGCTGTATTCGCTGCCCCGCCAGGCATACTTGACACTCTATCTATCGCTACTACCGGTACTGGTCCTTCAGGACATAAACGTGTTGCTTTCCCAAAGAGGTAGCGGTCCAACATCGCATCTCCGATTACAAGTACTCGTGTGTGAGGGAATAAATCAAGTGTGGAAGAGCGCATACGAAGTCGTGGAAATGATTAAATTGGCGGCTTGGGCGAGATCTTTCGCGCTGTGGGTGTACTGGCGTTCTGGGATAGACATGTCCCACTCAGTTTCGTTGCCGTTGTCGATCAAGATGGTGCGGCAGCCAGCCCGATTACCGGCTTCCACATCGTTGAGAATGTCGCCAATGAACCAGGAGCGCGCCAGATCCACGCTGTGTTCCTGGGCGGCTTGGAGCAGCATGCCGGGTTTAGGTTTACGGCAGTCGCAGGCGATCGCGTACTTAGCCACCGTGCCTTGGGGGTGATGAGGACAGTAGTAGAAGCCCGCTAGGGGGATTGGCGACAGGAGCGCTCTCAGCTTGGCCTCGACGGGGGCGATCGCCTCCTCGGGGAAGTAGCCCCGCGCTACGCCAGATTGATTCGTAATCACGATGAGCTGGTAGCCCTGCTGATGGAGGGCTTGGAGTCCTTCTCGGGTACCGTCCCGCAGCGTGATGCGATCGGGGTCCACGTTGTAGGGGATGTCGTGGATTAGGGTGCCGTCTTTGTCGAGGAAGATGGCTTTCATTATGGCCAAGAAGTCTCCTTCATCGGCAGCACCATCACCTCCGACACCACTGTGCCTTCCGGCTGCATCAGCAGATAGCGAATTGTCTCGGCTACGTTTGCCGGGTCTTGCAAGGTCGTCACGTCAATATCCGGGAAGCGGTCCAGCAGGAAGGGCGTGCGCATCCCACCCGCCACTAGCCCCGTCACCTTGATGTTGTGGGACCGTCCCTCCACGTGCAGAGCGCGGGTGAAGCCCAGCAGGCCCCATTTGCTGGCGTGGTAGGCCGAGGCGTTGGGCCAGGCCCGCATCGCTGCTGTGGAGACGATGTTGATAATGTGGCCACCGCCTTGCTCCCGCATGGGGCCAAACACCGCCTTGGAGGTGTAGAAGGGGCCATTGAGGTTGACGTTGATTACCCGCTGCCAGTCATCCAGGGATAGCTCTTCGATGGATAAGGTCTGGTCGGTGCCGGCGTTATTCACCAGTACGTCTACTTTGCCGTAGCGCTCCAGGGTTGAGGTCACCAGGGCCGTAACGCTGTCAGGCTCACGCACGTCTAGCTCTTGGGCGATCGCCTCACCGCCATCTTCGGTGATTTTCTGGGCCACATCTTGGGCTAGGGCGTAGCGCATGTCGGCCACCACCACCTTCATACCGGATTGACACAGCAGGCGGCAGGTGGCTTCGCCAAGGCCGCGAGCGCCGCCGGTGACGATGGCGATTTTACCGGCTAGAGGGTTGGCGGCATCATGGGTGGGTCGGGTTTGGGTTTGCTTGGTGTTTTGGGTTGTGGATGATGTGTGGACAGGTCGGGGCGACTAGCCAGTCGCCCTTACGGGGTCGTAGGTGACGTGTGGGACAGATCGCCCTTACTGGGTTGCGGGGGATGTGTGGATGCGGGTCGGGGTGACTGACCAGACACCCTTGTGGGGGACTGTGCCATTACAGGGGAGCTGACCCACCTGCCTATCCCCCGCCACCGCCTGCGGACGGCTCAGCTCCCCCTCCACCAGCTCACACAGCAGATGCAGCACAAATAAATGCACCTCCTGCACCCGCTGCGAATCCGCGCTCGGCACTCGAATCGCCACATCGCTCAGGTGGAGGAGATCACCGCCTCCGGCACCCAGCAGCGCCACCCGGTCGATATTGCGATCGCGGGCCAGCTCAAACGCCTTGACCAAATTGCGCGATCGCCCGCTGGTACTCATGGCGAATAGCACGTCCCCAGGCTGAGCCAAAGCGCTGACCTGGCGGGCAAAGATGTCGTCGTAGCCCACGTCATTGGACCAAGCGGTGAGTAGAGCCGTGTCGCAGGTGAGGGCAATCACCGGCAAACCGCCTCGATAGGGAGAGCGGAAGCGGCCCATTAGCTCTGCCGAGAAATGCTGCGCCTCTGCCGCACTGCCGCCATTGCCGCACACCAATACCTTTTTCCCTTGGGCGAAGCAGCGGCTCAACCGCGCCGCGATGGCGGCTATATCAGGGCCGAGCTGCAGCCGCGCCGCCTGAAAAGCCTGGATGGCGCTGTCGAAGCTGTCGTCGAGTAGGGTTGTAGTGGAGAGCGAGGTTTGCCGAACAGACTGATGGGCTGTCAGCGTTTCGTAAAGATCGGCGATCGCCTGGGTGACGCCGTGCCAGGTGAACTGCGTCGAGACGTGGCGTAGGGCCTGCCGCCCTAGCAGGGTGCGCAGCTCAGGATTTTGATACAGGAAAGCTAGGCGATCGCCCAGCTCAGCGGGATTATTGGGAGCAACCAGGTATCCCGTCTCCCCGTGCTTAACGGTGTACTTGATGCCCCCCACAGCCGACCCGATCACGGGGGTGGCGCAGGCCATCGCCTCTAGGGGCGTGATGCCGAAAGGTTCGTACCAAGGGGTAGTCACAAACACGTCCGCCGCCGAATAGAACTGGCGGAGAATCTCCCGCCCGTGCTGCCCCATAAACTGCACCCGATCGGCAACGCCATGGGACGCGGCGATGCGCTGCAGCCGCACAATCTCACACGGCTCACCGGGGGCTGCATCGGCGGCGCCCCCCACCACCAACAGTCGCGCCGGTAGGCCATGGGCCTGCAATAGGTGAGCCACCCCGCGCACCACATTGTCCACTCCCTTGCGAGGCACAATGCGCCCGAGCTGCAGCACAATGCGCTCGTCTTCCGGGAGCCCCAGCGCTGCGCGGGCTTCCTGTTGGTCTATGGGCCAAAACTCCCCTCGATCAAAGCCACAGGGGATAACGCGAATCCTTTGGGGAGGAGCGCTGTACAGGGCAATGAGATCATCTCGGTCTTGGGGACACTCGGCGATGATGGCGTCCGCCTCGCACACCACCCTCGCCTCAATCTCGAATCGATCATCGGGGAAGCGATCGGCGGTTCCCTGATGCTGACGCCGGATGCGGCCTAGCGCGTGAAAAGTGACGACAACAGGCAAAGCAAACCGCGCCTTGAGGTTGACCGCCACCAGCGCTGACATCCAGAAATTAGCGTGGATGAGGCTGTAGCTGTGGTGCGTCATCCAGTCTGAGACGAACGCCTCAAAGGGCTCCATTAGCGGCAGCATTTCTTCCTTAGGCACAAATTGATCAGGCCCAGCAGGCACCAAAATCACCCGCACCCCGGGCTGCCACTGCACCACCTCCGGTAGGTCCGCCCGGTCCCGCCGAGTGAATACATCCACCTCATAGCCCAACACCGCCAAGTGTTTGGCCACCTGACCAACGTAGACATTCTGGCCGCCGCTATCGACGCTGCCAAATAGGCCGATGGGGGAGGCGTGCTCGCTAATAAGGGCAATTCGTTTCGTCATGGGAAATTCAGGAACGGGTTAGGGGCATTAGAGATGG
>JBHJHJ010000267.1:0-4346 GCA_050330955.1 Elainellaceae cyanobacterium | reverse complement strand
TGTTGGCGAAGCGCCCAAGCCTGCTGATGGGCTTCCGCTAACTGTTGACGCTCCGCTTCGGCATCTAGGATGATTAGCAGCTCTTGGGTCCAGGCCTCGATCTCTTCAGAACTGCCCTGGGCGAGTACCATCATCCAAACTAGCTGGGCCTCCTCTTCTTGCCCCAGCATGACTAGGGCTAACCCCAGGTACCAAGCGTAGGTTTTAATCTGAGGATTGGCTTCGGCAGCTTGCTCGTATAGGGCCGCCGCCTGCCGCCATTCCCCCTGCGACATTAGCTCCTGGGCCTGTCCATGTGTCGATTGGTCTAAAATCACGACAAACGCTTTAAGTTAAGCAAAAAAGCGAGTAGATAGGTCTACTCGCTTCCAATACCAGAATAACTAGCCTTGTGCTGAGGCTAATCCGTCATGCGCTAAATCGCATTGAGACTAGTTAATGCTCTCATATCCCGTAGGGCAAGTCCCCGGGCCAGTGTTAGTGAATGTGACTTCACCGCTACCGTCAGGACCATCCACCACTTCAGGCTTCTCGCCCTTACAGAGGATCGCAAAGGTTGTGGCTTCGCCGCCGCCCGCGATTTCGCCGGTGTTGACGCCACCCACGTAGGCCCGGAACGGTGCATCAGCAGCCTTGTTAGTGGTGCCACCGGGATCGGTAACGGCTGGGTGCGCCCGGTTCACGACGGTAGCTGGACTAGTGGTCTGCAGGCTGTCAATCTCATAGACGTAGTTGTCGGTATCGGTATTTAGCCCTAATCCCAACTCCGAAATATCAGTGGTAAATCGGTTCTCTTCAAGATAGAAGGCCTGCTGACCGCGGTTTAAGGTGCCGACGTAGGTCTGTGCCTCAGATTCTCGGGCGCGGTTAGCCTGGTTCAAGAATGAGGGCAGAGCGATCGCCGACAGAATGCCAATAATGATAATCACAACCAGCAGCTCGATCAGGGTGAAGCCCTCATCTTTCTTCTTATCGAGAATGTGCTGCAGCAGCTTAGTCTTGAATTCAGTCTTCATTCAGCTTCTCCTTAGGTAGGGCAAAATCCGTGGTAGTCAATTCCTGAGTAATAACTTTCCCACTCGCTGCGGATTTGTGATCACTCAGCTCTAAAATCTCATGAGGACGACTTTTCCACTAGAACATAGAGGAACACCTCCAGGGTTTTGACCCAATCCCACACGAACTCGAAAGCCGTCTGGGCATTCATGGGCTCCAGGGTTATGGGGTCAACCGGGTAAAGCGATTGAGCGCGATCGACTAGTGCCGTGAAGGGCTGGGTTTCTTGCCACAGCGGCAGCAAGATCGCCATCACCCGGCTATCGACGCCAGTTTGGCCAAAGGCCGAAATCGAGATGTGCTGGTGGAATCCAAATGCCTTACCTTCTCGAATGCAGCTTTCCACCTGCTGCTGGATGGCTTGCGTCTTCAGCAGCGGGTGGAGTGAGACGCGGGCCGATTGCCGGTCTTCTGGGCTCCAAGCGTCAAGGGGCGATACCGACGACGCCCCGCCGTGGCCGCACCAAAAATCGAGCAAACGGTTGTAGGGGTGCAGCAGCTCGTAGACCTGGAGCTGCTCTTCGCTAGACAACCCAGGCAAGCTCATGGCCCAGACCGCCGGCAGGTTCTGCGGCTCCTTGAATAAAGAGATCAGCTCCCAGTTTCGCCAGTCCACCATGCTGATGAGCTCTAGGCTAGCGGCCCGAAGCATCTCAAACATCTGGGGTATGGTGTAGCCCCGATCTCCTTGAAGCAGGTGGTTCATCAAGATGCGCTGCGACGCTTCCTCTGTTTCATAGGTCTTGTCCCAGGTGCTGCGCTTCAAGTCCACCTGGTTTTTCAAAGCCGCCATGGTTTCGCGGACAATCGAGACCTCCATATCCCCCGGATTGTCCTCCATCAGCCCCATCAGTCGAAACAGGTTTTGGGCCCGGAAAAAGCGCTCCCGCTGCAGCAGGCTGTGCAAGTTGGTGCGAATAATGCCGTCAGGGCTGAGAACGGCTTCCATCGCCTTTAACCCCGCTAGCGGGTCGGGCAGCAGGTACAGTACTTCGTCGCAGTTGATGTAGTCGAACGTCATCCCTAGGCTGGGCAAATCTTCCAGGGAGGCCACGTGGAATTCGGCATTCTCAATGCCGTGATAGTCAAACCGCTGCCGCGCCCAGCGAACGGATTCGGGGGAGAGATCCACACCTACGATTTTGGCGCCGGGGTTGGCTTCAGCTAAGTAGAGCGCTTTGTAACCGCTGCCGCAGCCCGCATCCAAAATGACTTTTTGCTCAGCGTTAATCAGCTTCTGATCGCGGAGATAGTAGGCTGTCGCCAAGCTGTGGGCAAAAAACAGATCTAGATTGTTCGCCTTATCCTTGGGATGCGCTTCCAGCGGATAGTGGGGATAGGGCAGGCTCTCGTACTGCTGGCGAATCTTTTCGATATCTCTAGAGGAAGCTGTATCCATCAAGGCCACCTTCGACGCGTCTGACGATTTGGAATGCCATGATGCTACCCCATATTGCCTATAGGCGATCGCTGCACATTATTGAGGATCGAGGCGCGACAACTGATATCAAATCCGGTTAGTTAATCACAATCAGGCTACGGCCTCTAAACACCATAGGACTTACGCAAAAGAAATTATTTTGCCAGATGCAGGGCAGAGATCCCCCCCGCCCCCCTTTTACCTAAAGGGGGGTGCCGGAGGCGGGAGGGATCAAAAGACGCACAAGAAACGCTCTCTCTGCGTAAGTCCTGTCTATTATCGCTTTGGATCCCATTGGTTGCGATCGCGTGGCGGTGCTGAGATGCTATTGCGGGCTGAGGGGCTGGCGGTCGAATAGCCACTGGTCGCTTACCATCGCCTCTAGGCGGCGGTTGAGCTGGGGAAGAAAGACATTGGGGTCGTTGGCACCACTTTGCTCAAACCAGGCGACGACGACGGCTTGGTCTTACTCGATTTTCACAGCCATAGTTTTCACTCCCAAGCGGCCAAAGTCTGCTGTGTTATTGGTGACAACTGTTAATCCACTGACCAAAGCCGTTGCAGCGATGATGGCATCCGGTGTTTTTGTCTTGAACTGTTGTCTGAGCAGGATAGCTTGTTCAGCAACGGTATTTTCGAGGTTAAATACTGTGGCGTAGCTGATGAATTCTCTGGCTTTAGCGTACAGTTCGAGATCGGCTGCAAATTGGCTCCAACCCAAAAACTCAATTTTAGTAATGATGGAAATCTTGAAGCTCTCGGCAAGTACGGTGTGGACAAGTTCGTCGTCTGTTAACCCGTTGAAATAGTAGATGGCGATGTTGGTGTCAACTAAGTAAGCCATTAGAGCCAGCCTTCTCGGGCGTCTGTTAAGTAGTCATCGATGGCTTGCTTGGAGTGATGGGCAGCGCCGAAAAAGTCATGTGGATTGAAAGGGGCGGCACGTTGCATTTGATCAACTTCGATACCGTTTTCTTGAGCGAGCTGTGCCAGGACTAGCTGCACTAGTCGGAATTTGTCGGCATGGGATAAAGCCGTGATGGATGGTAGCAATTCTGCTATTGATGTTGACATGGTAATTGGCTCCTGGAAATTGATTGAGGTGATTAACAATCTAAAAAATGCGGTGTTTCAAGCTCATTGATAGTTGCTCGGTTTGGGGCGATCGCAGTGTCTGTGCCGATTTGGTGCAGGGCTTCTGCGGCGGCTTGTCGAACGTTGGGGTCGCTGTCGTCCTGCAAAGAAGTCGCTAGCGCTGGAACGACTATATCGGTGCCGAGCAGTCCTAGGGCAGCCGCAGCTTTGGCGCGGGCCTCTGGGCTGGCGCTGTGCAGCGATTGTATGGACGTGGAGATGAGCTGGAGGGTTTGGAGGATGAAGGCTTCTAGGGAGGCGTCGGTGGCGCTGGCTAGGGTGCTGAACTGGGCCTCTAGGCTTCTGGGGAGCTGGATTGTGAGTGTTTTGGCCATGGCTTGCTTTGGGCTATCTCCAGCGCGATCTGTATCTATTATCGCTTTGGATCATACTTGTTGCGATCGCGCTGCTAGGGCTGGGTGGGTAAGTCTGGATAGAGTCCTTGTAGGGCTAGCGCTTGTCTCAGTTGGAGACGACGGATATCGTTCATTTTGAGTAGCGCTACGGTGGTTCGCCCTGTTGCTGTCAGGGCCAGGATACTTCCTTCATCTATCCCAAAATGGTTTGTCCAAATCTGAGTGCGAGGATTGTAGAGCTGGGTTAACTTGCCGGTTAGCGGGTCAAAGCTGGTGAGGTCGCTGCCCTTGTGGCGGTTGCAGGGTAGGCAAGCTAATACCAAATTTTCTGCGATCGCTTTTCCGCCGTGCTTGCGGGCAATGGCGTGATCAATCTCATG
>JBHJHJ010000266.1:0-32778 GCA_050330955.1 Elainellaceae cyanobacterium | reverse complement strand
CCGCGATCGCCCGCCCAAAGCACCATCCGCTGATAGATTGCCTCCGCTGGCGGCAGTTGCCGCAGTCGCCACCAGCGCCGCAGATGGTGCGCTCCCAGCCCCAGTAGCCAGCCCCCCAGCCCTAGGCCAATCAGCGCTGTTGCCCCTCGAATAATTCCTCCGGTAGCCAAAGCCCTCAGCCAGCCCGCAGCTTTTCCCAACAGCTCCACCGCTAGCGCGACGCTGCCGCGAATCCACCCCAAAATCGGCGGCGGTAGCCAACCCGCCACCCACTGCCAAAGCCGTCGCAAGAGCCCAAATCGCTCAGGGGCTTGGGGAGACTCTGGCACGGTTTCGTGGCCGGGAATGGGGTCAAAGGCAAACCACCCCCCCCTGTTAAAGTAGACTTCTGTGAGCGCGTAGGCATCGGTGTTGCGCACCACATAGAGCCCCGTGAAGGGGTTGAACTCACCGGGGGCAAATCCTGTAACCAGCCGGGCCGGAACCCCCACCGATCGCAGCATGATGGTCAGTACGCTGGAAAAATGATCAGGTTGCCCGCCTCCATGGTCGAATAAAAAGGCGCTGACTAAGTCGTCGTCTGCGCCCAGGAAGGGAAGATCTTGTTGAAGAACGTAGTTTTGCTTTAGATGCTGCGCCAGGTATAGGGCCTGCTCGTATGGGGAGGTCAGGGGCTTGGGGGCGTTTCTCAGGATATCTAAGGTCAGGTCCCGCACCGCCGGTAGAATCGCCTCTGGCACCTGCAGGTATCGCTGGCGGACCGCGTCGGAGTAATCGGTGCTGGTTTGATTAAGCTGGGTGCGATCGCGGGCGGGCACCTTAGACACCACGGTATAGGTGATGCCGTCGGAGAGGGCAATGGGCGATCGCAGGCTACCGCCCGGGTCCGCGGCCACTTGGTCCAAGGGGAAATAGAGCTGGGTCGCTTGATAGAGGGCCGGCAGCAGATTGGGAAAATCCGCGGCGATGGTATAGGTCTGCACCACTTCCCGACCCGGTAATGTCGGGATCTGTGGCAGGTAAAACTGCAGGGCCCAGCGGGGCCGCGACAGCACGGTGATATTGCCTTCGTCGTAGAGGGCTTGCCAACCCAGCCCAGTGTATTGGTCAAAGGCCAACACTCGCCAAAAACCGGGGGCCTGGGCTCTGACCCGCATCACCACCTGCGGCGTCATTTCTCCCCTCAGGTTTTGGTTCATGCGGCTATTGAAGCCGTAATAGGAAAATTCGTCTACGGTTCCTGGCGCGCCAGCCGCTCCGGTGTCTGAAAAGTCCCCTTCCCCGTTTGCGCCCTCGCCGCCGCGGCTGTAGGCGGGATTATTAATGGTCTGGCCATCAAAAGTGCCGTCAAAGTCAATCGCCTCACTCACCGGCAGGGCGCGAATTTGGTAGCTGCCAAACCGGGGCAAGGCCGCAAAAATGGCTAACCCGATGGCTAGAACGACTGCCAGAAGAAGCCCACACTGACGGACGGGCAAGAAATTCTGCGGCGATCGCGGTGGCGTAACAGCTAGCCCTATGCGAGAGCGGTAATCTAGGGTCAGCGTCGGCAACCCAACCGCGACAAACAGCAGCAGCAGTGGCCCAAAGGCGAGGGTTTGGCTGAGGGTGGCTGCCACGCCCATCAAGATCAGGCCAATGACAATGGAGTAGCCCAAATCTTTGCGGCGCGGCAGATCAAAGCTGTGGAGCACCTGTAGGTGGATGAGCAGCTCGGCCAGCGCCAGGCGGGTATCGGCCTCTCCCGAAGCCAGGCGGTTGAGAAACATCCCTAGCGCTACCACCATGCCCACGGCGATCGCAACCTGTGCATAGCGACGCGGACGATGGCGAGTGCGCCAGCTCCAGAAGGCCCCCAGTCCGCCAAGGGGGATGGCCCAGATGCTCACCCCCAGAGCATCCGCTGCGTCTGCCGCCGCCAAATCCGTGGCAAGAATGCCAATGGAGACGAGGATCTGCACGAAAATTCGCAGACGGAGGGAGTTTTCAGCCTGCAGGGGCGATCGCTGGCTCAAGCGCTTGAGGGGCTGACCCAGGCCCAATCGAGTCTGACGCGACCGAGAAACCATACAAAAACACTGGGAGCTAGATCTAACTAGCTCCCAGTGTAAAGGGACTCAGCGGCAAATCGCTGCCGCAGACCGTAAATTAGGCAATCTGCAGCGAGAAGGTTAGCGGCTGCACGTCACCACTCAGGTAGACATCGAGGGTACAGACATCGCCTGCCACCAGATCGAAGAGATCTACACTCAGCATTCCGGAAGTTGAACGCTGAGCCTGAGCGTGGCGATCCCCACACTGAAGCTCAGCGCGGCCACTACAGGGAAGAGTAACATTGACGCAGAGCTGCGTCTGGAGGCCAGACTGATAGGACGCCAAAAGCGTCAATGGACCGCTGTCGGTCATCCACTGACGCTCGACCCGGGGCTGGTCTGCCGAAACAGAAAGCGTTAGAAGGGCTAGCATCTCGCGCACCGCGAGCAGAGACAGCGCCATCTTTTGGGTTTGGGTGGCGTCGTCGTAGTTACTTGGAAATCCCTGCTCCTGCACGGTTTTGGGGTCCGCCTCAGGGATAAGGGTTGCAGCTCGTGGGGCACTGGCCAGCACGAGCCCCGCCAAGTGGTTAAGGGTATCCGACTGCCCTGGAAATAGTGGCTCTACAGCTTCTACAAGCTGCCGGCCGATTTGAGCTGAGCCTAAAGTCAGTCTCTGACATCGGTGCATCAGCGTTCCTAAGAGCTGCTCTGACATGGCCACAGGCATCCGACGCTGAATCTGCCTGACCCAAAACTGGCTGGAAACAATATTCGTACGTAGGTAATCTGACTCTTCAGCATCGTACTCGCAAATCTCAGACTCCCAGGGGAACAGGGGAGGATTTTGCTCAATTTCGACCTGTAGTCGGCGCTTTAGCAAAGCGTGAAATCGATCTTGCACAGCAGGTATCTCTCCAACATTGACAAATAGAAATTGCTCTCGTGGGGCCGCATTAAGGTATTTTGCCGGTGAATTTGGCGTTATCTAATACGGCCAACTCATAACAGTGAATGAATCGTGAACATCAACCGCGCGTCCGATTGACCCGACCTTTGCGCTAGCATCTACGCTAGCCTCCCCTGATGGTACCCCTGATGAAATGGCGGTCTTAGCGGAAACAGGCTTAGCAAAACTAGTCCTGTTTTAGCGGCATCTGAGACTCTATTCATCGTCTTGCGGAGGTGCTCCGGACAGTAAATCGTTTCGAATGTTCCATGCTTGCTCCAAGATTTTAGACCACTGCTTCTGAAGCTGCGTATGGGTGCACCCCACTTCTCGGGTAATGGCCTTATCGCTCCAGCCTGCCCGCTTGAACTTTAGTACATCTTGCTGCAGCGCGCTGAGGTCTTGCTGAAATAGCTGCCACTGGTAGGGCGTCAAGCCGAAGTTGCGCTCTAAGTCCGCCTCCAGCCATTGGTGGACCAGCTCCCAATGATGGGACATGGAAAATCGAATTAGGTGGTATTTGAACCGCTGCTGCAAGTAATCTCGCTTGCGTGGGGTGAGCCCTAAAATCGTCTCGATCTCGTGGGCGGGTAGGTCCTGCAGGCGAAGGACGAAGTAATCTGCACAGTCTTCTTGGTTCTTCTCTTCTAAGTAGTTCAACAGCTTTTCCACAACGATGTCTCGCAGGGAGTCTTCGGCTGGCTTGGGTTCTAGGGCAACCATCTGCTCTCGAACTTGCTGCAGCGGTGCCGTTCCCCAGGTTTGGTCCGAATCGGAGCTGCCACCATCTGCAGCCTGCTCGATGTCTACCATCATTTCGGGGGGCTGCTGTCTTGAAAAGGTCTGGGCCCGCAGGATGATGAGCTGCTGGCTCCGGTGTCTTGGCAACGGAATACGGCGTTTGCCGTAGCGTTCCGTGAAGGCCATATATTCAGACAGCTCAAGTAGGGTTCTGGGTCGGTAAGTGGGATGCAGGGCGGTTTCACGCCGGAAGGCATTGAGAGCCTCAACGTAAAAGTTCTGCAGGAAATCCTCAATTAGCGTTAGCCTCGCCTGATAGCTCGATTGAACCTGAGGCGGAGTGATGTAGCGGTAAATCACCGCACTTAGCGTCCCATGCAGGTCAATCCGCCCCTGCCTGGAACCCAACCGATAGTACTTGAGGCACTGGTTAAGTCGATGTTTTGATAAATTCATCATCCAGACATCGACTTCGCCAGATGCCTGAATACGTTGACTCTCAGAGCAAATTCGAGACACTTCATCCGCAATTCGGTGCGCAACTTGGTGACAGTTCTTCTCAGAGGCCTTTGTCGCCTGCTGAAGCTCATTGATGAGGAATTGTACAGTGGAATCCACGCCCTGGGTGCTGTCTCCCTGATGCTGAATGGCTATCACAATGCTATACGCTCTCTAAAAAACTGCAACGTCATAAGATCCGGTCTAGACTGGGTTACGGGCAATGCCAAACGCACATTACAGCGTCACCGTGAGATCAAGTAACCCATGGATCTAGATCAACAAATCCAAACTTTAATCGATAGCGCACCCGAGGACGGAGTAACTCCCACCATGATGGCGATGATTGCTCCTGTAATTAAGGCGGTGGCCGCCCAGCTCGTTCATCCGCAATATTACTTGCTTCAAACCATTGACGATGGCTGGTTGATGACGACCCTAAGTCATCGTGCCCAAGCCACTGTCGAAAAAAACGTAGTATATGCTTACCCCACTTTGGAAGATGCTCGGTCTGGCTCACGATCAGCCCGAGATCCACAGATTACGGCCTTACCGGTTCCGGTAACCCACATTCTCTTCCAAATGCTAGCGATGAAAGTGATCCACAGTATTATCTTTCTTCGAACCTCCAATAATCTTCAAGATGGTATTGAAGTGTCGCGCGAAAGACTAGAGCAGCTCATCAAACATCACGTGCAAACGATACGTAGCCAAGATCAGCCCTCGAATAAATCACGAACAGATATTGCTTAGCATCGATTATGACACGCCTTCATCGGTCTCAATTATAGTCGCCTTGATAGGGAAACGTGCATCAGTATACTGCTATTAAGCGTGCCGACTGATACTAATATTGAGAGTTTTCTGCGTGTATGTACGCATAGTTTGTATTTATATCGTCTTTACACAAAAGAGCCTGCGCGCTCTTAAAAAGTTCCTGTAATCATTATTCATATTGTTAAATCTTTCAAAGGCGTTGGAGGCGGCTGGAAGTTTCCAGGCTGCTGCAAAGTGTTCATTCTGTAGGCGTTTTTGGCGATATCGTTTTAGGCGCCGATATGTCTCACTACAGAAGGGGCATATTGACTTGCGTATCGGGTCAGTTGAACCATGGGGGCATTCTAGATGGCGGCTTCATAGCAAATGTCCTGATAAATTGAGGCATTTGTGCGTCCAATCGCCCCTATCATATAGCGCTTTAAGCTCATTGAGCGGCCTTGAGCGACAGGACTAACGCAGCAGCATGCCCAATACTAGAAGAACGTGAAAAAGCATTGCGATCGCGAGAGTTGTGCGCTGGAACACAGCCTTTACTGCCGGCGATAGCGATAATTTGCTACTCACCTGCTGATTTTGAAGGAAGGGTGCTATGGAACGCGTGGATTCGACAATATTCGCTCAGCCCAGTAGAGCAAGCGGGGCCACTTTGGTCTTCAACTGCTCTGGTGCAGCTGTTAGCAGCCCTACCCTGTGGCAGCGGGGTGCGCTGCGATCGCTCTATTGGCAGGGCGCTCCGGGTGGTCTAGCCTCATCTCCCCGACCGATCCTATCTCATCTACACATTGCCCTAGACAATATCGGGGCAGTAGGGGGCGAAGCTCATCAAGATCAAATTGGCGAAGCCAACCAGGACAGCCGCACGGGACAAGGTGAATTTCTTTTGGTGAAGCGCAACCAAATTCAGCGATTGGCCACCTTCAGACCAATTCCTATTCTGGGTCACGCTCAGCAGAGCTACCACCCTTGGCAGGTGACCTACACCTATTTGACGTCAGCGTTCGACTGGGACGATCTCCAGAGGGCCTATGGTGGCATAGACCTGCTGCAATTTTTAGGCGATCGCGCCCAGCAAATGAACCACCTGCTTGCTGAAACTGCCAGGGCGCCTTGGTCATCCTCTTGCAGCTACCTCTGCGATGCTGTGGCGGCGGCCATCGGGTTTCGCCGTCGTCAGGCTGACTATCGCGGGCAAGGGGGATTAGAGCTACTCAACCTTCTCACCCCTAAGATTGTGAGTAGTGCCAGCACTAATCCTTATCCGCTTAAAATCCGTCTCCTCCATCAGCAGGGACAACCCATTCCCTATCTAGAGCCTCGGCCCATGTGGGAGCAGCTTTTAGAAGACCTGCAGGAAGGTGAAGCTGCTTCATCGATCGCTGGTCGGTTCTATCTGGGCCTGGTTCGGGGCATTGCTGACATGGTCCAGATGATTGGAGAGACTCACTGCATCAACCGCGTCTCGCTTTCAGGTCGCCTGCTACAGCACCCCATACTCGCCGACAGGCTAGGGGAGTCCCTTGCTGAGGTGGGGCCACAGCTCACCCAGGTCGCCTAGGCATTGACCCCGTAAACGGAGTAGCCGATGTCTGCCAGCATGGCGTAGTCGATCGCGGTGGGTTGGCTGGCCCGTTGGGTATATCCCAGAATAGAGTCCACCGCATCGGCTGGATGTCCGTAGTCGTAGTGTCCGGTAATTGGGTTAGGGCCGTCTTGAGACTGGAGGGGCACGTTGCGATCGCCATTTGCTGCCCTCGCATACCTTCCCCGAAACACGGCGGTTTCAGGCGATGTATTGTCGATTAAATCGCGGCCTGCCTGACTCTGGCGAATGAGGCCTAAGGTATGGCCAATCTCGTGGGACATCAGCCAGTAGAGGTTGGCCTCAGAATAGTCGACGGCGTACCTCTGATTGATGGTTAGCATACTCACTCGCGGCAGGTCATTAGATAGGCCCGCCGCTTCGATCTGCACTCCGGCCCAGGCGCCAGCGCCATCTTCAGCGTCATAGGCCCCTGCAAAGATGACCAGATCATCCACGTAGCGGTTCGACTCCAAGGCAATGGCGCCCGATAGATCGTTCCGGGTAGGGTGCTTAAGCGAAACTGCCTCGTTGAGCCAAAAGCCCGGCAAATCTGCCGCAACTCGGCTCGACCAATCATCAGCAGCCTGCCTCAGGACACGCCTGCGGGCTGGCGTCCAAAAGCCAAGGTGATCGGCTCGAAAGTCAAAGTCAATGTTGTATCGCGTTGGGTCTGGGGAATCGGTGTTTTGTATCGGACCGATGGTATATGTCTCGCTGCCCGCTAGCCCGTCACTCAAGACATAGCGGATTTGGGCCGCCGGGCGGTCTTGGTCACTGTCATCCACCTCAGCGACAAAGGCCACGGTTTTGGGCTGATTCCAGCTGTCGCGGGTGAAGGTCAACGTATCTTGAATGCCGTTTTGAATCTGCCCATCAGCGTCGATGGTGACATCACTGTCATTGCGGATAAAGGTCAGCGTTACCCGCGATTGGGGAGGACGAGTGAGGCGGATGCGAAAATGACCAATACCTCCCTCTTGACCATTGAATTCCACGTCGCTGATCTGGGTCAGGGCTGGGTCGGCAGCGTAGCGGTCTTGGCCAAACTGGCGTTGGGGCGCTGTGTCGTGGTGAGGATGGAATAGATCGATGAAATCGAGCTCACTCCCCAACCCGCGACGCCCCGACGGTAAGCCCTGGCTTTGGTAGTACGGAGTGTAGAACTGCTCGCTGCCATTATTAACGTCGGTGTAGCGACTGACGTAGACCAGATCTGCATCCTGCTGATTGCTGTCGTCGTAGTCGCGAATTGCGGTGATCTGATACTGGCCATTGAAACCGAGCTCGGTCACCTCAGGACGGGGATCATGCCAACCCATGGCGTAGGTCTGGGCTTCGGCAATGACATAGCCTTGATAGCGATCGCTGCTGACGCCTTCAGTGCTGCCTTTATAGTGATATTCAAAGTCATAGCGAACTAGGTCAGGCCGTGCTGGCGGCTCTGAGTCACGGGTAGATTGAGTTGAGGTCGGTGGGGAAACCACCAGTGGTTGGGATACGGGCGGCGCTGACGTGGGTATATCTGGGGCTGGGTCCAATGTTGGCGTGTTAGATACCGGTACCTCAGCGATTGGCGGATTTGGCGCCGATAAATCTGGTGCTGGAAGATCTGGTGCTGGTAAATCTGACGCCGGAAGCAGTCTGGAGCGAAGCCTGAGCCGATAAGGCATCGTGCGATCGCGGACCGTGCGATCGCGGGTCCATACCCGCACGAAATAGCGCCCCGGCTCCAATGAAGCCTTTATTTTCTCGGGACGGCGCCCCGGGCGATGCGATCGCTCGATCACCTGCCCCTGCTTGTCAAGCAGCGCCATATTGGCATTAAAGCGGAAGCGCGACAGTTTGAGGATAACGCGGCTCGATTGCCCTACACGAAAGTCATACATGTCGACCCTGTCATCACCACCGAGGCGATCGTTCACCTGCTTTAGCCCTGTGAGCTTCCCTAGGTGCTTTGCGCTTCTTCGTCTATTGCCGGCTCGATCAACTGCCATACCTTACACAAAGTGCTGCTTTCGGTTGATTGACGTCAGTTAGACGAAAAATGTTCGCTATTTGACAAAAACTTTTATGACCAATTCGGCTAATAGTATTATCGAAAGTTTAAGGTTGCCTTAATTTCCGCCTTTTAAGCACGCTCCTTCCTATAATTCATCTAAAGTAGCCCTCCGGCTTCGGTTTGGCTACAAAATCGCCTTGCTCTATTCGCTCAGCTTGGTTCGCTGGGCCTTTACCTCGCGCCAGTAAATCTTCACACCTAATTTCAGCCTGGCTTAATATCATGCAGAGTAGAAACAACTAGGCTGATTCCAGCGCGACTTGGAGTTCATCAGCAACGCCCGCTCACCTCGATCCTGAAATTCGTGTCACTTTTTAATCAAGGAGTCATCTCAACCGTGTACGCTAAATCCTTAACTCGGGCTGCCTTTACCCCAGAGACTACGTCAGATCAAATATCACTAAATGCCAAAGCTTCGGCGCTCGTTGTCATCGACTCGCGCCTTTCAGATGTGGAAGTCCTGGTAAAAGGTGTCAGACCCAACACAGCAGTCCTAAAACTTGGGATCAACGACGGTATCGAGGACATTACTCAAGCTGTCGAGCGGATGGGCGCTCTCGAAGAATTACACCTAGTTTCTCACGGTTCCCCAGGATGCTTACACCTGGGAAATACTGAACTTAGCCTGAGTACGCTAAGTTTGTGGGCCTCTCAAGTTTCGCAGTGGTTTGAGCCTGCCCAGCGCGCTAAGGCTCCGACCCTGCTGGTCTATGGCTGTAACGTCGCAACGGGGGATGCGGGTAGCGAGTTTGTCTCCCGGCTCCATCGCTTAACGGGAGCGGCGATCGCAGCCTCAACGACTCGCATTGGCCATGCCTCATTGGGCGGTAACTGGAGCCTCAACGCCGTTGTTGGGGAGAGTGCTGATTGGCAAATGCCAGAGCTTGCCTTCACCTCATCTACCCTGGAGCAATACGCAGGGGTCTTGGTGAGTTTGGAGTTCTTGGAGCCCATTGGTGTCGACGGAGCAGACGTTGGTAATCCTGAAGTCGGAGACGTTTTTCGATTTAGCAACGTCATCGCAGGAGATAACCCTGGTGCAGAAGTCGATGCCCTCGTAACTATTGTGGGGAGCGCCAATGGTGGAACGGTCGCGGTGCTCGACAATAATCAAAACAACCCTGCCGCCTTTCGGCCTCGGGTGGGGAAAGTTGCGGCCCCTGCCTCCAACGATCTGCTCGAGGCAACCGTCAATTTTCAAATTGCCTTCGTGCAGCCGGGCACCGATATCCCAGCCGTGGTTCCAGAGTTTGTCGTTACCCTCTCTGACCTAGATACTGCAGGACCAACCAGGCAAGAGTTTGCGGGCCTGTCAGGATTTACGAACTCAACGATTCTAGGTGACGGGCAAAGCTTAGTTGATGTTCAGCCGTCTCCAGCAACAGGAGGTACGACACGATTTCTGGGAACTGCGACGAACCAACCTGAGTTTGCGGACTCGCCAGCAAACACCCAGATCAACACTCAAGTTGCAGTCTCTGCCGAGTACGCTAACACCAGCGTTTTCAACTTCACCCTAGGGCAGACGAATCCGGGCAACGTGCCGACATTTGAGGATCGGCAGTTTTCCCTTAACTTTGATGAAACCTTAATTGATCAGTTCAATCCGCCTGAGGAGATCCCGCCGGACAACGCTCCGCCCATTGCGGTCGACGACGCCGCCACTACGGCTGTCAATACTCCAGTTATTCTTGATCTTCTGGCCAACGATTCAGACCCTGAGGATGGCGTGCCGGGCGGCGGCATTACTCAAATTGAAGGCAATCCACTGGTGGTTAACCAGCAGGTTGTTCTAGCCTCTGGTGCTACAGTGACGCTGCTACCAGACGGCAGGGTGAGCTACAGTCCGCCCCCCGGCTTCACCGGGGTAGAGCAGTTTTCCTACACGGTTACTGACAATGGCGGCTTGAGCCAGAACGCTGCTGCAACCGTGACCGTCGGGGATCAAAGCCCTAACCTAGCGCCTGTCGCGGTTGACGATTTTGCCAGCACTAATCCAGATACGCCGGTTGAGATCGATATCCTCGCTAATGACTCTGACCCAGAAGATGGACCACTTCAGAGCAATGGCGTCGTCCAAATCAACGGTACCCCGGTGGTCGTTAATCAGCCGATCGCCTTACCCTCTGGCGGTATTGCCACCCTATTGCCCAACGGCAGCATTGACTACACGCCGCCCGCAGGCGCAGATGGTATTACCGACCAATTCACCTACACTGTCACTGATAGCAGCGGCGCGACAACGGATGGACTTGTGAGCGTAGCGGTTGGCACGCCCCCCGACGACGCTGACGGTGACGGTATCCCCAACGCCATTGACCTAGACGACGACAACGATGGTATCCCTGATATCGATGAGCTCGGCGGCAATCCCAATTTAGACACCGACGGCGATGGCGTTATCGATAGCCTCGACCTCGATGCTGACAACGATGGCATCCTCGATGTCATCGAAGCTGGCCACGATGTGGCCGATATCGACGGTGATGGTCGGCTCGACGGACCTTTTGGCCCCAACGGTCTGGCCGACGCTGTTGAAACTGCACCAGAGAGCGGCGTCATCAACTACGGCATTGTTGATACTGACGGGGATGGCGTGCGGGACTTTCAGGACCTAGACGCCGACAACGACGGCATTTTAGACGTCACGGAAGGGGGGGGAAGTGACCCCGACGGTAACGGAATTGTGGGCGTTGGCGTCCCAGTGGATAGCGACGGTGACGGCATTCTCGATGCGGCAGACCCAGACAGCGGCAACGGTTTACCCGTCCCCGATACTGATGGCGACGGTGCTCGCAACTTCCGTGACCTAGACAGCGATAATGACGGTCTTGACGATATCGTTGAGCGCGGTGGAAACCTCCCTGATGCTGATGGGGATGGCCGCGTGGATGGCCCTGACCCAGATGGAGACGGTATTGTTGCTGTGGTCGATGCTGCTGAGGGTGTCTTTGGAACGGGCCTCTTCCCTGTCCCCAACCCTGCAGATCCAAACGTAAACGGCATTCCGGAATACATTGAGCTTCCCGCCATTGGCCAAGGCACTGACGATGGCGACGTTGTTGTTGGTGACGACAGCGACAATATCCTCAACGGATTCAGCGATCCTGACGAGCTCTTTGGCTTCGGGGGGAATGACTTAATCAACGGCGGCAGCGACAGTGATCTGCTTGACGGCGGTAGTGGTGACGACTTGCTCAACGGCGGCAGCGGTGGCGATCGCCTCTTGGGCCGAGCCGGAAATGACGTGCTCAACGGCGGCGGTGGTCGAGACACCCTAATTGGGGGCAGCGGTCGAGACGTACTCAACGGCGGCGGTGGTCGAGATACGGCCCGAGGCAACGGTGGTGCTGACCAGATCAACGGCGGTAGCGGTGGCGATCGCCTATTCGGCAATGGCGGACGCGATGAAGTGAATGGGAACCGGGGTGCGGATCGAATCTTCGGCGGCGGCGGTGCGGACATCCTGTCGGGTGGCCAAGGAAAGGATATCTTTGGCTACCGCAGTGTGGGAGACTTCGGCGATAGAATCACCGATTTTGCCATCTTGGCAGATAAAATAGATCTCAGCGCTGTTGGTGTGGCTGACTTTAGCCAGGTGACCACGGTCCAAAGCGGTGAAAACACTGTGATCCGGGTCCAGGTAAACGGTAGCGCGCAGCGTGTTGCCCTGCTCGAAGAGGTCCAGGCCTTCACTTTAGACGAGAATAATTTCGTCTTTAGCTGAGCGGGCTTGCCCTAGGGACGTTCTGAATGGAATGCCCCTGGGGCGTAAGAGAGATCGAACTGTTAAGGCATTTTGGCCGAGGCGTTTTTAGGGCGCGTGACCCTCAGTCTCGGCTTTAAACGCTGCCCTGGCAAACTTAAAGCGAGCCTGACCTGCTGATCAGGTCCGACTAGGATAGGTCACTCTCCCACTGCTCTGTACCCTAACCACATTATGACAACCTGCTCGTCACTCTTTGCGCTGGTCATGCTGGCGATGCCATCTGGAGACGGGGGTGCACTTGAAGCCTCAGAGCCAAGCCGTTTGGCGATCGGAAAACCTGGCGGGCCCACCGCTGATTTTCACCTGAGTCAGCAGCCTGATCCCAACGAAGAGCGATTTATTCAGGGGCCTGAACAGCAGCCTTCGATAGAAGAGCCGGCGCCGGTTCTGCCCGAGGTTATCGAGTCGCCGCCCCGTACCCCAGAGGAATCAGCAGATCCGTCTACGGACTCGCCAGAGGTCTTGTTTACAGTTGAGCAAATTGTAGTGGAGGGCAGTACGGTCTTTGACGATGCAGCGCTCCGCGCTGTGGTGGCTCCGCTAGAGGGAGAGGCGATCGCCTTGGAAGATTTGCAAAATGCAGCAGATGCCATCACCCAGCTCTACTTAGATGAGGGGTATCTCACCTCTCGCGCCGTGGTTCCCAACCAAACCATTGCCGATGGAACAGCCATTATTCAAATCATTGAGGGGCGCATCAGCGACATCACGATTGAGGGGACTAATCGGCTGCGGCAAAGCTACATTCGCAAGCGCGTCCAGCTTGGCGTTGACGCACCGCTGCGCACCGATCGCCTGGAGGACCAGCTCCGCCTACTGCGAGCCGACCCGCTGATTGACACCATTGAGGCTAGCCTGCGTGCTGGAGAAGCCCTTGGAGAAAGCCGTTTGGTGGTTCGGGTGGAGGAGGCCGATTCTTGGGATGGGGAACTGCGGGCAGACAACTACTCCCCCCCCAGTGTTGGATCTGAGCGCATTGGCGCTGAGCTGGCTCAGCTCAACCTGACGGGCCGAGGAGACCGGCTGTTTGCGTCGGTCGATCGGACGACCCGCGACGGTTCTACGGTTGTCGAAGCGGGGTATCGAATTCCACTTAATCCCCGGAACGGGACATTTCAGCTCCGCACCGTCATCAACCGTAACGAAGTTGTGCTGGAGCCTTTCGATGAGTTTGATATCGAGGGGGAATCGGAGCTGTACGAGGCGAGCTTTCGGCAGCCGCTGGTGCGATCGCCCCGCGAGGAGCTAGCGGTCTCCGCTGGGTTTAGCTATCGTGACGGGCAGACTCTAGCCTTTGACGCTATCCCTATCGGCATTGGCGTCGATGACGAGGGCATCACCCGCACGAGCGTCTTTCGGCTGGGGCAAGACTACGTCAGACGCGATCGCCAGGGCGCTTGGGCGCTGCGATCGCAGTTTAGCTTGGGCGCCGATATCTTCAACGCTACGAACAATGACGACGGCCCAGACGCCCTTTTCTTTAGCTGGCTGGCCCAAGCCCAGCGGGTGCAGCGCCTGAGCCGGAACCAGCTCCTGGTGCTGCAGATGGACCTACAGCTCACCCCGGACCCGCTGCTGTCGTCCGAGCAGTTCGTCATTGGCGGGGGGCGATCGCTACGGGGGTTTCGGCAAAACGTCCGGGCTGGGGACAACGGCTTGCGGGTTTCCATTGAGGATCAAATTACGCTGGCGCGCAGCGAGGCAGGCGGATCAACGTTTCAGCTTCGCCCCTTTGTGGATGCCGGGGTTGTCTGGAACAATAGTGAGAGCGCTGAATTACCTGAGCAGAACGTTTTGGTCGGGGTGGGCGTTGGAGCGCTCTGGGAAATGGTGCCCGATCTAACTGTTCGCATCGATCTTGCAGTACCTCTGATCGATCTAGACGACCGAGGCGACAACGCTCAAGACGACGGGGTCTACTTCAGCGTCAACTACCGAATCTAGCGCGTGTTGCCTCAACCCTTATACCAGCATGTCTATCACTCCTTCTTCTGACATTATTGAGGTCACCGGAATCCGAGCCTATGGCTACACGGGGGCGTTGCCGGAGGAGCAGGTGCTGGGCCAGTGGTTTAGCGTCGATCTAACCTTGTCCTACAGCAACGATGCCCATATCAGCGATCGCCTTGAAGACGCCTACGACTATCGCTGGGCCATCAGTGCCGTGCAGCATACCATTCGTCATGCGCGCTTTCGCCTGATAGAATCTTTGGCGGAGGCGATCGCTAAGCGCCTGCTTTCAAAAGGACTGCTGCTGCAAGTCCAAGTGCGCTTGACCAAACCTGCTGCCCCTATCGCCGACTTTGATGGTCAGGTGTCCGTCGTTATTTGCCGGAGGGCAGCGTCCTGATTGCTTGCTCTCTGATCTATGTCACGTCCCGCTTCGTCCGGACCCAATCGGTTTGACGATTGACGATAAATGCGAGGTAGAGCGGAATCTTCCAGGCGACATAAAGCGGGGCAGCTAAAAGCGCTGCGCCGGAAACGTAGCCCCGACCAAACTTAGCCCACGCCGCAATGATGGCGATCAAGATCAGCAGACCCTCAGCCCCAAGCAGATAGAGCGGTGCCGCACTGCCCACGAAGGCAACCAGTCCCGCTAGGACCAGCGCTGCCCCCCATGCCATTACAAGGAGGGATAGAGGCGGCACGGCCAGCTCAAGTGCTAGGGCTAGCAGGTCAAACCGTCGCTGAATTAGGGCCTGCTTGACTAAGCGAGGCACCTGAGTCGTTAGGGTTTCAAGATGGCCATGCTCCCAGCGGGTGCGCTGTCCTTTAGCCGCATCTTCATCTTGAGGGAGCCGGCCAGTGACCCGGGCTGTGGGACAAAACTGTGGAGGGTGGCCGGCGATCGCCAAATCTAGGCCGAGCTGCATATCTTCAACAATGTTGCTGCTGGCAAGCGGAGCATTCCGAATCACAGGCCAGGGAAAGGCCATGCCTGTTCCCGTCAGTAAGCATGGCAACCCCAGGCGTGCTAGCCCTGAGGGCCGTACCCAGTTCTTTACTAAGAACGCCAGCGCAGAAATTGAGTCTGACGGGCTGGGGGTGGGCGGTCTCTCCATGAGGTAGACCGCCTGGACAGGGCGGTGGGCCATAAGAGACTGATGGGCAATTTGAGTCAGTGCCAGTCCGTCTACAGTGCAGTCTGCATCCACCATGACAACAGTCTGAGGGGGCTCATTGGCTATATGGCACAGGCCAAAGTCAAGGGCGTACCCCTTACCGCGCTGGGTCTGGTCATAACGTTCTAAAACGGTAACGCCAAAATCTTTTGCTATGGCGGCTGTCCGATCTGTGCAATTGTCGGCAACTACGCAAACGCTGGCGGAATCGAGCCAGCTCGACAGAACTGAGGTCAGGGTTTCTGCAAGACCAGCTTCCTCATTGTGGGCAGGAATTAAAACAGCGGCCTCAGAATTAGGGAGCTGGCTGGCCGGTTGCCGGTGGGGTAGAAGAGCCGCCATGCATTCCACGAAGACGACTCCGATGGGTATGAGAAGAAGTAAGGCTAGGGCCAGCACGCCTAACTCGCTAGCCTGTATGAGCCATTGAGCTATCATAACGGTCTCTTTAAACTCGTGTTTTCACTTAGGCTGACACAACGCCATGAATGTCGTTGGTTACCACGCCCAGACACCGGAGACGGAAGCTCTTTAGATCTTCAATTACCTTAGAGAACTGTGACCGCTTAGTCTCTTCCAGCCCAACGACCAGTAGAATACCATCTGTGTGACTGCTAACAAAGGTCGCCTCCGTGAAGCCTGACAGATTAGGTGTGTCATAAATCACTAAGTCAAACTGCTTTTGCAGCGCCTCAACCAACTCTGGCATAACTGGAGAGGCTAGCTTCTCTGGCTCCTTCTGAAGCAGGTTCCCTGCGGTTAGGGCGTAGAGGTTAGTGATCGAGGTTTTCTGAATAACGCGGTCTGCGGCTACGTTGGTCTTGCCGCTGAGCAAATCGCCAAGTCCTTCAGTATTGGCAACACCAAGGGCTCGGTGCAGTCGGGGCGCTTCTAAATTGGCGTCAACGAGTAAAACGCGCTTGCCGCTTACCGCTGCCGTTCTAGCCAGGTTCATGGCCAAGGTGGATCCGCCGTCGCCTTCTTCAATCGCGCAGACTGCAAGGGACCTGACATCCTGTGTCGGAGCAGCGAAGTTGACCTTGGTGTAAAGCGACTGGATAGCCTGCTGAAACGGCGATCGCAGCCCTTGATCGTCAATCACGCCCGAGGATGGAATGTTGACATCATGCTCGCTGTAGGGCAAAAAGCCGATAACTGGTAAGGAGGTGGCAGATTTCACATCCGCCGCCGTGTAGAACACATCCCGCTGCCGCTCCAGTAGAATCGCAGCCAGCGTTCCCAGAAATAATCCAGCAATCACGCCCAAACCAATCGTCTGAGTCAGGTCATTCTCAACAGGGACGGGCTCACCATCACCGTCGTATCGGAGCCCCGGGGTCGATACGAGCTCCCAAGGAATCTCGCTTTGCGCTGCCTCAACTTTGAGAGTTTCCCGCTGAGTTAGGAGCTGATCAAGGGTTTGAATTGCTAGGGCAAGCTGTCGCTCCAGCTCATTATACTGACGGGCAACAGCTGGAAAACGCTGGGCCTGCTGAGCCCAGAAGCTCTGGCTCTGATTGAGGGCAGCGTTGCGGGCCTCGAGCACCTGAATTTGATTAACCGAATCAATCAGCTGCTGCGTGATACCCAGCCGAATTGAGCTTTGAAGCGGCAGATTTTCTGCATTTTCAGAGCCGCCGGAGATATTGGCTCCGATCACCTGCTGAGCTCGGTTTGATAGGAGAGCTGACAGGTTTGCCCGCTGCTGTTGAAGTGACCGAATCACCGGACTAGCGTCACTAAATCGGACCGACTCGATCGCAATCTGGTTTTCGATGTCCTGGAGCTGAGTCCTCAAATCGAGATAGATCTGGTCTTCTGTGAGCGCAGAGGCGGCGACCGCTTCATCGATGGATAGACCGAGCTGTCTTTGTAGGCTATTGTTGAGCTGCTGCTGCTCCTGAAGCTGCTGTTGTACCTCAAGCTTATCAGCCGTAATCTGACGGATCTGGTCAGAAATTTGACCGCCCTCTGCCGCCGGATCGTTAATGAAATACTGCTGCTGGAGGGACTGGAGCTGGTTTTGTAGCGTCTCTACCCGCTGTTCTAGCTCGGGCAGCTGCTCATCGATAAATTTAACGCCTTCTCCAATTCGAGTCTTTCGCTCTTGGAGCGAATACTCCAGAAATCGATCTGCAAGCACTTGGGAGACGAAAAGAACTTGTTCAGGATCCTCACCTTCGTAAATCGACTCGATCATCTTCGTTTCTTGAAGACTAGTGGTCGGGCCGTTTGACACGGTACAGCATCGCTTGACGGTCAAGCCGCTAGAGAGATCCCCGCCTGTAAACGAGGGATACTGCGCCTGAACTCGCTCAACGACTTCGGACAGCACGGCCCCACTCTTCAAGATCACAAGCTGTGTATCGTAGTCGAACTCGTTCCCTCGGTTATTAACGTTTCGCTCACCCCGGGTTACGGCGGCCGGCGCCGACAGGGTAGCTTCTGGCGAAAGCGGCTCTACCAAAAGACGAAATTTGCTCTCGTAGGAATCGGCGTTGCCTGAGGCCTTGAGATAGGCTGCGGCTGAGCAAACTACCGTAACGCCAATAATCAGCCAGGCCTTACGTCGAATTGTGCGGAGTATAGGACCGAAGTCTAAGCCGCTCTGCTCCTGGTCATCGGTTTCCACCTCCACCATCGGGGCTGGTCTCGGCGGACTGTCGTTGAGCGCTAGCGTGGATATTGAAGGCTCTTGGTTCGTCTGCATTATTACCTCTAAGCTGTTTTACCTACGGAGTGACGTGAACGGATAATGTGGGGGCTAGACATTACTTGTAGGCTTGTTGGAGTATCCCCAAATGCTGTCAATTGGACTTTAAGAATAGAATTTTTGGCTTTAGACACTTCAAAGAGGAGGTTGTTAGGTCGAAAATAGCATCCACCACCGCCGGAATAAGACCCGGTCTATGAAATAGCGATCGCTCTGGCTAATTATCAAAAATGTCGATCACATCGCGTACAATCCCCAGAACACCGGTAAAGGGATTAAGGAACAGGTCTAATGCATCAGACGTGCGCGCAATGCTGTTGCGTTCGACAATCACCACATCTCCAGGCTGTAGCGGCGGGTTATTCTCCTCATCTACACCTTCCGTCAGGTCAACCTCAATCCGCCGTTTGGCTACGGTTCCATCCGGATTGAGCCGCACAAGATCAACCCGTCCGCGCCGCGCCCGTGCATCGGTAAATCCACCCGCCGCCAGAATAGCCTGATTCAGCGTTGTATTAGGCTCAACTTCGACCAATCCTGGTGTGACCACCTCCCCCACAACGTTAACGCCGATAATATCTGGAGAAAAGTTGGCATCTGCAAGCTGCGTGAGCTCCCCTGGCCCAAGAGCCATTGCTTTAGGCACCAAAATGGTGTCACCGTCCCTCAGGTTGATATCCTGATAAATCTCTCCGTTCTTGAGCAGCGCCCATAGGTCTACATTGATGACTTGATCCTCTGCCAAACGCTGGCGCCTAACCTGAATATCCCTGATGTCAGCTGTCTGGGTAATGCCGCCTGCAAGCTGAATGGCCTGGGTAACATTTGGCCACTGGGCAGTGCGATCGACGCTCAGCTCGGACTGAGTCCCCTCATCAAAGCGGAGTGAATAGGTGCCTGGACGGCTCACTTCCCCAAGTACAGCCACCGTCAATGGTCGAGGAAACACAAGTCTGAGCGTGACGTCGGGCTCATTTAAGAACGGTGCGTAAGCCTGCTCAATGGTAGTTTCTGCTTCACTCACCGTACGGCCCTGTAATTCAACGCGCCCGATCCAGGGAAGGCTGATTATCCCATCGACGGGAATCACATATTGTCCATTTTGACCGCTAAATTCAGGGACGTTAAAAATATCGATTTGGATCTCGTCTCCTACGCCCAATACGTACGGGGTTTCAGAGAGTGGAGCCGGAATGATCTCAGTCTGGGGGCGCTCGACAGAAGGCAGAGGCGATGAGAGCGTCTCATCACTTGGTTGTGCCACCGCAGCAGGACCGATCCCTACCACAAGCAGGCTGACGGCAAGCGTATTGAGAGTACCCAGGGCAAGTCTGGTAATCATGCTGCTAATTAAATCTGATGATAAATTTATTGATATCTATCTGAGAAGATACCCGCAACTTGCGAGAAATTACCTGTCAGTTGGTTCCTCAACTGCTGAACAAAAGCTCGTCATAGCAGCAAGGTCACAGATCCGAGATACACCCAACGCATCGAGCAGTACCACATTTCTGCAGAACTTCATGCCTCTAAGCAAAATCTGCAGAAATGCAACCCTCGACTCTACGATTCATAACCTGTCTACCTATATTGATACCAAAAATCCACAGATACCGGCTCATTCAAGGACTCTTAATAAAAACTAGCTTTTTCGAGAAGCTGAATAAAGTCTGTATTAAGATGAATTCTCTATTCGCACAATCACGCCCAGCAGGTGCAGGCCGGTAGAGGAGTACTAGAGCTGTACTCGTCGCTCAGACTATTCCAACCTCGACGAATTACTTTTGATCGCTTCGTGGCGGTGCTGAGACGCTTACACGCTACAGCTGCGGCAGAAGGGGCAGGCACTTTCGTCTCTGCGTCTCAGTCAATAGCCAAGGTTGCTTACTCAAGCTCAAGCCCAAGCTGTGGTCCGACTTCACGGAGCTTTCATAAAAAGTTCGCATAAATTATCCGGATCCTGCTTTGTGTTCAGACTAATTCTTGGGTAATCTAAGCGAAGAGACGCAGTATCTTTTTTTACTGTAGATACCCATGCTTTGGTAGGTGACCTCGACAAAATATTTAGATGCAGTTAGATGCAGTACCTGCGGGTAAGTTGTTGGGCTTGTAATTGACGACTCAAAAAACAAAGCTAGGTTGGGCCATAGGAATGTAATCATGATGAAGACACCTGTTGTTGCAATTGGACTTGATGCTGCGCCGCCGGATGTATTAGACATCTGGATGGATCGAGGTTATCTCAGAAATATTGCTCAACTTCGCGAGAAAGGCACCTCAGGAAGACTTGAGAATTTTTCTGCCTTTAGTGCTGAAACACCCTGGACAACCTTTGCAACAGGCTGCCGGCCTCAAAAGACGGGCTACTGGTCTCCTCTGAGATTCAATTCAGGCTCATATGGTATGCAAACGCGAGCTGCCTATGAGTATGAGGAGTTTCCTCCCTTTTACGCGCTGGGAGAGGACTATCGAGTCGCTGCATTTGATATTCCTCAAGTTCGCTTAAACAGAAATATTAATGGAGTGCAAGTTGCGGCTTGGGGGGCTCACTCGCCCCAAGTTCCCAGCGGTTCTCTGCCCGAAGGTCTATTTCAGGAACTGGTGCGCACCCATGGCGCCCATCCTGGCCTTCACAAAGACTATTCGGTCTGCCTGGATCTAAAGACGACTGACCGCCTTAGATCTGTCCTCAAGACTGGCATCGCTCGCCGCTCATCGATCTGTCAGGAGATTCTTCAACAGGAGCCCTGGGACCTGTTTATGACAGTTTTCGGTGAAGCTCACTCAGCAGGCCACAATTTTTGGCAGCTTAGTCAGCCCGATCACCCCCTCTACGAGGCCTTCAAATCTCGGGTGTCCGTGGATCCAATGCTGGAGTGTTTTCAGGCGATTGACCACGCCATTGGCGAGATCCTTAGCAAAGCCCCGAGCGATGCCCGCGTTCTCATTTTTTCCGCCCATGGCATGGGGCCCAATACCATGGATATCCCCAGCACAACAATCCTGCCGGAATTCTTATACCGACTGAATTTTCCTGGTCAGGCACTGCTGTTTGGTCGTGACGATGCCAGCGCTGAGCTAGGACCACCGCTGCCTAGGATGGAGAATAATTTTTGGGAGCGCCATGTCTGGGGCACAAAGGGCGATACCGATCGCCTCCGCACCTTCCTCCGCCGTAGAACGCCAAACAAACTGTATAAGTTTGTTGAGGGACTAGTTGATCCTGAGCGGGAAGGGGAGATGATTTCACCGTTTCGACTTGAGAAGAAGACGAGAGTTGTTCCCTTTCAGCCTGCAGCATGGTATGCGCCGCTATGGCCGAAGATGAAGGCATTTGCCTTGCCCAGCTTCGCCGAGGGCTACGTGCGGATCAACGTGAGGGGGCGAGAGCCCAATGGACTGGTGGCCCAAGCAGACTACGACTCATACTGCGAGGAGCTAATCGCAAAAATTCGGCGAATGAAGGATGCTAGAACAGGCATTCCCATGGCGCAAGAGATCATTCGCGTACGGCAGTCTGCCATGGAGAATAACCCCCGGCTGCCGGACGCTGACATCGTGATTGTGTGGCAGGAAGAATACGCTAGCGACTCAGTTGAGAGCCCTGATGTAGGCCGAATTGGCCCAGTGCCGCACTATCGTTCGGGAAGCCATCGTCCGGAAGGCTTTTTCATCGCAAGCGGCCCCGGTATTGAGCCATCTAGAGCGATGTCAGGGAATCATGCGCTCGATATTTCGCCCACCATCCTTTCCCTCATGGGTGCGCCCATTCCTGACTACCTTGAGGGAGAAGCGATCGCCCTATTGAAGAGCGAAGCTGCCGTAGGCTAGCGCCAGGGGTCGCTGGTATATCGCAATAGCTATTTTTGCGTTCGAGTGGAGATGGCCTGGTAAATTGTGTATTGCCACTCTCACCAAGCGATCGCCTGGATGCCGCAATATTCATCTGCTACTGTCACCGTTCCCGCAACCACAGCTAACCTCGGCCCTGGCTTTGACTGCCTCGGGGCGGCGCTGACTCTGCACAATCGATTTACCTTCACCCACGGCGATGCGCTGAAGATTACCGCCACTGGCACTGAATCAGCTCGTGTGGCTGTAGACCGCAGTAACCTAGCCTATCGGGCCTTTGCTCGGCTCTACCAGAGCCTCGATCAGCCCCCTCCCCCCATCCACCTGTCAATTGATTTGGGCGTCCCCCTGGCGCGAGGGTTGGGCAGCTCCGCCACGGCCATTGTAGGCGGATTGCTAGGGGCCAATGCCCTAGCAGGCTCGCCGCTTGGCCGCGATGAAATCTTGACCCTAGCGATCGCCATAGAGGGTCACCCTGACAACGTGGTTCCGGCTCTAGTGGGCGGGTGTCAGTTGACGGTGACCACACCGGATGGCCCTCTGGTTTGCCCGATTGAGTGGCATCAAAGCCTCGCCCCCGTTCTGGCGGTGCCTAATTTCGAGCTTTCAACGGCGATGGCCCGCAGCGTTCTTCCTCAGGAATATGGCCTAGGAAAGGCGGTGTTCAGCGCGTCTCGGGTTGGGCTTCTGGTGCGGGGCCTAGAGACAGGACATCAGCCTTGGCTCGCCGCAGCGCTTTATGATGAACTGCATCAGCCCTATCGTAAGACCCTGATTGCGGGCTACGACAGCCTGCACCGTGCAGCCCTCGACGCGGGAGCCTACGGTCTGGTAATCAGTGGGGCAGGCCCCACCCTGCTGGCGATCGCTGAACAAGATAAGGCCAGCCGGGTAGCTGAGGCGATCGCCCAGGCTTGGCAAGCTTATGATGTTACGGCGACGGTTCTTTGCCCCGACTTGGACGTAACCGGCGCCCAATCTGAGCTGAAGGAGGAATAATTTTGCCATGGATTACAAACAGGCCGGCGTAGATATCGAGGCGGGGCGCAGCTTTGTTCAGCGCATCAAAGACACTGTCGCCAGCACCCACGGCCCGGCGGTGTTAGGACAGCTCGGGGGGTTTAGCGGGCTGTTTCAGCTCCCCCAAGGCTACGCGCAGCCTGTGCTGGTGAGCGGCACTGACGGTGTGGGCACCAAGCTCAAGCTCGCCCATGCCCTCGACCGCCACGACACCGTGGGCATAGACTTGGTGGCGATGTGCGTCAACGATGTGCTCACCTGCGGCGCCGAGCCCCTCTTTTTCTTAGACTACATTGCCACGAGCCAGCTCGAACCCGCCCAACTGGCTCAGGTGGTGGAAGGCATTGCAGCGGGATGCCGGCAGGCGGGCTGTGCCCTGCTGGGGGGCGAGACGGCAGAGATGCCGGGGTTCTACCAGCCGCAGGAATATGACCTTGCGGGCTTTTGCGTCGGCATTGTGGATAAGCCCAAAATCTTAGACAGCGCCCAGGTTCAGATCGGTGACGTGGCCGTTGCCCTGGGCAGCAGCGGCATTCACAGTAATGGCTTTAGCCTCGTGCGCAAAGTTATAGAGACGGCGGGTATTGGTCTGGGCGATCGCCTCAGCTTTTCCAATGACTCAGGCCAGATTGGTTTGGGCCAGACTGGCCTAAGCCAGTCCGGCCCAGCTCGCTCTGTCGGGGAGGTCTTGCTTACCCCAACCCAGATCTACGTGCAGCCGGTGCAGCAGCTCCTGCGCAGCGGCGTTCCCATTCGCGGCATGGCCCACATCACCGGAGGCGGGCTGCCGGAAAACCTGCCCCGCTGCCTCGCCCCCGGACAGTCCGTTCAGGCCCAGACATGGGAAATCCCCCCGCTGTTTGACTGGATCGCCTCAGCGGGGGGGGTAGAGCGGGGCGAGATGCTCCGCACCTTCAATATGGGGATAGGCTTTGTGGTGATTGTGCCGCCTGAGGCCGTAGAAGGGGCGATCGCCCGACTTGCGGCTCAGGGTCTAAAGGCGTGGGCTCTAGGGGAAGTCGTGGCTGGAGCAGGAGAATTTCTGCTGTAGATTACCGCTGGGACAGTTTTACTAGACCCATCACTAACCCAAGCTTGACCAGCTCTAGGCTGAAATACTCGCCGTGCATCACGTCCATGCTGTGGGGAATGCCCGTGGTCTTCAGCAGGTTGAGGTGGGCCCCCAGGGCAATCATGTCGGGGGTGAGGCCATAGGTGTAGAACAGGCTAAGGCCAAGCAGCATAGCAGCCGCTACAATTGCCTGCACGCCCGCTCTGGGCGTTTGGCGATGAAGGGCGAGGGTGGCTGTTAACAGCAGGGCCGCAGACACCACCTCGACGTGGTTGAAGCTAGAAAATAGGGCATAGCCCATGGGAGTAAAGCTGGCGTCTGTCATCATGCCAGATCCATAGAGGGTCGGCATCACAATCAGATCTAGGGCTAGGCTGCCGCCGAGCCACAGAACGGCAGTCACCAGAATGAGGCGCTGCCAGTTGGGGGCGTCAGGCGCTGTGGTTGCGATTACGCTGCTGTCTGCGTAGGAATTGCTGGTGGTGGGAGTCCATTGAGTCATGGTTGTGCCGTATTCTGATAGAGAATTTATGACGGGACCGACTCCGTTGAGGGCCGTCCCTGCGTATCTATCTATCAGCATAGAGACCTCCCCCCGCTGCATAGGGTCGGGAAGCCGCACAAAGTAATAACTAGTAACGTAGGTTCACGCTTCGAAAGAATTAGCAGTCGTTTTGCACCTGTTTGAGCCTGTCTTGAGCCTTTTCAAGGGCCTGACGCACCTGCTCAAATCCGGTGCCCCCTTCGCTGTTGCGGGCCGACACCACCTGACGGGGGGCGATCGCCTCATAAATGTCAGGCTCAAACGCCGGGTGGATGGCCTGCCACTCCTCCAGGGTCAAGTCCTTGAGCAGCTTATTGGCCGCCAGGCTTGTCTTCACCACCTGGCCCACCAGGTTATAGGCCTCCCGAAAAGGCACCCCTTTAGCCGCTAAATAATCCGCCACGTCCGTCGCGTTGGAAAAGTCTTCGGTGACTGCCTGATTGAGGCGCTGGGGCTGAAACACGATGCCCTGCCGCAGCAGCACCGTCATCGCCTCTAGGCAGCCCTGGACGGTCTGTACGCCGTCGAATAGGGCCTCTTTGTCCTCCTGCAGGTCTTTGTTATAGGCCAGGGGTAGACCCTTCATCAGGGTGAGCATGGCCTGCAGGTGACCAAACACCCGACCCGTCTTGCCCCGCACCAGCTCTGGCACGTCTGGGTTTTTCTTCTGGGGCATGATGCTGGAGCCCGTGGAGCAGCTATCGGTGAGGGTGACAAAGCGAAACTCTTCCGACGCCCAGAGAATGATCTCCTCCGACAGGCGGGACAAATGCACCATCACCAGGCTCGCCGCCGCCAAAAACTCCACGGCAAAGTCGCGATCGCTCACCCCGTCTAGGCTGTTGGCGTAGACGCCATCGAAGCCCAGCAGCTCAGCAGTGTAGCGCCGGTCGATGGGAAAGGTGGTCCCTGCCAGCGCCCCGCTCCCCAAGGGAGAGCGGTTCACCCGCTGATATACATCCCCCAGCCGCTCGATGTCTCGCTGTGCCATTTCCACATAGGCCAGCAGATGGTGGGCCAGGCTGAGGGGCTGGGCCCGCTGCAGATGGGTGTAGCCCGGAATTAGGGTTTCCACATGGGCTTCGGCGTGCTGCAGCAGGGCCTGCTGGAACGCGGCAAGCTGCTGGCGAATGCCGGTAATTTGGTCCCGCAGGTAGAGCCGCGTGTCGGTGCCCACTTGGTCATTGCGCGATCGCGCCGTGTGCAGCTTTTTGCCCACGTCCCCCACAAGCTGGGTCAGCCGCCGCTCCACCGCAAAATGCACGTCTTCGGCGTCGGTGCCGGGGTTAAACTGCCCGGTGCGGTATTCCTGGCGCACCTGCTCCAGCCCCCGAACCAGGCGATCGGCCTCGTCTGCCGAGATGATGCCCGTGTGGCCCAGCATCTTGGCGTGGGCCTGGGAGCCCGTAATGTCGTACTCCAACAGGGCAATGTCAAAGCCAATGCTGGCGTTAAAGCGGGCGATCGCAGGGTGAAGGGCTGATTCAAACCGCTGGCTCCAGGTTTGGGGCTGTGTCATGGCTATACCGAACTGACTAGATATGCTGATGTCTTAAGCGCAGGTGAAAGAAGCGAAGTCAGCGGGGTGCTCTAGCCATAGGAGGTCAGCGCCCGCAGCAGATAGCCCAACACAATGCCAAAGATGAGCGTCCAGATCTTTCCAGAGCTGACAAAATCGTTCCACCAGGTGCGGGTGCTGGCAAAAACATCCGTTTCAAAATACTGTGCCAATACTACTGCACCATCAGGGGATGCCTCGGCGGCAAGACCATGGCCCAGGGTTAGCTTCAGGCTGACCATCTCGGTCAATCCCTCTAGCATTGAGGCCTGTAGTGGGTGCGCGAGCTGACTGTAGCTCGTAGCGTCGAGCGCATAAAGTCCATCGATTAGACTTGACGCTAACAGAGAAATCGTCATGGATTTGCCTTTTCGTGCACTAGGATAGGTTGAAATTGCAGTGGTGGGATGTCTGTCCAAGGCGCCACTGCATTGGTGATCGACATCAGTTTCCCATACTTTTGCAGCAAAGATTTAGTCAGTTGATTACAAGCCTATTTCAGATTCCGATTCCGTTAGCCCTACCGCTTAGGTCATTTGCTATATGATGACTATCTTGGCCGCTACGACTGGAGACTTACGCCATGAATTGCCTCAAAAGCAGCTCAAACGGTAGGATTCGTCTAGTGGACTGCTGAACATTTACCTTTTTAAACAACCCGTGCGAAACATCGTCATAGCCGGAAACTGGAAAATGCACAAGACTCAATCGGAGGCGCTGGACTTCCTGATTAGTTTCTTCAATCATTTGGACGGTACGCCAGACAACCGAGAAATAGTCCTGTGCGTTCCCTACACGGCCCTAACGGCGATGTCCAAGAATCTGCACGGCAGCCGGGTTAAGCTGGGAGGACAAAATGTTCATTGGGAAGATTCTGGAGCCTTTACGGGTGAGATTTCTGCCAGCATGCTCACAGAACTCGGCGTCAGATATGTGGTGGTGGGTCACAGCGAGCGGCGTCAGTATTTCGGCGAAACGGATGAAACCGTCAATCTTAGGCTGAGGTCGGCTCAAAAAGCCCAGCTTGTGCCCATTCTCTGCGTGGGTGAAACCAAGCAGCAGCGCGATGCAGGGCAAGCCGAGGAGATTATCACCCACCAGCTGAAAGCGGCCCTTCAGGGCGTGGATCAAGCTCGCTTGATCATTGCCTATGAGCCGATTTGGGCCATTGGAACCGGAGACACCTGCGAGGTCGGTGAGGCCAACCGCATCATTGGACTGATTCGTCAGCAGCTCTCTAACGCCGGCATGACGATCCAATATGGAGGATCAGTGAAGCCCGGCAATATCGACGACATTATGGAGCAGCCAGAAATCGACGGCGTACTTGTTGGCGGCGCAAGCCTAAAGCCGATGGATTTTGCCAGGATTGTAAACTATCAAGCGGTAGCGTGAGCTACCTTAACGCTTCAGCTTGTTTTCCCTCTTCTGAAACACCAAGCTTCATCCTTTGTCCACCGCGCTGCGGGTTAGCGGCCCACTATGGCTCAAGGGGAGCCATCCTCGCTTTCAATAAATTCGTTCACGAAATGATCCATCATCTGAGCCGGATCGCGATCGCCCTCTAAGCTGTCTTCCGCTTTCAGCGATGGCTTGACCTGCGAGAAGATGCGGCAGGCCTCTAAGGAGACCTTGGCGGGCGAACTGCCATCTTTGCTGATTAGGCTATAGCGGATATCCTCGCCGTAAACTGTCATGGTGACATTGAAGACTTCGAAAAAGTCAATGACTGCGCGACAGTCTTCTTCGGGGTAGTCCTCGTAGTAGCGCACCAAGTCGGCAATGCAGGATTCTAGGTGCGTGCGGGTGTTCCGGCAAATCAGCAAGAGCTTGAGCAAGAGGATCACAATCGTCAGCGCATTGCCTTCGGCGATCGCACACACAAAGACGTCTGAGGGGATGCCGTGCTCTTCTATGGTAAACCACTTAATCATGCGGTTACAGGTTCGCAGCAGCAGCGCCTCGTCGACGGGCTTGTTGCTGTGGGACTGATAAAGCTCTGAGAGTTTTTTGTTGATTTGTCGCTCTAGGGACTTTGACCTTGCCCCGTCAGGCAGTGGGCACAGAAGATAAGTTTCTAAACTGCGCTTGAATCGCTCATAGCCGATGCCTAAGCTTTGCTTGCGAAAAATATTGGCGAGGTGCTCATAGCTAAACGGCCCCCGGCACGCCAGGATACGCTTAATGATTTCAAGGCTATCCTCACCCAGAACGGTGGGGTTTTTGACCCGATCTCCGCTGTGCTCAGCGGCGAGAGATTCCGAGAAAGCGGTATAGAGAGCGAGATCGACCTTAAATCTCTCCTTTAATTTCCGGGATAGGGCCCGAGCGGCCTCTCTCTGCTCATCGGAATTCTTGAGGTTGGCGTATTGAGAAACCAGTAGGTATGACGTATAGCGCTGGCTCCAGTGCAGCTTTTCGAAATCGTCGTACCGAGCTGCAAACAGGGTCAGCTCTTTGAAGTCGTCGCTGGCAATAAAATTTTGAAGCCAGCGCCGCAGTCGCTTAAACAGAGGCCGCTTTAAGGGGCTTTTGATTCCGGGGTCTGAGAAAAGCTGAATCAGGCCCCCGATGGCCTCGTGATTGCGGGTGATATCCCAGTTATTGATCAGAATATAGCAGGAGCGCTTGAGCGTGTTCTTAAACTCCTTTTCTTGATTCGCAGCGGCTATGGTGCGCATCACCGCAATCAGTTCTGACTCGGAAATGGCGTCGTCGTGCTGGTTCCCGCAGTAGATAAATAGGCTCTTAAACTCGTCGAGAACGTCATCAGAGGGCCAGGTTTTGACGATGTCTAGCAGATATTGAAAGATGGTATTTTGAGCCTTAGCCAGAGCCGCTTGACTAACGGTTTTGGGAAATTCTGCGGCTCGTCCGCTGGCGTGACCATTGGCGCGATCGCGTTGGCGATCGCCAGTTCGCGTGTGCTTTTCGCCTGTAGATGTCTTGTCCACATCGTCTCTAGTTATCATGTGCGTACCCTGCTAGCGTGATGCACCTTTCTGGCTTCCGCAGATATCCGTGGAAGCGGTAAGGAGCTGTAAGCTGATGCACAACCTGTACCGCTGTGGCACATCCCTGATCTGTTGCTGATCTGGAACTAGAAACACCGTCATCGACAGGAATTTCAGATGGTGTTCCAAAAAGCAGCGCCTAAATGCGTAAATCCACCCAGTAGGCTTGGCTGAGATCCCAGAGGTACCCAGAGCCACTCCTATATTATGGTGAATTTACCCTGATCAGTTAACCGCATCTTTAAGGTAAGAGCTGCGATCGCCATCACGCCTTAATGCGATCTTCATCAGATTGGGCTGTTGAACCAATCAGACAAGACGCTCGTTATGCGGCACTCCAGAATAGTCTATCCTAAAAAAATAAGAGTTTCCCTTTTTGATAAACAAAAAGCGATCGCACCTAGTCTGGCCTATGATCTGCCTAGGCCTTCGGAGCGATCGCTATAAGTGACTTGTGATGGGGGCAGAGGGACTTGAACCCTCACGACCTTTTAGGGCCAACGGATTTTCACCCTCTCTCAGCTTTCGCTGCCGCCATATCAATCATGTCAATGGCGTTGAGGATTGGACCCTCCCTTTACCCTCGACTTGACGTTAGGGTAGCTCCCGTCGGGCCTCTGCACCTTCCGATATCATCTGCGCTGGGCGGTGGTGCTTTGCCCAGATGCATCAACCGGCTTGGCTCAGGATTGCCATACCAAACAGCGATCGCCAAAATTGGCTCTGCGCTGGTGAGTCGGGTTAGGTTTCCCTGAGTTTGAGAGCTTCCACTCGACAGATTTCTCCGTCGAGGCTCAGTTTTCTAAGTCCGTAGCGTCTACCATTCCGCCATGCCCCCCGGACTGCAGCACAACAACTGCGCTGGGTGTCAGCACTAGGCTACCTCAAACAATGGGCTCAAGGTTCTCCTAAGTGCGATCCGTATTCTAGCTGAAAATGCGCGATCGTCACGCTAATAGCTCTACTTAGATTCGCTTGAATGTTCCGCAGACATCTCGCGGCTTAGCTTAGTCTTGGCTGCCTGCCAAAACTGCTCTAGCTCCTGAGCAGAAAAGCCATCTAGCGGGCGCCCCGCCGCCGCTTCGACCTGGGCAAAGCGCTGCACAAAGCGCTGGTTGGTGTCCTGTAGGGCTTGCGCAGGGTCAAGGCCGTACCACCGAGCCAAATTGACCACGGTAAAGAGCAAATCACCCATCTCTGCCTGCTGCCGCGCCACCGACTCCTGCCGGATCGCCTGCTCAAATTCCCCCAGCTCTTCACGAAACTTATCCCAAACACCATCAACGCTCTCCCATTCAAAACCAGCCCCGGCAGCCTTTTCGGAAATCTTAAAGCTGGCCAGCAGGGGCGGCAGCGATCGCGCATATTTTTTGAGTCGGGGCGACAGCTGCGAGCTGCCTGGTCCGGCACTGGCCTGCTTGTCCTGCGCTTCTTGGGCTTTGATAGCTTCCCAGTTCTGTCGCACTTCCGCCACCCCTTCCACTGCAGTATCGCCAAAGACATGGGGATGGCGTCGAATGAGTTTGGCAGTGATGGCTTCGGCAACCTGCTGCAGAGAAAACTGCTCGGCTTCGCGGGCAATTTGCGCCTGGAGCACCACCTGCAGCAGCAAGTCTCCTAACTCATCGACGATATCGTCAAGGTCACCCCCTCGCAAAGCATAGGCGACTTCGTAGGCCTCTTCAATCACATAGGGAATGAGGCTTTGGGGGGTTTGGGCAAGGTCCCAGGGGCAGCCGCCCTCGGGGGAACGCAGTTGGGCAACGACGTCAATCAAGTCTTGTAGGGCGCTTAGGGTTGGATGGTCGTCGGCAACTGTTGAACCGGGAGGCAGCGTCATGGGGTTTGATTGGGTCGCAGTGGGGTTACAGATTCAATCATGACACGCCAGTAGGCTACCGCAAGGCGATCTACAGCGATGCTAAATCGCTGGTGAACTGTGAAGTGAGAGGGGGGTCGGACTCAGCCAGCCCCCCTCTCACAAATCATGCGGAGATTGCTACATCGATAACCTACTGTCGCTTGTTCTTGTGGCGGCGGGGACGCAGGAGAGATTTTACAGCGGGGATTCCTTTTGAGGATGCTGTTTGTCGAGGACGCGGTGGCATCTTACGGCTGGTCTTTGACCGGCGCGATCGAGGGGACTTGGCTTTTCTAGGTTTCGAAGGCTTGAAGGGAATCAACAGCGATCGCCAACCTTCGTTCGGGTAGCGTTTACGCACCTGCTTAGCGCTCGACAGCGCCCAGTCTGAGACGTAGTGGCCCAATGCCCCCGCTTCTAGCCCCACCGCTGCTGCGATGGCAACTTGTCGATACTGGCTTGCTCGGGTCGATATGAGCTGTCCGAGCGCTCCCCAGGTCCAGCCCAGCCCAAGGACCTCATTGAGGGCTGCCAGGGCGAAAACTGTGGCAAACCCAACGACGATGGTCAGATAGATGACCCGAATGGTGCTGCCAATGACAGGTCCGTGGGATAAAGGTGAACGGTGGGATATGCTATTGCGGTAGGGAATCCAAATCCAGCGAAACCATCCCCAGCGTCGATGGTGAATGGATCGGGTATCTAAATCTGGCCCTAGCATCAGCCCCCCAAACAAAAAGCCGCCGACCAGCGCCAGGGTTAGGGTGCTGCTGCGGGTTGCCCAAAGGCTAATGGCAGCTACAATCGGCAGACTCCAAAGGGTAATGCGATCGTGAGTGTGGCCAGAGGGCATGGGGTGGCAATATAGATTTGGTCGCGGCAGCGGTGCTGCTGGTAGCGAGTTCTGTTAGTATAAGGTACCGTGCTACTGCAGTGCGGTCGTTCGAAGCCCTTACAGGGGCGGTTAGCTCAGTTGGTAGAGCGCCTGCCTTACAAGCAGGATGTCACTGGTTCGAGTCCAGTACCGCCCATACTTCTTAGCCATCAGCAAAAAGCGTGAAATTAATATGGACTAGATTGTATGATTAGTTCACCCGATTCACCGAATCAATATCCTTAGCGCCAATGCTGCTGTTCTAGCACTGGAGCAGACTTCAATCCTGTTCGCTTGAACAATGAGGGTTAGTTCACAAAGCGAAACATGGCACTTGGTTGCAATTTCATAAACCTGGGCTAGAAACTCTGATGCGATCGCCCCCAGTCCTAGCTAACTGAAGTACGGCATAGAGCATTTGTAGCAGGTTTGATGCGGCTTTCAATGCCTTGGCCACAAGGATACACTCTATGCACTAGTTTTCACATGTGTCTCGGTTTAGGGGGGTTAATCGCCTAAAATCCAATCAAAGCTCCTACCCTTAATCTCGCCGGATCTTAGTAACATCCCATGCATATTCTCCACGGTACCTGGATTCCAGAGTCTGGAAAAGACTTTATTGGCTCGGGGATGTATTGCCTATGGGTTGAAACGACTGAAAAGGGACGTTTTCGTATACCCAACCAGCGCTATCCCCGGCAGTTAATGGGGGATGATCAGGCGACGCTGCTGGC
>JBHJHJ010000265.1:0-6553 GCA_050330955.1 Elainellaceae cyanobacterium | reverse complement strand
GAGGCCTCCGGCCCATTCGTGGTAAACTTAAGTATTGTTAATTTGAATTGATCCTTGAGAACGCTACTGATTGCTGGGGCGGCCGTAGGCGCCGGGAAAAGCACCCTGGCCGCTGCTCAAAATGCCTATTGGCGGGCCCATGCTGCGGGGCGATCGCTGACCTTGTTCACCCCAGCGCCCCCCCATGATGAATCGCCGGACGGGGGCGCCGGGTGGCTGGATTTGGCCCAGATCTGGCGGCAGCTCAGCGAGCTATCCGGCGATGGAGGCGCGGCTGGTGAGCAGTCGCCCGATAGCTTTGTGCTGCTGGAGCTACCGGGTGAGCTGGGTACCCCGCTGACGCCGGAGGTCACGGTGGCAGACCTGGCATGGGACTGGCGACTGCCGACGGTGCTGGTGGTTCCCGTCGGGGATGGCATGGTGGCGCAGGCGATCGCCAACGTGGCGCTGGCCCGACAGTCTCGGGTGCATCTTAGAGGCATCGTGCTCAACCGCTGCGAACCCGGTGCTGAGGCGGCGGATCAAGCGGCGCTCATCCAGTCCCTCACCCAAATTCCCGTTTTAGGGGTGCTCCCTAATTTGGCAGACGTTACAGACCCGGCGGTCCTCGCCGCCGCTGCCGCACAGCTCGACCTAGAGCGACTGTTCCCGATGCCGATGCTCGCGTCGATGCTCGCGATCGCAGGTTAGCCCCAGGCGTTTACAAGCGTACGGTAGGGTCTGATGCCGGTGAGTCAACGCAATCAGGCGAAGACGCTAAAATTGTAGGCGCAGGTTAAACCTGCACTTGCTCAGCGCCTATCCCTTACCCCCCCACTGCTGCAACGTCCTATGGTTACTGCTCCCAAGCGGCTTAGTTCTCCCATCCGACCAGCGATTCAGGCACTGCAGCCCAAGATTGTGCAGTGGCGTCGCGGGTTTCACCAAAAGCCCGAGCTTGGCTTCTGCGAGCACCTGACGGCCAGCTTTGTGGCCCAGAAGCTGGAAGAATGGGGCATTCCTTACCAAACTGGGATAGCGCGCACTGGGGTTATCGCCCAGATCCAGGGCGATCGCCCTGGGCCAGTGCTGGCGATTCGCGCCGATATGGACGCTCTGCCCATTCAAGAAGCCAATTCGGTCCCCTACCGCTCCCAGCACCATGGGGTGATGCACGCCTGCGGTCACGACGGCCACACGGCGATCGCCCTGGGTACGGCCCACTACCTGCAGCAGCGCCGCCACGAGCTGGCGGGCACGGTAAAGCTGATTTTCCAGCCCGCTGAGGAAGGGGTGGACGGCGGGGGCGCTAAGCCCATGCTGGAGGCGGGGGCGCTAGACACCCCTAAAGTCGACGGCATCATTGGGCTGCACCTATGGAACAACCTCCCCTTGGGGACCGTGGGCGTGCGCTCTGGCCCGCTGATGGCCGCCGTAGAGCTATTTGACTGCACCATTCGCGGTAAGGGGGGGCACGGAGCAATTCCTCACCAAACCGTAGACTCCATCGTCGTGGCGTCCCAGGTGGTCAATGCCCTGCAGGCGATCGTGGCCCGCAACCTCGACCCGCTCAAGTCAGGCGTGGTTACCGTGGGCTCCTTCCACGCGGGCAAAGCCCACAACGTCATTGCCGACTCGGCCACCCTGAGCGGCACCGTGCGCTACTTCGACGCTGCCCTAGACGGCTTCTTCCAGCGGCAAATTGAGCAGACCATCGCTGGAATTTGTCAGGGATACGGGGCCACCTACGCGCTAGACTACTGGCAGCTCTACCCGGCCACCATTAACGACGCCGCCATGGCTGACCTGGTGCGATCGGTAGCAGAGACGGTGGTAGAAACCCCAGCCGGGGTGGTGCCCAACTGCCAGACCATGGGCGGAGAGGACATGTCTTTCTTTTTGCAGCAGGTCCCGGGCTGCTACTTTTTCTTGGGGGCCGCCAACGCCGAGCGGGGGCTAGACTACCCCCACCACCATCCCCGGTTTGATTTTGATGAATCTGCGCTGGCCATGGGGGTAGAGCTGTTTATTCGCTGCACCGAACGCTTTACAGCAAGCGACCTATAATCTGCCCCCGTAACTTGCCCCCATAACCTGGCCCCTATCCATGACCAACACTGCCAACCCCCAGCCCAGCGCAAAGCCACCCAAAACCAAGCCGCCAGCCCGTGACGCAGAGCTGGGTCGCCTGATGGAACTGCTGCCGGCCTCGGGGCGGATGTGGTGCAAGCTGGTGAGCCAGCCCAAACAGCGGGAGGCGATCGCCGCCAGCCTGCCCAAGCCGTGGAAGGAGATCTGCACCATTTCCATCAACCTCGATCTATGGCACCGCCTGCCCCAAAACCAGCGCGACCTGCTGCTGCTGCGCACCTCTTGCCGGGGGACAGCAGTTCGCTGGGTCAAACCAGGGCTATATCAGGGGCTACTCGGCGTTGGGCTGACGGCGCTGGTGGTTGAGGCCGCGCGGGGCGATGCAGCGGGAATTGTGGTGTTTGGCGGCCTAAGCGCCTTGGCCGTCAGACAGATTTGGCGCTCGATCTACAGCGTCCAGACGGAGATGACCGCCGACGCTGACGCGGTGCGCGTAGCGACTCGGCGAGGGTACGAGAGGGCCGATGCGGCCCGTTCCCTGATGGCGGGTATTAAAGCGCTGCCCGCGGTTGAAGGGCGAACCAACACCATGGATGAGCTGCTGCGGTATCAGGCGCTCAAGCCCATCGCTCAGCCAGATATTGGCGCGCCCTAAGCGCGGTTTTCCTCAGCGCAGTCAACTGGACCAACGCAGCAAACTAGGGTGCTCCTCGGGCCTGATACACTGGCCTCAGAAATCTACCCTGGAGGCATACCCCTACAGTTATGGAACTTGTCGGCTATGTGGCCCTGTTTATCGCTAGCTTAGCCGTCTTGGTGAAAGCCTCAGATGTGTTTACCGATGCTGCTGAACGACTCGGTCTTTCCTTAGGTCTGCCGCCATTTATCATTGGCGTCACCATCGTCTCCATCGGCACGTCCTTGCCCGAGCTAATCTCGTCCCTGGTTGCCGTCTTTGAAGGCGCCCCCGAGGTGGTGGTGAGCAATGCGGTGGGTTCCAACATCGTCAACATTTTCTTGGTCATCGGCACCGCCGCCATTCTGTGTAAAGGTCGGCTGAACATTACCTACAATCTCGTCAATGTGGACCTGCCGCTGTTTGTGGGGTCAGCCTTTCTGCTGGGGCTGACCGTGCTGGACCGACGCTTTTCCCCTGGCGAAGCAGTGCTGTTTTTGCTGGGCTATGGGGTCTACTCCGTCTATGTCACCATCGGGAGCCAGACCGCTGCAGAGGCGCCTAATTCTGATACCGACGTAGACCTGCCGCCGCCACCGGCCCGGCAGCGTGCTGCGATGACCCGCAGCATTGCGGTAGTGGTGGCCAGCGCGGCGTTCATTTTTTTAGGCGCTCGTTACACCATCAGCTCGCTGATCCAAATTTCGGACACTTTGCAGGTTGGGCGCGACATCATTGCAGTGACGGCGGTGGCTCTGGGCACCTCGCTTCCAGAGCTTTTGGTGACCATCAATGCGGCCCTTAAAGGCCAAGCCGAAATTGCCGTGGGCAACGTTCTCGGCTCCAATATCTTCAATACCTTTGTGGTTATGGGGGCGCCCGGTCTGCTGGAGCCCCTCCCCATCTCCGAAGGGACGATAGCGACGGGCGTACCGACCATGATTGCGGGTACGGTGCTGGTCTTTTTCTCCACACAGGACAAGCAGCTCTCCTCCTGGGAAGGGTGGCTGTTTTTTATTCTGTATGCCTGGTTTATCGGGACAACGTTTGGGCTGCTGTAGGGGAAAGCACCCGCGCTGAGTCGTTAGCGCAGGATTACGAGAGCGATCGCCCCCCGTAATGTTCAATTTTTACCCTCAGAACCAGCGCGTCTCTCGCTACAAGATAGGAGTTGACCCAGTTGAGCCATTACAAGAGCTCAGCAGAGATAATAAAGATGGCAGAAGTCTAGATGTAAGCATGACTAAGCTTGTTGTCCTAAAGGTTGGTAGCGGCAGCTTTGCCCAAGGCTTCCCCGTAACGCTACAAATCGGCAGCGAAGGTAAACTTCCAGAGGTTGAAAAAACAGGAACGCTCCCCGCTGAGCCCGACCTTCCCCATCTGTATGCCCGCTGGCAGACGGTTTATAGCCAACTGGGAGGAACCCGAATTCATGTTCCTCCTCAAACGACGAATGTGTCCTATCTCACAACCTGCGAGACCGCTGCTCAAGCCTTGGAGCAATCGCTGGAGCGTTGGTTCAACCGAATCGAAATACGCGACTTGAAAGAGTGCATTCAAGAGGAAATTCATCGCGATGAGGACGCACGCATCGTTCTGCAGACCCGCGACGATATCCTGCAACGGCTGCCCTGGCATTTGTGGAGCCTGATTGCCAAACGCCCGAATCTAGAGCTGATCCTCAGCAGTGAATACGGGCCACCCTGTCCCCCTCTAAATCGCCCCGTCAGGATTTTGGCGATTTTGGGCAACAGCGATGGCATTAACCCTCAAAAAGACTGGGAGGCTTTGAAACAGCTCCCTAACGCGACCTTTACCCTGCTCCAGCAGCCCCGGCGACAAGACCTGAATGAGGCCCTATGGCAGCAGCCCTGGGACATTTTGTTCTTTGCTGGGCATGGTTCCCATGCCGCCACCGGAGGGGAAATTTTTATCAATGAAACCGAGAGCCTATCCCTAAGCCAGCTCCAATATGCGCTGAAAGCGGCGGTCGGTAGCGGGCTTAAGCTGGCGATTTTTAACTCCTGCAGCGGCTTAGGCTTAGTGCCGGCTTTGATGGATGTGGGGCTACCGCAGATGATTGTCATGCGAGAGCCGGTGCCAGACAGCGTCGCTCAGACGTTTTTGCGATATTTTCTCGCCGCTTTCTCTCAGGGAGACTCCCTCAGCCTGTCGGTCAGAAAAGCGCGTGAACAACTCCAGGGCCTTGAAGGTGATTTTCCCTGTGCGTCGTGGCTGCCCATTGTTTGCCGGAACCCAGCAGAGCCAACGCTCACCTGGCCTCAACTGCAGCGCAAGCCGTACGCTAGACCAATTGGGGTCGCGATCGCCAGCCTAATCGCGGGTACGGCTGCGGCTACCGCGCTGGCCGTGGTCTGGTCGTCTGATGCACCCCCAGCCGCCTGCTTTGCCCACGTCGCCAACGTTCCCCGAGGCCTGTTTAATCACGGCGGCAGCACCACCTGGGCCAAAATTCGCGAGAACCTGGCGTCATCGTCATTGAGTAGCGCCTTTCCCGAGTACGAGCTGGAATATACCCACCCCACCGCAGATGAGGGCAATCCCGGCTCTCACACGGGCATCAAAATGCTGTTGAGCGATCGCCTATCTTTCGCTGCGACAAGCCGCCCCCTGCGGGACAGCGAAAGGGACGCGGCGGCTGAGCAGGGATTCAAGCTCGTCCAAACGCCCGTAGCCTTGGATATCAACGTTTTCGTGGTGCATCCCACCCTAGACATTCCAGGGCTGGCCCTGAGTCAGATTCGAGACATTTACACCGGCAACATTCGCAATTGGCAGGCGGTAGGCGGCCCGGACCGGCCCATTACAACCTATGCCCACCGCAGCGCCAAAACCGGATGGTTTAAGGATGTGGTGCTAGGGGACGCCAGCCACCACGAGGACACGGTTTGGGTGGACACCACCGAAGGCATTCAGGCCGTCGCCGCCGATCCGGGGGGCATCTATGACGCCACAGCGGGTCAGACGGTGCCTCAATGCACGGTGCGGCCCATTCCGGTGAGCGATACATCAACAGAACAGTTTGTTTCACCCTATGCGGGGTCACTGACGTTTGGTGAGGACTGCATCGAGACCCCGCGTCAGCTGAATCAACCGGCGTTTCGCAGCAGCTATCCGTTTACGCGCAATCTGTACGTCGTCTACAAAGATTTTAGGGGCGAGGACCGCCCGGATGAACGGGCGGGCAAGGCTTTTGTCAATTTGCTCTTGTCGGATGAGGGCCAGCGGCTGGTGGAGCGATCGGGCTTTGTGCCTATTCGGAGTGAAGCTACTCGGGCCTGCGCTTCTGGTAACTGATGCGGTTTCTGTAAATCGTCAAGTAGGTGTCTGCAGACTCCGACGGCAGCACCCTCAGCCGCTGATTCTGCAAATCTAGCTCGATGCCCAGTGCCTCCAGCGGAATCACCCCCAGCAGCGGGTCGCGGCCACCGGGCAACTCTAGGCACTCAAAGGTGCCTTGGCGATAAATGCTTCGCATTCGCTCCGCGATTGCAAAGGGAAATCTTGGCGTCTTGAAATACCCGCGCTGTACTCACCCCGGCGGCGGTGGAGCCGGTGACCTCGCGCAGCAGGTCCAGACCTAGCTCGGCAATGACCGTTTCGGGCAGGCAGAGGGTGGTTGCGCCGGTGTCGACCAGGATGTTTTGCAGGGTGACGGAGCGAACGGCGTCTTTGGAGATGAGGCCCTGTTTGGCGTTGGCTTCGTCGATGCGGTTGGTGATGGTTAGGGTGGTGGTTACTTTACCCATGTTGGAAGGGGTTGCCATGTGGTTGTCCTCTAGGTCA
>JBHJHJ010000264.1:0-22074 GCA_050330955.1 Elainellaceae cyanobacterium | reverse complement strand
CCTCTAGAACTCTCAAGCATATCGCCGCCATACCCATGATTAATCTCTTGCCTGACGAATACATTTCCCGCCGACTTGAAGCTAACTTAAACTGGTATAGGGAAAAAAGTCGAAAGCTTGAGCAACGGCTTCAACTATTTCGATTGTTAGTTTACGCACTTGGTGGTTTAGGAGCGCTATTAGCTGTGATGGGATTTCAACTCTGGGTAGCTACAACTACTGCAGCAGCCGCGATGCTAATTTATTATCAGGAAATGCGCGTGATAGAGCCGTCGCAGGTGAGCTACGACAAAGCTGCGGATGCCCTATTTAACATTCGCACTTGGTGGACGTCGCTCTCAGAAGAAGAACGGCAACAGTGGAAAAAGTTTGAGATATTAATCGAAGAAACAGAGGAAACTATTCGTATTGAGCACGCAAGTTGGCTACATGATATACAGGTTAAGCTATCGCGGATGTATAACCAGATGGATGCTCAAGGAGACTTTATAGCCTGACCTACGGCGCCGCCACCGAAGAAGAAAAAGCCCTCTGCCAAGACGAACCCCCCAAACCCATCACCCGCTTCTGGGACGCTGGACGCCGCTTGTTGGGCCTCGCCCCCACAACCACCCAGTAAGGTGGGCATCGCCCACCCTGCCTAGTCACATTGGACGTAGGCGATCGCAATCCCATTTCAACGGATTGTTGCGGATATACCGGCGAACGCGGAATAATTCGTCAGCATCCCGAATGATGCGCTCGTAATAATTGCGTTGCCAAACCGGCGTGCCACGGGCGTTGCGATGGATGTTGATTTGTTTGGTGGCGGCAGATTTGAACCCGCCCACGAATGATGACAGCGATCGGGGGGATATTGTGGGGCGTATGTGGTTATCGGTTTTGGTGGGGAAACGTCCGGGGTTGCCAGTATCGGTTTGCGGATAACCGGGGTTGGGGCGATTGGTGGGGAAACGAACGCGATCGCCGGTATCGGCGTGGGGATAACCCGGTAGGGGCGACCGGCCGGTCGCCCCTACGTCGTCGTCGGACCCGTCCATCACGTCAACGGCCGTCGTGTCGTCCATCGTCCCCGTCACGTCGTCGTCGGACCCGTCCATCACGTCAACGGCCATCGCGTCGTCCGTCGGACCCGTCACGGCGTCGGACCCGTCCATCACGTCAACGGTCGTCGCGTCGTCCGTCGTACCCGTCACCGTATCGTCGGTCCCAGCCGGCACATTGGCGATCGCATTTGTGGCATCGGCGATCGCCACACCATCAAACCCGCCCGCATCACCATCCGCAACAATCCGCACAATGCCGTGGACATGATTCGGCATCACCACCCATTCATCACATTCAATTTCCCGCCGAATATCGGCAGACCGGACCCATTCCGTCGCCACAATCCGGCCAAAATTGTTTAATCGCATCGCCCCACCCACAACAGTCCCAAATAGGTACCGCCGTTGGTAGGTGCAAATCGTGACAAAATATAACCCCGACGATGAATAATCATATCCCCGCAGTCGAATCGAGCGACGACCATTGAAAGAGTGGACCATTGGAGCTAACATGCACGATGCATCCAAAATGCCCAGCTCTGGTGCTCACCTCCCCACCAACTATGTCGATCCCTCGATCCTTAATGTGGACCAACGACAACACAGTGTTGAAGCCGCGATCGCTTATGTGCACAGCTCCGCACTCAATGTCGAGGGGGCAATCCTCAATGTGCACAGCTCCGCACTTAATGCGCAGGGCTCCGCACTAAAGATTGAAGCCGCGATCGCCAATGTGCAGGCGTCTCTGAGCTGATCAGCGCAAACGGCCAGCTCGTCAAGCTCATTACTGAACTGATTAGCAGCTTCGCAGAACTCCAAAGCAGGTCTGCAGAACTCCAAAGCAGGTCTATAGAACTCCTGATCAAGTCTATAGAACTCCCGAACAGCTTTGCAGAACTCCTGAGCAGCTTTGCAGAACTGCTTAGCGAGCAGGGACAGCAGCTAAGTCTCCCTAGGTAATGCCTGCGCTGTAATGTCGCCCGACAGTGCCGCCCGACAGTGCCGCCCTGCAATATTGCCCTACACCGCCGTCTGATGCTCTCGCATCGAAGCGACAAATCGCTCAAACAGGTAGTCGGCGTCGTGGGGACCAGGGCTGGCCTCAGGGTGGTACTGCACCGAGAACAGGGGCAGGCTCTTGTGGCGGATGCCAGCCACGGTGCGATCGTTGAGGTTGAGGTGGGTGATGTCCACGTCGGCGTCGGCAATGGAATCGGCATCGAGGGCAAAGCCGTGGTTTTGACTGGTGATTTCCACTTTTTGGCGCAGCCCGGCGGGCTGGTTGAGCCCCCGGTGGCCAAACTTGAGCTTAAAGGTTTCTCCCCCCAGAGACAGGCCCAAAAGCTGGTGACCAAGGCAAATGCCGAAAGTGGGAAGCTGGGCCTGAAGCAGCGCCTTAGCGGTTTCGATTCCTTCGGTCACCGCCGCTGGATCCCCCGGCCCGTTGGACAAAAAGATGCCATCGGGATTGTGCTTGAGAATCTCCTCTGGGGGCGTGTCTGCCGGCACCACAATGACGCGGCAGCCATAGCTCGCCAGCCGCCGCAGGATGTTGCGCTTGACGCCAAAATCGATCGCCACCACGGTCAGGGGCTCACCGCTGCCAGCATCAAAATCTGGAGCAAACTCCCAGGCTTGGTCTGTCGTCTCTGACCACTCGTAGGCCTTGGGGGTGGTCACCTCTTTGACCAGGTTGAGCCCTGCCATGGACGGCGCTTGCTGAACCTTCATCAACAGGTCGGCGGGGGACAAAATCTTCGTCGAGATGCCGCCGTTCATGGCGCCCACTGAGCGAATCTTGCGGGTGAGGGCGCGGGTATCGATGCCGTAGATGCCGAGGATGCCGTGGTGCTTCAGGTAATCGGGGAGGGATTGGGTAGCGCGCCAGTTGCTCGGCACGTCGGTGATGTTGCGGGCGATCGCCCCTTTCACCTGGGGGGCCACCGATTCTTCGTCCTCAGGGTTAACGCCAGTGTTGCCCAGTTCTGGGTAAGTGAAGGTGACGATCTGCCCCCGATAGCTGGGGTCAGTCAGGACCTCTTGATAACCCGTGATGCCGGTATTGAAGACCACTTCGCCAACCGCAGTGCCCGACGCGCCAAAAGAGTAGCCCCAGTACGCGGAGCCATCGGCAAGAACAAGTAACGCGGGCTGTTGAGAGCTGGGCATGGCTAATTCCGTTGACAATCTAGCGCTATTGATAATAGACCAAAACCTGAGGCTATAGCTGTTATCTGCTGTGCAAAACCTTGGTATTGTGATCCTCAATCGCCCGTCACGGGTAAAATCGTCCGTGATGTGTAGATGAGAAGAAGCAGTAGTCACTCTCGCGTCAGTTTAGATACGCTAGTAGCCAGAGCCGACCTCTAGCGAGTTTTGCAATGGCTAACGTCTTTTCTTCGCGCTCGATTTTGCTGCTCGCCCTGCTGGTGGCGGGGTGCACCACGACTAGGATAGTCTCTTCATCCCCGGAGGCAGACCGGCCTGGAGCCTCGCCGGAAGCGGGCCCAGTTGCAGCATCCCAACCGCCTCAGAGCAGCCCGAACGCCCCCCCGGCACAGCCTCCGACGGCGCAGCCTGCTGCGCCTCAACCCTCGACCGCCTACGCTGACGCCATCGCTCGCGCCTCCACGGCCTTCTCCCTGAGCCAGTCTGCCCGCTCCAAAGACGACTGGCGACTGGTGACGAGCCGCTGGCAGCAGGCGATCGCCCTCCTTGAAGGCGTTCCCGACAGCAGCCCCGACTTTGCCACGGTGCCCCAGAAGCTGGCGGAGTATCGTCAAAACCTGGCCTATGCCCAAGAGCAGGCCGACGTTCCTATCCCTGAGGTGGCGTCTGGGGGCGTTGTGGTGGTGCCCGCTCGGGAAGCCGATTCCGCAGAACCCGATTCCGCAGAACCCGGTTCCACAGTGCTGAGTCGCCCGCGATCGCCGCTCAATCCCTCAGCGTCATCCCCAACATCTCGAAGCTCCGCGTCTGGGCAAAGCCCCCGCGTCTATGAGGCACCCATCGTGCGGCGGGCCGGAGGCACCCCGGTAATCCTCGTAACCTTCAACGGCAGCGAGCCGTTTGAGATGATTGTGGATACGGGGGCGAGCGGCACGGTCATCACCCAGCCCATGGCCAGAGCCCTCAATGTGGAAGCCGTCGGGGAAGCTAGGGTGGCGACCGCCAGCGCCAACAACGTGCCGTTTCAGCTCGGCTATGTGTCCTCCCTAGAGGTGGCGGGGGCGCGGGTGGACGAGCTGCTGGTGGCGATCGCTGGCCCTGAGCTGAGCACCGGACTGCTGGGTCAGGACTTCTTCAACGGCTTCGACGTGACGGTGCGGGAGAGCGTGGTAGAGTTTCGCGAGCGGTAGTGATAGGGTTGTCTCGCTAGCACCACCTCAAGTCTTTCTCCCGTGCGCAACTTCCATCTCCCCGGCCGCTCCCCCGTCTATGGCACCCGTGGCGTCGCCGCCACCTCCCATCCCCAGGCCACCCTCACCGCTATGAACGTGCTTCGCGTCGGGGGCAATGCCGTAGACGCCGCGATCGCCGCCGCTGCCCTGCTGTGCGTGGTGGAGCCACAATCCACGGGCATTGGGGGAGACTGTTTTGCCCTCTACGCCCCGGCTACCGGAGTGCAGGCAGGAGAAATCGTGGCCCTCAACGGGTCGGGGCGAGCCCCGGCTGCAGCGGAGCAGAGCTATTTCATCCACCAGGGCCTGACCCGCATCGAGCGCCACAGCCCCCACGCCGTTACGATTCCCGGGGCGGTGGACGCCTGGTGCCGGCTGTCGGCAGACTACGGCCAGCTCCCCCTAAAAGATCTGCTGCAGCCCGCCATCGAGGCGGCCCGGGGCGGCTACCCCGTTCACCCTAGGGTGGCTGCAGACTGGCTCCAGTCTGCGAAAGCGCTGCAGCAGAGCCCCGCCGCCACAGAGGCTTTTCTGCCCGACGGCAAGCCGCCCCAGGTGGGACAAATACACCGTCAGCCCCGCTTGGCCCGCACCCTAGAGGCGATCGCCCAAGGTGGTCGAGACGCCTTTTATGCGGGAGAAATTGCTCAGCAGATGGTGCGCTATCTGAGGGAGCTGGGCGGGCTGCACACCCTAGAAGATTTTGCCGACGCTGCCGGCGAGTATGTCACCCCCATCAGCACCGAGTATCGGGGCTACCGGGTGTTTGAATGCCCCCCCAATGGCCAGGGATTGACGGCGCTGATCATGCTCAACTTGCTGCAGGGGTTTGACCTAGGGTCCCTCGACCCCCTCGGCCCAGAGCGCTACCACCTCACGGCAGAAGCCTCCCGATTGGCCTACCGCGATCGCGATCGCTACATCGCCGACCCGGCCCTAGCCCAGGTCCCGGTTGAGCAGCTCCTGTCGATGGCTTACGCCGACCACCTGCGCCAGCACATTTCCCTAGACCAGGCGATGTCAGCCCTGCCCCCATCCCAGTTTCCCGCTCACCCCGACACCGTGTATCTCTGCGTGGTAGACGGGGCAGGCAACGCCATCAGCTTCATCAACTCGGTCTACCACGCGTTCGGTAGCGGGCTTATGTGTCCCCAAACCGGCGTGGTGTTCCAGAGCCGGGGGGCGGGCTTTTGCCTAGAGACAGGTCACCCCAACGCGATCGCCCCCCGCAAGCGGCCCCTGCACACGATTATTCCTGGGATGCTGGTCAAAGACGGGCAGGTGGTGATGCCCTTTGGCGTCATGGGGGGGGAGTTCCAACCCATGGGCCACGCGCTGCTGCTGAGTAACCTCCTGGACTACGGCATGGATGTGCAGGGCGCCCTGGACTGTCCCCGCGTGTTCAGCGGCAGCAGCACGCTTTGCCAGGTTGAGGCAGGGGTGCCGACGGCTACGGTAGCCGGCCTCGAAGCAAAGGGCCACACCACCCAGCCTGCAACGATGCCCCTGGGCGGGGGACAGGCGATTTGGATAGCCCCTGAGACCAAAGTACGGACGGCGGGCTCAGACCCCCGCAAAGATGGCTGTGCCCTGGCAAACTAGCGCATAAGCCGTTGTCCGGACTAGGCTGTAGGTGTCGTGTCAGCGTAGCCCATGGGTGTGATTGGATTTTTGCTCGGTTTGTGCGTTGGTGGGCTGTTGCTTAAGTGGCAGCAGTCCCGCGCCGACCGCCGGCTGAAAGCGCTGCTGCAAAACCTCAAGCCCGACAGCGCCGTTGCCCCCTTTTCGGTGACCTCGCAGCTCTCTTTAGCGATCGCCTACCAGCAAAAAATCCAGCAGCAGTATGAGGCTCGTATCGAGCTGTACCGGCAGATCTTGAACCTTTCACCCATCGGCTTCCTGCAGGCCGACGACGAGAACCGGCTGGTGTGGTGCAATCCCCAAGCGAGGGCGCTGCTCACCATCACCCAGGACGACACCCCGCAACCCCGGCTGCTGCTGGAGCTGGTGCGCTCCTACGAGCTGGATAGCCTAATCGACGTGACCCGGCAACAGCAGCGGCCCCACCAAAGTCAATGGACCTTCTACCCGATTAACGCCGACCCATCCAAGGTGAAGCAGCAGCAGTTCTACGCACTGCAGGGATTTGGCATTCCCCTGCCTAACGGGCACGTGGGGGTGTTCATCGAAAACCGGCAGGGGATGATGACGCTGCAGGAGCAGTGCGATCGCTGGGTCTCTGACGTGGCCCACGAACTGAAGACGCCCTTGACTTCTCTTCGCCTGGTGTCAGAAACCCTGCAAATGCGCCTAGATCCGCCGCTGCAGGGCTGGGCTGACCGGCTGATTAGCCAAACCAACCGGCTCAGTCAAATCGTTCAAGACCTGCTGGAGCTCAGTCGGCTAGAGGGTGAATCCGAGCATTGCCTGGAGCCTTCAACAGTGGACCTCCCCGAGCTGATTCAAGCCGCCTGGATTAACCTGGATCCCATCGCCAGCAAAAAAAACGTCGAGCTGAGCTACAGCGGCCCCGAACGGCTGTTGGCAACCCTAGATGAGCCGCGCTTTTACCGCGTCTTAGTCAATCTGCTCGACAACGCCATCAAATATAGCCCGCCTTGGGCGTCGGTTCAGGTCTGCCTTGCGGCACTGGATGATTCCGAGGCGGCCAGCGCCAGAGTGGCCCGCAGGCTGCCAGAAGATGCTGAGGAAGAGCCCACAGCGCAGATACAGCTGGATGTTATCGACGCGGGTCCAGGCTTCAAGGACGAAGACCTACCCCACATTTTTGAGCGGTTTTACCGAGCAGACGCCTCCCGCTCGCGGCAGCCCGTAGTGCCGGGGGCTTCGACGGTGGCCCATTCCGTGGGGGGAAGTGGTCTGGGGCTGGCGATCGTGAAGCAGATTGTGACGGCCCATCAGGGCAAAGTCGCCGCCAAGAACCACCCGGAGAGCGGCGGCGGATGGATCCAGGTGACGATTCCCCGGTAGGGCCAGGGCAGCGCCATTTCCTTAGCCCTGTCCACATTAAATTCAGCGTTTAATGACAAATTATCAATCAGACCCACGCCATGAATCTAGCCATTAGCCCAGAGCACATCGACCTGCCCCCCGGCAGCAGCGTTACCCTCACCTATCAATCGTGGGCAGACTACGAAGCGCTGCTGAACAGCCAGCGCGATAACGCCGCCGTCAGGATTCGCTTTAACGCCCATACGCAAGAAATTTCTCTAATGGCTCCTCTCCCGGGACACGGCAGACGAATTGACAGCTTAGTCGACCTAATTAAGGCGCTGCTACGACGCCAGGGACGGGAGTGGGATAGCTCTCATCCCGTAACCTTGAAGAAACTGCAAGAGGCTGGGGCGGAACCCGACGCCTGCTTCTATGTTCAGAACTGGCGAGCCGTGCTGGGGAAAGAGCGAATTGATTTAAGCCAAGATCCGCCCCCAGATTTAGCGATCGAAGTTGACTTGACCTCGCTGACGGACTTGTTGATTTATCAACTGCTGGCGGTGCCGGAGGTGTGGATTTACCGGCAGGGGCGGTTGACGGTGCACGTCCTGACGGCTGAGGGATATCGGGACAGCGAGGCCAGCCCGACGTTTCCGGAAGTAGACGTGAAGGCGCTGCTGCCGCCCTACGTGGAAAAGGCCTGGGCGGAGGGGTCAAGCGTGGCGCTGCGGGCGTTTGAGCAAGCGCTGGATCGCGATCTTTAAAGCGCCTTGCGCTCTAACAGCGCCGTGGTGGAATAGAGCAGCAGCGCGGTCCAGATCAGGGTAAAGGTGACGGCGTGGGTCGGGGTGAAGGGCTCGCCGTACAGAAACACCCCCAGCAAGAGCTGCAAAGATGGGGCGAGATACTGAAAAAAGCCCAGCGTGGAAAGCCGTAGCCGCTTGGCCGCGTTGTTGAACCACAGCAGCGGCATGGAGGTTACCACGCCGGCCCCCACAAACAGCAGCGTCAGCAACGGCGATGAGCCAAAGCGACTGGTCCCGGCAGCCTGGGAATAGGCGACGAAAATCAGCGCGGCGGGGGTGATTAGCAGGGTTTCAATCACCAGCCCTATCAGGGGCGCCACCACCACCACCTTTCGCACTAGGCCGTAAAACGCAAAGGTAAAGGCCAGCCCCAGGGCAATCCAGGGCACCGCGCCAAACTGCCACACGAAGTAGGTGACGGCGATCGCCGCTAGCCCCACCGCAATTTGCTGCCCTATGCGCAGGCGCTCTTTGAGCACGACGAAGCCCAGCAGCACGGTCACGAGGGGGTTGATGAAGTAGCCCAGGCTGGTTTCTACGACCCGGTCGGTGTTGACGCCATAGATGTAGAGGCCCCAGTTGCAGGTGAGCAGCAGGGCGGACAGGAGCAGCAGGGCCAAGCGCTGGCGGGACTGAAGCAGGGCGCGAATTTCGGCTAGGCGCCGCTGCAACAGCAAGATGCCGCCTAGGAACACGAGGGACCAAATGAGGCGATGGCAGAGGACCTCTAGGGGGGAGGTTTGACCGAAGAACTTCCAGTAGATAGGGAAGAGGCCCCAGGAGCCGTAGGCAAGCAGAGCGTAGAGGGTGCCTGGGCTCAGAGGACTTTTTGGCGTCGCCGGGTTGGAAGGGCTCAAGACACACCTGGAGTTCAGCAGGGCCTCATCGTAGCACTCACCCTGGGAACCGAGGTAAGGCAGTAAGCTTTGTGGGTTAGCAGCTTCCTGATTCCTAGCTGCGCTCTATGCTAGGTTTATAGCGCTGACCACTTCGCTTAGGGCATTTTTGGTGCTGAACTGAACAACCCTGGAGCGAAGCGGCAAGCCATCGCGCACAAAGACTTGTGGCGATGGCTATATCTCCTCCCATGAAATCAAGCCTGCCGACCGACAGGAGTTGACCGGTCATGCGTCATGGATTTTTGACGGCGGGTGATAAGCAACGTTATGCAGATGAAGTCGTTCTGTTGAGCCGGAGAGAAGCGATCGCTCCTTATTCCCATAGGTCGATATCGTAGCCCATCGGACGAGCTGGGATGTAAGCCGTTAAAACGGCACATCGATATCAGGTTCGCCTCGCTCAACTCTACGAGACGTCTTTGAACTAGATGCTGGACTGCTTTCAGCGCTATCCTGCGCCGGTAAAAAGTCCCAATCCTCATTCCATTCAATGACCTGGCCATTGAACATGTTGGCAAAGCTCTTAGCCGCCTGAACGGTGCTGTCCTCATCTGGCGGTATGGGCGGCGGCATGGATGTCGGTACAGAGGGCGGCGTAGATGACGGCGCAGGCATCGGCGCGTCAGAGGGGTCAGCGATCGCCGTCAAAGGCGGCAGCTCCGCTTCTCCACCATCACCGGGCGCAAGTGGTCCTGATGGCGCATCCGATGCGGGCGGCCTAGATGTCGGAACAGCCACCTCATCCCGCGTCGGGGCGGCCTGGGGGCTGGCAGACTGGGGACCAGCAGGAGTGCTTTTCGGGGCAGCAGGCGTCTCCGTCACCTGCCCCGTCACCTGAAACGTGACGTTCACCTGGGCATTCAACGCCTTTTCAAACGCCAGCTCAACATTCTTAACCCGCTGCTCCGCAATTTTCATCAGCGGCGACGACACAATCCCCACCCGCGCCGCCTTACCATCAAACTTCATCAAATGGCCGTGCTGCCGAAGTAGGGCCTGAATGCCAGGAGGCCGCAGCTGCTGCAGGACGTCTCGCCAGGTCTGGGCCAGATCGACTGGTGGAGACATGGGTGGAGTAGAAGCGGCTGCTTGAGCCGGGGGCGTTTCTGCAGAGACCGCAGGCTCAGAGCTGGTGGAGGGTGGTGGCGCTGATGGTGCGGAAGCGGACTCAGGCTTAGGCGAAGAAGCGGGTTTGGAAACTGGAGCCGGGGAATGAGCGATCGCCTCTGCCCCACTATTGCGCTGGGCAGGCGTTGCGGCTGGTGTCGCGACCGGTGTTACGGCTGGTGTCGCAGCGGGTGTCGCGCTAGTGCGCGGCGGCTGAGATTTGCCCATCCCTCTATTTGTAGCGCCAGAGACGGAGCTAGAAGCAGCCCCACTTCCCTCCGCCAGCGCCAGACTAGAGGGCAGCAGCCCCATCAGCGTCACCTCCAGCCACAGGCGCGGCTGAGTGGTGTTCTTCACCTGCACCTCGCTCTCTCGCAGCCGCTGCTGGGCGTGTAGGATATTGGGCAGGTTTAGGCGCTGGGCCAGCGCCGTCATCCCCTGCCAGGTCTCATCCGTCACCGCCACTAGGTCGCGCCGTGGGGGGGCCGTCTTCGCCACCAGCAAATCCCGGAAGAAGCTAGCTAAATTTTGCAGCACAATCAGGGGCTCTCTCCCCCGGTCCATCAAATGCCGCGCCCGATCCAGCACCGCCACCCCATCGTCGTCGGCGATCGCCCCCGCCAAACTCAGCAGCTCCCGCTCGGGCACTGCCCCCACCAGCTCCCACACGGTCTCAGGGGTGATGGTGTCTTCATTCAAACTGAGCTGGTCCAACAGACTTTCTGCATCCCGCAGCCCCCCTTGGGAAATTTGCGCCACCAGGGCGATCGCTTCCGGCGCAGCGTCGATGCGCTCCTGCTGGGCAATGTGCCGCAGGTGGTCCACCATGCTGCCCAAGGGAATGCGGCGAAAGTCGAACCGCTGGCAGCGGGAAATAATCGTGGGCAGCACCCGCTGGGGGTCGGTGGTGGCCAGCACAAACGCCACCCGGTCTGGCGGCTCCTCCAGGGTTTTCAGCAGCGCATTAAACGCCGCCGTACTCAGCATATGCACCTCGTCAATGATGTAGACCTTATAGCGGCAGCGCACCGGGGCAAACTGGGCCCGCTCAATCAGCTCGCGGATGTTGTCGACGCCTGTGTTGCTGGCGGCGTCGATTTCAATAATGTCTAGCGCCGCGCCTTTGACGATTTCGGTGCAAATCTCGCAGGTGCCGCAGGGCTCAGGGGTGGGTTGGTCTGTGCTGATGCAGTTGAGGGACTTGGCCAAGATGCGGGCGCTGGAGGTCTTGCCCGTGCCCCGAGGTCCACAAAATAGGTAGGCCGGGGCAATGCGCGACTGCCGCAGGGCGTTGGTCAGCGTAGCGGCGATCGCCTCTTGCCCCACCAGTTGGGCAAAGGTTTGGGGGCGGTATTTGTGGTGTAGCGGTTCGTAGACCATGCGATCGCGGAGATACAGATACATACGGGACAGGTAGCGAATGGCCATTCGCCCTCTCACGGGACATGATCCAAGCGCCAGCGCCACACGATGCAGCAACGCCATCCCACCAGTTGCCCCGATCCTAACGCTAGATTAGAGCAGTGTGGATTTCGATTTGCGACACATCTAAATGCATAGCGCCTAATAGCCCAAACGCCCAACAGCAAACCATGCTTAACACCACCACAATCCCAGCCGAACGCCAGCGGACCTACAACGGCGTATTCGCCCTTGTCATCCTCAACCTCGTTATCTTCCTGCTTGACCACCCTCTGGGTCTACCGCTGCAGGGCCTTTACCTCAACCACGCCAATCCCCAGTGGTACCAGTTCATCACCGCCATGTTCTGCCACGCCAGCTGGTCCCATCTCTCGGGCAATCTCTTCATGCTCTACGTGTTTGGCCGGTTGGTAGAAGAGGAAGAAGGTGTCGTGGGTGTCACCAGCAGCTATCTGCTAACCGGCTTTGCGGCTAATCTGCTGAGCTGGATTCTACAGCCCGTGCGCATCATATCTCTCGGGGCATCCGGGGCGGTCTTTGGCCTATTCGCTGTCAGCGTCCTCATTCGCCTGAGCTGGAGCTGGCGACGGGTGGTGGAGGTAATTATTCTGGGGCAGTTTGTGGTCTCCCAGGTGCTAAATGAGATTCAGCAGGTGGGGGTCGCCGATGGGGTTAACCGCATTGCCCATTTGGGAGGGGCGCTAGCCGGAGTGGTGCTGATTGTTGGACTGAGGCGGCTAGTGGCCCAAATCGAAGGGAAGTAACGCTAGCGTATCTGATCCCAAAAGTCTCATGCACGTACTCTACGTCGAAGACGAATTAAAAATTGCCAGCTTTGTTCAAGCGGGCCTCAAAGAGCAGGGCTTTGTTGTTGACTACTGCGACAACGGCGATGTGGCCTACCACCAGGCCGCCGAGCAAGACTACGACGTCATCGTGCTGGATATCATGGTGCCGGGAAAAGATGGACTGGCGATTCTAAAGCACCTGCGCCGCTCTGGGCGTGACACCCCCGTCATTTTGCTCACCGCCCGCAACGAGCTAGACGATCGCCTTGAAGGGCTCAACTTAGGGGCAGACGACTACATCAGCAAGCCCTTTTTTGTAGAAGAGCTGGTGGCCCGCATCCACGCTGTAGTAAGGCGCAGCGGGAGCGATCGCCAAAACCGAGTTACGGTAGGCTCCCTCACCCTAGACCGACTCACCCGCGAAGTAACGTATAGCGTTCCCAACCACCATCCCGCCCCCGTTGAACTCACCACCCGGGAGTTCAACCTGCTGGAATACCTGATGCGATCGCCCGGACGGGTGTTCACCCGCACGCAAATTTTGGAGCACGTCTGGGGCTATGACTTCAACCCCAGCACCAACGTGGTGGACGTGTGCGTCCAGCGCCTGCGTAAAAAGATTGACCAAGCCAATGAAACCCACGGCGAGAAAACCGGCGCCAGCTGGATCGAAAACGTGCGGGGTGTAGGCTATCGCTTCCGCAAGCCAGAGCCGTGATGCGCTCCTTTCGGCTGCGGATCGCGCTGCTGGTGACGGCCATGGCCGGGGTGGCCCTGGTGGGGTTCAGCGGCGTGGCGTGGCGGCTAATCTACAGTGCCAAAGTCAGCCGCGTCGATGTCCGCATGGAAGACCTTTTTCGAGGGCTAGCTCGGGCGTCTGTGCTACCAAAAATTTCTCAGCCTGGACCTGACCGATTGCTGCAGCGCTTAGAGGATGAGGGAATTATCGTTCAAATCTCAGATGTCCAGGGAAACCCAATCTACGAATCTGAGAACTGGTCCCCCGCCTTTGCCCCTGTCTACCCGCGCCGTGGGGGGCGGCGCGGTCGCCGTTGGGATAGGGGCGATCGCCTCCGGTCAACCACTCCGGCACTCGCACCAGAAGGTGAGCCATCACTCAACCAGAGGTTCATTCCAGAGGGTAGACAGCCGCCGAAGCTTCGCATCATCACCCGTCGTCTTGCCAGTGGGCGCTGGCGCGTCAGCGCGGTCAGACTGCCCAGCCGCCGCATCGCGATCGCCATCAGCCTGCAGACTGTGGACCAGGAGATGGCCGCCATCCGCAGCATCTTTCTCATCGCCATACCGGGAACGCTGCTGGTGGTGGCCGCCGGGGCCTGGGGGCTGTCGGGCAGTGCCTTGGCGCCAATCCGGCGGTTGAGCCGCACCATGCAGCAGATTACCGTCGCGGGGCTGGGCCAGCGGGTCCCCGTGGGCACAACCGACGTTGAATTTGCCGCGCTGATTCAAGTCTTCAACCAAATGCTAGAGCGGCTAGAGCGCAGTTTCCGTCAAGCCTCCCGCTTTAGCGCCGACGCGGCCCACGAGCTGAAGACGCCCCTAGCCATTTTGCAGGGGGAGCTAGAGCAGACCTTGCAGCGGGCGGAACCGGGCTCCCCGATGCAGCAGCAGTTGAGCAGCTTGCTGGATGAGGTGCGCCGCCTCAGCGGCATCGTGCGTAAGCTGCTGCTGCTGTCCTTAGCTGATGCGGGGCAGATGGGACTGCACAAAACCCGGATTGATCTTTCAGCCTTGCTGGCGGTGATGCTGGAAGACTGTGAGCTGCTTGCGCCCCACTTAAAAGTTACTGCTGACATCGCGCCGGGTCTGGTGGTGTGGGGCGATCGCGACCTGCTTACCCAAGTAGTGCAGAACTTAATCAGTAACGCAATTAAATACAACCTGCCCCAGGGCTGGGTGAGCCTTGAGGCTCAGCAGTCTGTCCTAGAGCACCGCACCACCGTGCAGGTGACCCTCACAAACGCCTCTCGCCCGATCCCACCCCAAGAGCGCGATCGCATTTTCGACCGCTTCTACCGGGGTGACCCGGCCCGCACCCGCACCGTGGAGGGACTGGGGCTAGGGCTGAGCCTGTCTCGGGAGATTGTCCAGGCCCACGGGGGTCGCCTAGCGCTAGGGACCGATGCAGGAGAGCAGACGACTTTTATTTTGACCCTGCCCACCGCCGAATCGCCAGGCCAGCCTCAGGATCGTGTAAGTTAGCGTATGGGCTGTGTTGCTTGAGAGCTGCGCCATGATAAATTCCTCACAGCTAAGAAGATGAACAAACCGGCATACGCTGACCCTATCCAAGCCGAGTACGCTCAGCTTGCCAAGCGCTACGATCGCCGCTGGGCCTTTTATGTGGAGACCACCCTTGAAGAAACCCTCAAGCGACTCGCCTTAAACGGGGAGGAGCACGTTCTGGACCTGGGCTGCGGCACAGGCACCCTGCTCCACGTCTTGGGGCACCGACTGCCCTCCATAAGGCTAACCGGGCTCGACTCTAGCGCTGAGATGCTCCAAGTCGCCCGCCAAAAGCTGCCCGCCACCGTGGCGCTGCACCTGGGCAGCGCTGACAGCCTACCGCTTCCCAATGGCGCGGTAGATGTGGTGGTGTCCACCAGCGCGTTTCACTATTTCCGAGACCCGCACCAGGCCCTGCGAGAAATGGGCCGGGTGCTCAAGCCGGGGGGGCGCATCGTGATTACGGACTGGTGCCACGACTATTGGACCTGCCAAATTTGTGACCTAATCCTCCAGCGCTTCAACCCCGCCCATTTTCGGGCATATCGAGTGGCAGAATGCGAGGTGATGCTGCAAAAGGCGGGGCTGCAGAACATCACCATCGATCGCTACAAAATCAACTGGCTCTGGGGCATGATGACAGCGGTTGCGACAGCGCCGGTTGCGGTAAGCGCTAGAACTCGCGGCGGCTGAGGATGGCGCTGGCGATCGCCAGCATGACGACGATGTACAAGAGGCCGTAAAGGGCGTGTACCGCCAGCGCAGCGGGCTCAGGCATCAGCTCCAGGCCGTAAACCGCCTGGTTGCGCCAGTTAAGGCGCGAGAGATCGGGCAACACCAGGTAGAGCCCATTAGTAAGACGGGTGAGGGCGGGGCTGTCAATTAGCTCGCTCAGCTCAATTAAGTCCGGGCTGAGCTGCCCCACTAAATAGACCCCTAGGGTCAGCAGCGCGGCTAGCAGCGGGCTGGTGATGACGCCGAACAAAATGGCTACTGCCGTAATTAGAGAAAGCTCCAGCAGCGTATAGCCCACCGCCAGCAGCAGGCTACCAGAGGGGTAAGCGATGCCGCTAAGGCTAAGCTGCCCCAGGTAGAGGACTGTCATCGCGGCCAGCAGGACACCAAGCACGGCCGTCAGCCCCAGATGCTTGCCCACCACCAGATCCACTGAGGTAACGGGCTTGGCCATCAGCACGTAGATCGTCCGCTTAGTAATTTCCTTGTTCACCAAGCCTGTCCCCACCAAAATGGCCGTCACCAGCCCGATGAGGGCGATCGCCGCTAGCCCCATATCCATCAGCATCTTGTCCTGGGTGTTGGCCGCCACTCGGGGCAGCAGTGCGCCCAGCACCACAAACCCCACCCCATAGAGCGCAACGAGGTAGAGGATGCGATCGCGAATTACCTCGCGAAAGGCGTTCACAGCAATGACAACGAGTCGACTAAAAGACATGGCCAAAGCGCTACTGGGGGGAACTGGCTTGGCAGGAAAGCTGACTGAGCTGAGCCGCGCCGGGGTTCTCTACGGGCGATACCCGACAGATTCTATAGACTGCAGCGGTGGCCCCGTCAGTCCCTTCCGCTCCAGTCCCGGTGAAGGGCGGCACCACCTGAAGCCGGAAGGATAGGGGGGATGGCACAATCTGTGAGATCTCGATTGTCCAGCCCGGATTCTCCTGGGCATTGGTCAGGGCTGCAGTGAACTGGGCGTTGAGGGCTTGGATTAAGCTAGGGTCTGTCTGCAGGCGCTGCCGACCTTCGGGCACGGATAGCCCCTCAAGCTGACTTGCAATCACCGCCTCCGCGATGTCGGCCGGCCTAGAGTTAGTCGGCGTAGCACCATCAGCGCTAGACGCTCCGTCGGGGTTGGTGATGGTGTCTATCTCGCCGCCGGGGTTAGCGCTACCGGGGTTGGCCTCTGTTTCGAGCCCCGGCACCAGTGGCTCAAACACGCTAGTGTAGCCGCTGACCCAATCTTGAACCAGAAAGTAAAACTGAATCCAGCAGCTCAGCAGTAGGCTGATCAGCACAATAATAAGCAGGTGCTGGCGCTCGGAGGCTTTGGGGGCTTTGTATCCACTCTTCAAGCTGACACAGCGAGGAAACAGGTAAAAGATCGCCGCTAAGATAGGCCAGAAGGTCAGCGCGGCCTCAAAATTGTCGTCATACCATACCTGGAACGCGAAGATGCAGGGGATGGCCGCCGCGACCCAAGCCGCCGGACGAAGTACCAGGTCAAACAGCGGTATTTTCCAGCGCGAGCCGCTCAGCAGCCAGGCGATCGCCCCGGTGAGGAAAAGCCACCCCATGGTGAACAGCGCATATTTAGCGGGGGACCCCTGAAGCGAGAGCCGGCCCACCTCGCTGATGGGCGTCTCAGGCTGAAATAGCGGCGAATCTGACGTCAGCAGCGCCATCAGCCAGGAAAACAGACAGAGAAACATCAGCGTCTGCCAGGAAAACGCCTGGTTGGGCCGGATGGTCTGCCATAGGTGTTGCCGAGAGGTGTTGACGGCGCTGGCCGTCCGTTTCATCATGTCGGCGGTGGTCGGAATCTTAAGCATGGCGGTAATTGAACTCGCTACCAGTCTGGAGCAATGAGGCGGAGGGGGCCTTCCCGCAGCGGATCGATGATCTGCAGCGTGATCAACACGATCAGCATAAGGCTGTAGCTCGTTGCATTAGCAATCAGAATTGCATAGGCCGGCTTCGCCTCAGGCTGCCCTGCCCTCGGCTCTCGTCGATAGCCCATGGGAAACTTGGGCTTACGTCGACCATACCGTAGCTCGATTTCCTCGCGCTCGCCTCGGAGCTGCTGAAGCTGCACGAACCCTAATATTTCGATAAAGACCGTGAGGAAAAAAGTGATAAATCCCGCAATCACAATCCAGAGGAAGGTGTTGGGAAGCTGACCATTGAGAAATAGGAGATTGATCAGATCCGTCTCCACCGCTTCAACAGAGTCGCTGTTTGCCAAGAGCGCTAGACCCGCAAAGAACGCGAACCAGCCTAGCACCAGGGATAATAAGTTGAGAGACATCGCATACTCGACACTCTTGCGGGGCGAGAACTTCAGCCGTCGCCGCAGCACAACCGACTCAATGGCAATGACAAACAGCAGCAGCAAAGCCTGCGTCGATATCACCTTGAGGGGAAGTAAATAGACGGTCATTGAGCGTTCTCCCAAAACCTTTTCTCAACAGAGCAGGCGCTGCTTTCTTTGCCGGTTTTCTATAGCTCTAATTATATGGTCATGGCGGGACGCGATCGCCACACCGGTTTAGTCTAGGCAGAATCGCAGTCGGCAAATCTAGATATAGAGCTGTAAGATATTTGTATACGCATATATAGCGCTCTTCCGGTGCGGGAAGGTTTAAGGCACCCGTTCAACGGCGATCGCCTACAGCTAAGGACGTCGCCACGGCTAAACGAAGGTGGGAGCGCGCCCCGACAGCTACATTTACTTACGGGGCTCTACTGACGATAAGAGCGAATGACTCTAAAAGCCATGAACACAACGCGGGCTAAATCCACAGGACGCGGCATCGGCATCAAAACGGCCCAGGCGCAGTTTGGTCGCGCCATGGGCCAAATTCACGTCTACGATGGCGACGGTAAGGGAAAATCCCAGGCTGCTTTAGGCGTTGTCCTCAGGTCAATCGGCCTGGGAATTCAAACCGGCACCCAGTCTCGGGTGCTGCTGCTGCGGTTTCTCAAAGGGCCGGGGCGCCCCTACGACGAAGACGCAGCCATCGAAGCGCTGCAGCAGGGGTTTCCCCACTTAATTGACCAAGTGCGCACCGGGCGCGGCGAGTTTTTTGACGCTGACGGCATCACCCGCTTTGACCGCCAAGAGGCCCAGCGGGGGTGGGATGTAGCCAAAGGAGCGATCGCCTCCGGCCTTTACTCTGTGGTGGTGCTAGACGAGCTCAACCCGGTGCTCGACCTGGGCTTGCTGCCCGCAGACGAGGTGGCCCAAACCTTGGCAAACAAGCCCGAGCACCTGGAAATCATCGCCACGGGCCGCAGCGCCCCCTCAGCGCTGCTGGACATCGCCGATCTCCATTCCGAGATGCGCCGCTACGAGCACTCCAGCGACCTCTACGACATCAAGGGCGTTGAAATCTACACAGGCGACGGCAAGGGCAAATCCACCAGCGCCCTGGGTAAAGCGCTGCAGGCCATCGGGCGGGGCATCAGCCAAGATAAGTCCCACCGGGTTTTGGTGATGCAGTGGCTCAAGGGGGGGAAGGGCTATACGGAGGATGCCGCCATTGCGGCGCTGCGACAAAGCTATCCGTCCCTGGTAGACCACCAGCGCTGCGGTCGGGACGCCATTGTGTGGCGGGGGCAGCAGCAGGAAATTGACTACGTGGAAGCGGAGCGGGGCTGGGAAATTACCCGGGCGGCGATCGCCTCTGGCCTTTACAAGACGCTGATTCTAGATGAGTTGAACCCCACAGTGGACCTAGAGCTGCTGCCGCCTGAACCCATCGTTCAGACGCTGTTGCGCAAGCCGAGGGACACCAGCGTGATTATTACGGGGCGGTGCAAGCACCAGCCGGCCTATTTCGATCTGGCAAGCGTCCACTCGGAGGTGTTTTGCCACAAGCACTATGCGGAGAAGGGCATTGACCTTAAGCGGGGCGTTGATTTTTGAAAGGGAAAGGGCTTGGCACTGCCAAGCCCTTTCACGGTTATTGACGAAACCGGGGTATGCGTAACGCCTAGACCATTTGGCGGCGCTCTTGCTCAAGCTGCTCAAGCAAAGCCTGATCTCCCTTGGCGCGGGCGGCTTGAATGCGGCGCTCCAGCATCTGGTAAAGGTTCCGGTTGTGAACGGCTGAAAGCGCCTGCAAATCACAGTCCTGGGCCTTGCGATCGCGGAGGGCCGTCAAATCTCGCAGCGCGCGGGGCTGAGTTGGTTGAACCGGGCGAACTTCACCCGCGGCGGTGGTTCGGTAGGGCACGCCACGATAGCTGAGCGTAGCGACAGGGTGGGTTGCCGGAATGTGGCGAGGATAGCCGAACTGAAAGCCGCAGCCTCGATAGGAACCGCTGAGGTTGGATTCCATCTGCTCAACGGTCGGGGGCTCAGTGGTATAGGAAATACCGCGATAGGAAAGTTTCATCATGTCTCCCAATGAATTAAGTGGTGTTGCCTTGAAGAACGATAGGTTCAATTCACTAGGCGGGGCTTGAATTGCTCTTGGAGGCTGAGCAATTCATTTCTGTATCCGATTTTACCGTTTTTCAAAAATGTTAGCCATCCATGATGCGAATTTCTTCACATTTGCCTAGGTCATATAGCAGTCCTGCGTGACTTGTTAAAGGAGGGGCGGGCGCAGTATCTGTTTAGCGAGTGTGAGAACCTGCTCTACAGGCTGGCTTTACCCCCCTCAATCCCCCCTTGTCAAGGAGGGAAGCTGGGTTCTCCCCCTTGGCAAGGGGGAGCTAGAGGGGGTCAGACCGATACGCTAAACACATACCGGGCGCAGCCCGCCCCTCCTTTAACTTCACAGTTCATAAGCGATGTCGTATCGCTATCGCGTAGAGTGCCCAGAAAAATCGGCAACGGCGTGAAAAAGCTGTGCGACCTTAGATAAATCCTTTTGCCCGGGCGATCGCTCCACGCCGCTCGATAGGTCAATGCCGTCAGGCTGAGCTGTGGCGAGGGCGGTGGCCACATTTTCGGGGGTGATTCCGCCCGCTAGGAGCCAAGGCACCGGGGGGCGAAACGTCTTCAGCCCAGACCAGTCCAGGGTTTGGCCCGTACCGCCGTGGGCTTGGGGATGGAAGGCGTCCAGCAGCAGGGCGTCGACGCTGTCTTGATAGGCTTCCACCGCCGCCAACGTTTCGGGCGATCGCACCCGCAGCGCCTTAATGACGTTGATTTTTGGACGCAGACGCCGCAGATGCTGACAGGCCTCAGGGGATTCATCGCCGTGGAGCTGAATGCCGGTGAGCTGAGTGCGGTCTACGATATGGCAGATCTGGTCTATCGGTACGTCAACAAAGACGCCGACGCGCTGCACCGCCGCCGTCTGGGGCTGCATCTGCAGCACCTGAGCAATGGCCTCAATCTGCTCAGGCTCGACGTAGCGGCGGGAAGCGGGTACACAGATAAACCCCAAAGCATCTGCCCCCAGTTGGGCGATCGCCACCGCCTGGTCTGCCTGAGTAATGCCGCAAATTTTGACCCACATGGCGCCTCGCTAGTCTGTTTGACCCTCTACGTTGACAGCGAATGTTAATTCTGGCAACCAAACCGTAATGCTTTGCAAGCTCATCTTTATAATTCGCATATTGCAACTGGCGTTTTGCGCCTTCAACCCAATAACAAGCAACTTTATAAATTAGGAGATAATTTCATGCTGACCTGGATTGCCATCGCGTCTACCGCACCGCAGACCGTCAACTGGTCCTTCACCGTGGCGCTGATCATGATCCTCTGCAACCTATTTGCGATCGCCATTGGCTACTACGCCATCCAAAATCGCGGGCGCGGTCCAGCATTGCCAGTGGAGCTTCCCGCCATGTTCACCGGCTTTGGCGTTCCCGAACTGCTGGCCACCATGAGCTTTGGCCATATTTTAGGGGCCGGGGTTATCCTTGGGCTGGCCAACGCCGGGGTTCTCTAGTCCATTGATACAGCTTAAACTCACGTTCTGTGGGGCCTGCGCGCCTAGATTTCTGAGAGACTTCCTTAGAATAGAGATAGGCACCTGAAGCCAAAGCAAAAAATGGGCTCTCCAGCCATTTATGCTACGTCTGTAGGTGCAGTCCCACCGTTCACAAGGGTTGGTTAAGTTATGCGACAAGGCTGGCGCATCGGGTCGATGTTCGGCATTCCTCTATTCATTGACCCGTCCTGGTTCTTCATTCTGGTTCTGGTGACGGTGTCCTATAGCCTCAACTGGCAAGACCAGAACTGGCAAGGATTGGAGTGGATAGCAGGATTTGTCATGGCGCTGCTGCTGTTCAGCTCTGTCCTGCTCCACGAGCTAGGCCACAGCCTGGTGGCCCGCTCCCAAGGCATTCCGGTGAACTCCATCACCCTATTTTTGTTTGGCGGCGTCGCCTCCATTGCGGAGGAGTCTAAGACGCCGGGCCAGGCGTTTCAGGTGGCGATCGCCGGACCCAGCGTCAGCCTCGGGTTATTTGTCGCGCTAATTTTAGCGGCCCAGGTGGTGCCCATCGAGCCTGCCCAGATCATTTTGGATCGTCTAGCTAAGGTCAATCTGGTGCTGGCGCTGTTCAACTTGCTGCCGGGGCTGCCCCTCGACGGTGGTCAGGTGCTCAAGGCAGCAGTTTGGAAGTTTACCGGCAGCCGCATCCAAGGGGTGCGCTGGGCAGCGCGAGCGGGCTTTTTGCTGGGGGGGACGGCGATCGCCCTGGGGGTT
>JBHJHJ010000263.1:0-3972 GCA_050330955.1 Elainellaceae cyanobacterium | reverse complement strand
GGGCACTAATCTTGCCAATGCCGATCTGCGGGGCATCGATCTGAGCGGGTCGCTGCTGGATGGGGTCAAATTCTCCGGGGCCGATCTCAGCCGCAGCGAACTCAGCAACGCCAGTTTTCAGGGGGCGATGGTGGAAGGGGCCAACCTGCGGCGGGCGGATTTGGCGGGGGCGGATTTAAGGGAAGTAGATCTGCGCTCCCTCGACCTTAGTCGCGTCAACCTGGAAGGGGCGGCGATCGACGCCAACGCCAACTGGTCGGGCATTGTGCTGGAAAACGTGGATTTAGAAGGGGTAGATCTGCGGGGCATCAACCTCAGCGGGGCGCAGCTCAGAGGCGTTAACCTACGGGGGGCCAACCTAACTGGGGCGAATTTAACCGGAACGCTGTTTGAAGACGTGGACCTGCGGCAGGCCAACCTGCAGGGGGCTACCCTAGTCGACACGACATTTGCCTTAACGAGCTTCAACGAAGCCAATTTAGCGGGGGCGCGGCTAGAAAATATCACCCTCGACCGCAGCCGTCTTTGCCGCGCCATCCTCGTGGACGGTGGCACACCCGAATGCTGAGGCTAGCCCAATGACGTTTCGCTCCGACGCTTTTCCCCACCAGCTTCCCCAGCCGCTACAGCGGCTGAACGTCTACGACGGCTTAATTATGACCGCCGAGCGCTGGGAAGTTTCCCAGGCGTATTTTCGGCAGCGGGACAACCTCCACTTCCAGGCCATGGGCCAGTCGGGCATTGTCTGCGGGCTGGGGGTGAAGGTCATTGATCCGCCCCCTTGGAGCCGGGCGCAGACGAGGGCGCGCGATGCCCAGCGCCAGGAGCAGCGCTGGCTGGAGATTCAGCCTGGTGTCGCCATTGACGTGGCGGGGAACCCAATTATCGTAGGCCAGGGCAATGAGCGCGATCGCGCCTTTCGTGTGGCGATCGCCCCACCTACCGCAGGCCCTATGACGGTGTACATTACGGCCCGCTACGTGGAGCCCTTTGCCGCAGTGGCGGCCAACGGGCAAGACACCCTGCCCGAGCAGTGCCGATTCGAAGAGCTTACCGCACCGCCAGACCCCCTGGACATTGAGCTATGTCGGTTTCAGCTTGGGCCGGGTCCGGTCCGGCTGGCCTCGCCCCAAGATCTATTTATGCCGGGACTGGGGGAGCTGGACCTGCGTCACCGGCAAGTTGTGCAGGCCAAACCCATCGCCAGTCCCCGTGTTGGGTTTGTTAACCCCACCACCGCCAAAACCTACGACGACTTCCACCGGCTCAATCAGGCCATGGCGGTGCTGCTGCCAGAAATGCAGCTCGACTTGGCGGCCCATAAGGTGCAGTTACACAACAGTTTGCCCGTTGACGCCTTTGACATCCTTTACATGTCCTACGCCAAAGCGCGGGATGTCCAATTACTGATGCCCCATCTGCAGTGGCTAGAAGCATTTACCCAGAAGGGCGGCGTCATTCTGCTAGAAACGCCTTCAGCGCAGGTGCCCAAACTTCCCCCTCGGATGCAGCAGGTCTTTCAGACGCTGGTACCCTGGCAGGACCTGAAGGCGACGCATCCGATAAAAACCGAGCCCTTCTTATTCACGCAGCTTCCCAAGCTGGGGGGAAGCCCCGTCAACCTGGCGATCGCTGACGGTTTGGTGTGGCTGGGCGGAGATCTCTCTAGCGCTTGGGGGCTGCAGCGGCCCTTGCCCAGGGCCGATATCCGCACCGCCCATGAACTGGGAATCAATGTGCTGCGTCACTTGTGGCGGCGGCGGCACCTAATGGGGCTACTGCAGTGGCAAACTCCGGTCCTAGGCGACTCCAACGGAGCCGCTGAGGGAGAAGGGGGCTAATCCTGGGCTCAACCAGCCGTAATTTTCCTGTCACGGTCGTCTTCAGTACTCTACTTGTCGCGCAACTATGACCAGCTTTCAGCCCGCCATTGAAAAACTCCAGATTCAAATTTCCAAGCAGCGGCTGCGCATCGTGCCTTCAGCTACCACGGGGCTGCTGGTGAAAGAAGACGAGGACGGGGTCGACCACGTGCCCCACGCCGACAACCCCGTGGAAGAGCGGGAATTTGAGCTGGTGGTGGTCAACCAGAGCGATCGCTTTGCCAGCTTTGAGGTGGAGCTGAGTACGCCGGGGCAGCCCTCGGTGGCGGCCAACCATTGGTACGACGTGGAGCCCAAGGTCTGCGCCAAAAAGCCCCCAGGTGACAGCACCACTTTCCGGGTGGTGATTAACCGGCCCCCAATTCCCGCCATCAACACTACATTGGATCTGATGGTGCAGGTGTTCTCCGTGGAGTACGACGACCTAGACGCCGAGCGCCACCTTGACTTGCTAATCGAGCAGCGATCGCAGCCGCTGCAGGTGCATTTGGTGTCGCCCTACCTCAAGGTTTACCCCGGTGAGCGGCTGACTGTTGATGCGCTGGCCATGAACCTACAATCGGAGCCCGCCGAGATTACCCTAAAGCTGCTGCGCCTGCCCGAGAACTGGTTCCTTCCCCCCGACTCAGAGGATCCTGCATCAGAACCCCGCGATACCCTTTACCACACCCTCACTGGGGGCGACACCCGCCGGGCGGCGTTTCGCTGCCTGCCGCCCCAGCAGCCCCCCACCGCCAGTGGCGATTACGACTTTGACGTGGAGATTAGCGATCGCTTCGGCAACACCCACACCACCCACGGAAAGGTGGAAGTCCTGCCCGCAGGAACGGTGACCTTCGCCTGCGACCCTCGTCAGCAGACGATTCCGGGAGAGGCTCAGGACTGGGGTGCAGGGCAGCGCAGCGCTATCTTTCCCCTCACCTTTGGGAACCATAGCAACCTAGCTCAGCAGGTCCACGTTCAGGCTGCTGAGGCCAACGGCTACCGCTGCGCCATCCAGCCTGTGCCCCCCATCGACCTTGAGCCGGAAGAAACTCAAACCCTGCGATTGACTGTCCAGCGGCAGCGACCGCTACTGGGGTGGGAGCGCCGGCTGTTGGTGGAGGTAACCCCTCAGATCAGCCACCCCGGCGAGGGGCTAGACACCGATTCAATTCACATCACGCCCAGCACCCAGGCCCTAGATCTGCGGGTGCGGCCCATCATTCCCCTATGGCTGCAGCTCGGGGGCGGACTATTGGCGCTGCTGCTGCTGGCCTGGTGGTGGTGGCTAAGGCCGACTGCTCATCATGCTGCCCCTGTGACTGCGCTGCAGATCGTGGGGCAGGAGTCAAAGGTTTTGTCCGGCGGGCGCGACCAGATAGTGTATCGCTGGGATGTCGAAGATCGGCTGGGGTGGCTTCGCCATGCGCCTATTCTCCGCGATCGCACGCCGCTGGCGACCCCCGAGCAATTAGCGCGCGCCGTGCGGGTGATTCGGGAAAGCCCAGAAGACGCCGACCGGGTTGCGATTGGCCTTGAGAATGGCGCCATTAGCCTTTGGGACATCAACAACGGTAACCGCCTGGCACGCTCTGATGACCGCTTCGACCGCGTTTTTGCCCTAGCCTTTGCCGATGGCCGTCAGGGGCTATTTAGCGGCCACGGTAGCGGCATCGTCCGGCGATGGAACTTGCAGACGAGTCTATCGACGTTGAATGACGCTGGTAGCTCTGGGCAGGAGTCATCTGGGCAGGAGTCACCTGGGCAGAAAAATATCCAGCTCTCGCTAGAAGAGAGCTTGGTATTACAAGATAGATCGATTAGCGATTTAGAGACAATCAGCGACGGCAACCGCTCAGTTGCCGCCATTGGCGGCCAGTTTAATCAGCTCGTGCTGTGGGATTGGGTCCATAAATCTGCCTACACGGTTGACGTTGAATGGGACTATCCCTCTGCGGTGGTTCCCGCCGTTGGCCGATACCATTCCCTGACTGAAGTTGAGGTCAGCGGCAGCGATCAGTGGTTGCTGACCGCCGACAACCGAGGCTTTATTACGGTGTGGGATGGTCAGGCGTTGATGCAGTGTGTCCGGGATGCCGCGCAGCCA
>JBHJHJ010000262.1:0-9855 GCA_050330955.1 Elainellaceae cyanobacterium | reverse complement strand
GCGGCCCTGCTGCTGATTGCTGTCATGGGCGTCAGCATTTTTGTGGTGCTGACGTGGTTTTCAGACCTCTGCCTTAAACATTGGCACGAGAGTGCGCTTAGTCGCGATATCTAGAGCCGCGATATTCGGAGTCAGGATGTCTAAAACCGGGGTATTTGGGCTGTCATTGTGGTATATGCTCATCCTACCTGTTGATAAGCCCCTGATCTAATGATTCCTAACGCTGAGCACTATTGGCTCAAATATGCCCACGTTTCCTCATCTTTGCTAAACGTCGACTTCCCCCTGTCGCTCACCGATGATCCCCGTGCGACGCTATTAGGCGACGCCCTCGCCCACGTCGATTTAGAAGTTCGCAATGGCCGTATCGCCCAGATTACCCCAGCCGGAGAAGGAGAATTTTCAGATTTACCTGCCGTAGACCTACAGCAGAAGCAGGTTTGGCCCTGCTTTGTGGATATGCACACCCACTTGGACAAGGGACACATCTGGCAGCGGTGCCCTAACCCCGATCGCACCTTCGAGGGCGCGCTCAAGGCGGTCTCGGAAGATGCCCAAAAGCACTGGGGCGCCGAAGACCTCTATCGCCGCATGACCTTTGGCCTCAAATGCAGCTACGCCCACGGCACCCACGCCATTCGCACCCACATTGACGCGCAGAACAAGCAGGCAGAGATTAGCCTGGGGGTATTCAAGCAGCTCGCGGCGGAGTGGGGCGATCGCCTTGTGCTCCAAGCGGTTTGCCTGGTGCCCTTGGACTACTTCCTGACCCCTGAGGGAGAAGTCCTGGCAGACCAGATGGCGGAAACGCCGGGGGGCATTTTAGGCGGAGTCTCCTTCCCTAACCCTGAACTCGACCGGCAGCTTGACCGGGTGTTTGCCCTAGCCCACGAGCGGCAGCTCGCTTTAGACTTTCACACTGACGAGAGCGGCGACCCTACCCACCGCAGCCTGCGCCAGATTGGTGAAGCTGCTCAGCGCAGCCAGTTTGAGGGGTTCATCACCTGCGGCCACTGCTGTAGCCTGGCAGTGCAGTCGCCAGATGAGGTAGCTCAAACTATAGATGCGGTAAAAGCGGCCCGCATTGGTGTGGTGAGTTTGCCGCTGTGCAACATGTACCTCCAGGACCGGAGGCAGGAGGCGTCCGAAAACTTTCGCCAAACCGCGACTCCGTCCTCACAAACCCTAAAAACCGGTCTCACCCCCCGCTGGCGCGGCGTCACCCTACTCCACGAGCTGAAGCAGGCCGGGGTGCCGGTGGCGATCGCCAGCGACAACTGCCGCGACCCCTTCCACGGCTTTGGGGACCACGACGGCCTAGAGGTGTTCAACTGGTCGGTGCGTATCGGCCACCTGGATAACCCCTACGGCGACTGGCCCCGGGCCATTACTACAACGCCTGCCGACCTAATGGGGCTGCCCGAGCACGGGCGCATCGCGGTGGGCAACCCTGCGGATTTCATTATTTTTAAGGCCCGTACCTTCAGCGAGCTGCTGCCCCGTCCTCAGGGCGATCGGGTGGTAGTGCGGGGCGGGAAGGCGATCGATACGACGCTGCCAGACTACGCGGAGCTAGATGATTTGATGGTGTAAGCCCGGCGGTGGTGGGGATACGGCGTGCCATGTCCTTCGAAATGTATGCCCTCCAGTCACTCGCGCAGATTAGTCCATATATTTTTGCAGCAGCGCCGCCAGCTTTTCCTTCGTCGCTGCAGGGGCCCGATCCAAAGGCGTTAAGATCGCGTCCTTTAGAGCCGAATGGGCTATGGACTCGGGCGGATTATCGTGGAGGCGCTTTACCGTCTCTCGAATCACCGCCTGGGCATTAGCCGCATTCTTCATCAGGTTACCGATCACCAGCTCCACCGTGACGCTGTCGTGGTCGGGATGCCAACAGTCATAGTCAGTCACCATCGCAAGGGTAGCGTAGGCAATCTCCGCCTCCCGGGCCAGCTTAGCTTCCGGTAGGTTAGTCATGCCAATTACGGCGGCGCCCCAGCTCCGGTAGAGGTGCGACTCTGCCTTGGTCGAGAAGGCTGGACCCTCCATGCATACGTAGGTGCCGCCGCTATGGCGCTGAATATTAGGCAGATTGAGCTGGTCGATGGCGTCGGCGACTACCCCCGATAGGGCAACGCACACTGGGTCAGCAAAAGCGATGTGGGCCACGATGCCCTCGCCAAAGAAGGTGGACGCTCGGTTCTTGGTGCGATCGATGAACTGGTCTGGCAGCACCATATCAAGGGGCTTAAATTTATCTTGAAGCGAGCCCACCGCCGAGACAGAAATCAGGTATTTGACGCCCAGCTGCTTCATAGCGTAGATATTGGCGCGGAAGGGCAGCTCCGAGGGCAGCAGGCGATGACCCCGCCCGTGACGCGCTAAAAACGCTACCCGTGCACCTTCCAGGGTGCCAACAATGATAGCGTCCGAGGTTGCGCCGAATGGGGTTTCGACCTGGACCTCCTCGATGTCTTTCAGGGCGTCCATCTGATACAGGCCGCTGCCGCCGATGATGCCAATGGTGACGTCCATAGTGGTTTTCTTGCCTATCTGCTCAAGCATTCTACTGAGATGGCATTCCCAAGGCAATGATGTCTGTCATGACGCTAGCTGGAGCGTGCCGCTATTCAGGGTGCAGCAGCCAGATTCCGCTGTAGGTCATCCCCGAATCGTCGGGCTGAACCAGGAGGAAGTGGAGACCCCGGCTGGCCCGCTGACGCTGGGAAAAGGTCTGCCCCGCTTGGGCGACGGCGGCATCTTCAAAGGTGGCCAGAATCCAGCGATCGCTCAACCCCGCTTCCAAAATTAGGCCGTTAGGGGGACCCGGAATGTAGCTGAGGCTAACGGGGGTTTGCTCCTGCAGCCAGCGGGCCAGCCGCATCGACTGCCGCCCCCCGTCAATCACTACGCCGGGGATGAGGGTGTCAGAGGCAAGCTTGAGGGACAGGGGATGGAGTGCGGGCGGCGTATCTCGGATGGGGATAGGCTTCTCCTCAATGAACTCGATCAGGTGTGAAGCGGCGATCGCCCCAAATCGCCACTGCTCCCCCCAAATCGCCTCTGGAACTGGGACCGGTGGCAGGGACTCGATTTTTGTGGGCTGGTAGGGCTCGCTGGTGTATTCCGGCCTCGAGGCGTAGAGCCCGACGCGGTCCTGGAGGTGGGCTTTGAGCAAGGGGGTACGCCGTGTGGCAACCACCGGGATAGAGAGGGGCTCTGCCGCCGCCGTAATCAAGCTGAGGCTCTGGGGGCGAAACACCTTGATTTGATCGGGAGCACCGTGCTGCTGAATTACAGCCTGAATTTGAGCCGTGAGCCAGGGCGGCGTCGCGCCAGACTGCTGGCAAAAGGCGTGGGCCACAAACTCCTGCTGGGGACAGCAGATCACCAGCTCCCACACGGGCTCCCCTTGGTCCTTAAGCGGGCGGCGGTAGAAGTCAGCTTGCCAGGTGGGCTTGGTCATGGCTCACTCTGAAGGTCGAGCTGGGCTTCGAGCTGCGCGAGCCGCTCCTGCAGCGCAAACATGTCTTGGCGCGTTTCAATCACGAGGGTGGCGAGCTGATCGTAGGTGGGGGCTGGCTCCGACGGCGGCACAACCCGCGATCGCTCCTCAACCTCAACCCCGTCCAGCCGCTGCAGCCGGCCTATCTGGCGGTCAAGCTGATTAATTTGGGACTGCAGCGATCGCACGTCCGTCTCAATGCGAGAGAGGCGAAAAAACACCTGCTGGTCCCGCTGGCCCTGGGCGGGGTGACTCCCCAGCCCCAGCAGCAGCGCCACCAGCAGCGGAATACCCCAGTAGCGGCTAGAGCTTGCTACCACATTCAGAGCAGAAGTTATGCTTCGGAGAATTTTCTGTACCACAGCTTCCACAAGTTGACTGCCCTGACTGGAGTTTTTGCCGCTTAGGCAGCCCCAGCATTTGAGAATTCCCTTTGCCAGGCTCCACCATGGGGTAGCAGTTTTCGTCCCGCTTGACGTGCACATCCATCAACACAGGGCCATCGTGGGCCAGCATGTCGGCGATCGCGGCTGACAGCTGCGAGCGATCCCGCACCACCATACCCCGCACGCCAAAGGCTTCCGCCAGCTTGACAAAGTCCGGCATCCCAATCTCCATATTTGAAGAGGAGTAGCGCTCGCCGAAAAACGCCTGCTGCCACTGGCGCACCATTCCCTGCCACGCGTTATTAATAATCACGGTTTTGGCGGCGATGCCGTACTGAGCCAGGGTGCCTAGCTCCTGCAGGTTCATCTGGAAGCTCGCGTCCCCGCTAATGCAAATCACTTCTTCGTCGGGCAGGGCAACCTTGACCCCCATGGCCGCCGGCATACCATAGCCCATGGTGCCAAGACCAGCGCTAGAAATCCAGCGGCGGGGTCCCGTCTTCAAAAATTGAGCCGACCACATCTGATGTTGGCCCACGTCTGTCGTGTAATAGGCTTGAGGAGCCTGCCTGTCTAACTCTACAATCACCTCCTGCGGCGAAATCACACCTTCGTAGACTGGGGCAGTGAGGGGATAATCAGCCTTCCACTCGCCAATCCGCTGGCGCCACTCATGGGTTTGTGCCCCATCGACAGCGTAACCCTGGTCTTGGTCGCGGCGCAAAAGATCAGCCATGACCCGCCGCACGTCGCCAACGATAGGCACGTCAGGAGCCCGGTTTTTTCCCACCTCTGCAGGGTCAATGTCAATGTGAATTACTTTAGCGCGGGCGGCAAACTCATCCAGCTTGCCGGTGACGCGATCGTCAAAGCGCGCTCCAACCGCAATCAAGAGGTCGCATTCGCTGACGGCAAAGTTAGCGTAGGCAGTGCCGTGCATACCCAACATGCCTACTGCTAGCTCATGGTGCTCGTCAAAGGCACCCTTGCCCATCAGCGTCGTGGTGACAGGGACATGGTAGCGCTCTGCAAGCTGCTTAATCTCCTCGTGAGCGCCAGAGGTGATCGCTCCCCCGCCCACATACAGAAGGGGACGCTGGGCGCTGCGGATAAGCTGTAGCGCCTGGTTGAGCTGACGGGAGTTGCCCTTGAAGGTAGGACGGTAGCCTGGAAGCTTGACGGTGCCAGGCTCCACCGGGCTGTAGTCAAACGCCTCTTTGCCCACGTCCTTAGGAATGTCGATCAGCACCGGACCGGGACGCCCCGTTTGGGCAATGTAAAATGCCTCAGCAACGATGCGGGCCATGTCCTGCGGGTCGCGAACAACGTAAGAATGCTTAACGATAGGCAGCGTGATGCCGAAAATGTCGGTCTCTTGAAACGCATCGCTGCCGATTGCGGCCCTAGGGACCTGGCCCGTCACCACCACCATGGGAATAGAATCCATCTGGGCTGTGGCAATACCCGTCACTAGGTTGGTCGCGCCTGGCCCTGACGTTGCAAAGCAAACCCCCACCTTCCCCGTAGCGCGGGAATAGCCATCGGCGGCGTGGGACGCGCCCTGCTCGTGGCGCACCAGAATGTGCTTCAGCTTACCCTCAGCCTCAGCCTCATACAGCGCATCATAAATAGGCAGAATTGCACCGCCCGGGTAGCCAAAAACGTGGGTGACGCCGTGGCGGCACAGACTGTCCACTAGCGCATAGGCACCACTGGCACGGATAGGTTCAACCGTCGGGCGATTCGTAATTGACGATTGGGAAGAGAGGGTTGAGTAAGTCGGGTCGCTGGGGCGGCTGGGGAGGACGTCACGCATGGTGAATTGGAAAAACCCTATGTCTTTGATAGATGATTAACTGTGATGGGTATAAGGATGGCTGCTGCCTGTTCAGAATGAACGCATAATCCAGTTTAGCCTTCATGCTAACGCGGAGTGAGTAGAAGATATCTTGAAAATGTATGAAATGATCCAAATGGGATGAAAGGAAACGACACGCTGCAGACCGTCTTGGGATAGAAGCCATGAGGGAAACCCGCCTGATTTTGTACAGCAAGCCTGGCTGCCACCTCTGCGAAGGGCTCGAAGAGAAGCTTGCCGAAATTGAACTGCCGGTTGACTTAGAAATTAGAGACATCACAACTCAGCCTCACTGGTGGGAGCGGTATCGCTACGAAATACCGGTGCTCCACCTCCAGTCAGGACAACAAATTACGGTGATTCCTCGCTTTTCGCCCCGAGCCTCAGCGGAGCGAATAGAGAAGATCTTACAGAAATACATGGTAGAACAGGACTAATTCAGCCGCGCTGCCCTAGCCAGCGTTCTGTCAATTTCCGTAGGTATAGGCCGCATGAAATTAAGAGAGCTTCTGGCGAGCTTGCCTGTCCCCCTCAATACCCCAGAAGATGGCTCAGCCCAGACGGTATGGGATGTCGAGGTGACGGGGCTTTCCACAAACTCCCACACCTGCCAGCCGGGAGATCTGTTCATTGGGCTACCAGGGACACGGGTCGATGGGGGAGAGTTTTGGTCTAGCGCGATCGCCTCTGGCGCTGTAGCCGCGATGATCTCACCGGCTGCCGCTCAATCCAGTCCCCCGCCAAAAGGCGCTAGCGTCCTGGTGTACGCCGATGTCCTAAACGCCTGCGCCCAGGCAGCCGCCAGTTTCTACGGCAACCCCTCAGCGCTGCTCAGCCTCATCGGGGTCACGGGCACCAACGGCAAAACGACAACTACCCACCTAATAGAAGAAATTCTTGGCAGCACCCACACCACGGCGCTGCTGGGCACCCTTTACACCCGCTGGCCTGGTCATCAGCAAACCGCCCTCCACACTACGCCCTTTTCGGTCGATCTTCAGCGGCAGCTCGCCGCCGCCCTAGCCGCCGGATCTACCCGCGCGGTGATGGAGGTCAGCTCCCACGCCCTAGACCAAAAGCGGGTAGCCGGCTGCCAGTTCGATGTGGCGGTGTTCACCAACCTCACCCAAGACCATCTGGACTACCACCCGGATATGGAAGCCTACTTCATGGCTAAGGCACAGCTCTTTACGCCCACCTATTTGCGCCATCGGGCCATTATCAATCGGGACGACCCCTACGGCCAGCGGCTCATCCACCAAACCAGCGCTCCGGTGTGGACCTACAGCACATTCACCCCAGACGCTGACTTTTGGGCCGATGGCCTCAGCTACGGCCCCAACGGCGTCAGCGGCCAGCTCCACACCCCCGCAGGCAGCGCCCCGTTTCAATCTCCTTTGGTGGGCCAGTTCAACCTATCGAACCTACTGGCGGCGATCGCCGTGGGCCTGCAAATGGAGCTATCTTTGGAAAGCATCACCGCCACTTTACCCCAGCTGTCTGGGGTGCCTGGCCGCATGGAGCGGGTGCAGCTCTCCCCTGATCAAGACATCACGGTCATCGTTGACTACGCCCATACCCCAGACAGCTTAGAGAACCTGCTGCGGGCTTCCCGCCCCTTTGCCCAGGGCAGGCTAATCTGCGTTTTCGGCTGCGGCGGCGATCGCGATCGCACCAAGCGGCCTCAAATGGGAGCGATCGCCGCTGAGCTGTCCGACTGGGCCATCGTCACCTCGGACAACCCCCGCACCGAGAATCCAGCCCGGATTTTGGAGGACATCGTAGCCGGCATGAAGCTGTCCAACCCAACCGTGATTGGCGATCGGGCCGAGGCAATCCACCGGGCCATTTGCGAGGCATCCCCAGGTGATACGGTGCTCCTAGCGGGTAAAGGACATGAAGACTATCAGATTCTAGGCACGGAAAAGGTCCACTTCGATGACCGAGAGCAGGCTCGCCAGGCGCTAGCGTCCCGTCAAAATCAGCACTAGCTTTTGGCCTAACCGTCTAACCGTCTACCCCAAGGTCAGGAGCATCTGCTCTCAGTGATTCCACCAGACTTTATCGGTCGATGTTCTAGAGACGGTAATTTCAGGGAACTCAAGGTTAAACCCCTATTTGAGCTTTGAACTCCTTATGCTCACGAGCGCCCCTCGACCCACCATGACATCGCTTTACGAGACGCTTCGAAATGTAGATTGTCTATCGCGAGAATTGCCGCTCAGTCCTTCGACGTTCAAATCATCTATCAATACGATATTTGCGCTGCTGATAGAGCGTCAGATTTCAGCAACCATTATTGCTAAGCTGCCGCGAGAGCCAATTTGGTACGAGTCCCTTGAGCAGTATCGGCGGAATTCACGCTGCGCTAGCTCGATTTATCTGCTCAAGCCCCAGAGCAGGCGCAGCGTCTATGAAAACGTCCAAGACACCTCGACCCAAGTTTCTAACATTGTGGCTGAGGCAGGACTCTATGCCGTAGAACCAAAGCCCTCGCAGGCTGTTGATATCTGGATACCGGGCAACAGTCCGCTACGGCGAGATTTTTTCGTCATGGTTATTTCTCCGGAAATCCAGGCACTATTTTTAGCGCATCGCCAACCTAAAGGTAAGTCCAGTCCACCTATGGCGTCTGAATGTAGTCCGCTGTCAGAAGTCGCATTGCCCGATGACCAGGCCGCAAAAGCGACCCTACTCGGGCTGCAGTCGTTCGAGGCCGATTGGGTTGGGGCAGGGCTAGAGGCCATTATCGAATACGTTGAAGCGCTGCAGCCACAGTCGTCTCAAGATGCAGTGGCAGCCCTTGAACATTGGCTGCGGCTCTCTAGTCAAGTGAGCCATTTCAACCCTCACATCGGCCTTTGGAACGCGCTTTGGACTCAGCAGCTCTCCCAGCAAGAGCGGCTTTGGCAAGCCAATGCGGCGCTCAAACCCCAAGCAGAGCTCGCAGAACAGATACAGCAGGACAATCAAAGGCTGATCCAAACCATAGCGCTTAAAAATGAGCTCTCTCAGCGGGTGGGTCAGGAGTTGAGAGCTCCCCTATCAAGCATGAAAACCGCACTGTCAATTCTCAGTACCCAAACGCTGAAGCCTGCTCAACGACAGCGCTATATCGATATGCTCGCTCGGGAGTGCGATCGCCAAAGTGCGCTGATCAACAGCATACTTGAGCTTATCCATTTGGAGGAAATCAGCGGTTCTACTCCACTTGAGCCGCTCAACCTGATTGATGTCGTGCCGGGTGTGGTCAGTACATATCAACCCCTGGCCCAAGAGCAGGGCATCATGCTGGCTTACACAATTCCCGATGATTTGCCTCCTGTCGCTTGCTTGAGCCCTTGGCTCAAACAGATTGTGATTAACCTTTTGGATAACGGCATCAAATTTACGCCCCAAAATGGTCAAGTCTGGGTGAGAGCGTATCCTAAAGCGAATCGAATTCAGCTTGAGTTTCAAGATACGGGCGTTGGCATTGCTCCAAACGATATCGAACGGGTATTCGAACGTTTTTATCGAGGACGATCCACAACGGACGGAAATGCCGTGGGAGCAGGTCTAGGCCTATCGATTGTGCAGCAGCTCTTACTCAAGTGTGGCGGGACAATCGCTGTTGAGAGTAACTTGGGCCAAGGCTCAATCTTCCACGTCTCTCTGCCGCTCTACACATCTTGCTGACGATGTGGCCTTGCCCCGAAAATCTGATGATCAACGCGGGGGTGATTGACTGGGGAATATGGGTTTCCAACTCCTTGACCTTTCCCTCAGAAAGCGTCGAATTATCGCGTGCGCTAGCCGATGGTGGCGAGTGAAGATATTGATACAGGCCGCGATCGCGGCCTGTATCGGGAGCGACACAAAGAGTGCTGCTGAATACATGTTTCTTTAGCAAAGCTACGGATATTAGCGTAAGCGTTTGTAAAAAAGAGGAGGGATCACGGATTAGCTTTTTCACCACATAGGTCGTGATTTCAGAGTAAATTCGTGCACATATATACCGGATAGTTAAGCATGGTGACGACACAAACGCTTCACACCGTAGATGAGCCAGAGCTCGGCTATGGGCAACTCTTTGGAATAATCACCCGGCGAATCGTATGGTTTGG
>JBHJHJ010000261.1:0-10370 GCA_050330955.1 Elainellaceae cyanobacterium | reverse complement strand
TGGCCTGCTGTAGCCGCTGAACGAACTTATCGAGCTGGGGGGTCGGTGAGGTGGAAGTCATCGGTTTTAGCTATTATTCATTGTGTTAATTGAAGCTGTGCTAGAGCGTCATCAGACTACCAGTCAAACAGTTAATTAACTGCTGGTTTAGCTGCAGGGGGTTCAACCCACGGCCGATGAAAACGAGCTGATTTTTAGGCGGGGTAGTCCAGGGTTCGAGCTCGATATCGCACCGTTTGCCGCTGAGCTGAAAGATGTGCCGCTCCTCTCTCCCCTCAAACCAGAGAATGCCTTTGGCGCGAAACACGTCCATAGGCATCTGCTCTGTGAGAAAGTGGGTGAATTTTTCCACCTGGAAGGGGCGATCGCTCTTAAAGGGCACGGCTACAAAGCCATCCTGCTTCAGGTGGAGCGGGGCAATATTGTCTGCGGTTGAGAGGGGCAGCGCGTCAAACAATGCTTCTTTAGATGAGGCGTTTCCTCCCACATCTAGCAATACCTCCAGCGGCAGCGCGTCGGGCTCCTCAGTCAGTGAACAGCGCAGCAGGAGAGCCTCTTCCTTGAAGCTCTGTAGTTGCCGCTCCACGTAAGAGAGCTGCAGCTTGGTGGCTAAATCCGCTTTGTTGAGCAGAATGACGTCAGCATAGGTCAGCTGGCTCAAGGCCGCCTGACTAACAAAATGATTGGCGTCAAATACGGTGGCATCTACCACTGTGATCACAGAATCTAAGCGGGTGAAGGGCTTTAGCTCCTCGCTCAAAAACGTCAGCATAATGGGCAGCGGGTCGGCGACTCCCGTAGTTTCCACCACCAGGTAATCTATCCGCTCTTCCCGCTCCAGCACCGAATACACCGCGTCCACCAGGCTGTCGTTGATGGTGCAGCAGATGCAGCCGTTGCTTAGCCCCACCATGTTTTCCTCTACCGACACCAGCAGTTGACTGTCGATGTCGATGTCGCCAAATTCGTTCACCAGTACCGCCACTTTCAGGTCCTGTCGATTGGTTAGAATGTGGTTCAGCAAGGTGGTTTTACCGCTTCCTAGAAATCCGGTAATCAGGGTAACCGGCATGCCTCGCTTAGGAACCAGGTCGGGTAGGGCAGTCATAGGTCAGCGTTAGGAGGCTAGAGCGCGAGCCGTGGGTATGAGGGTCGCCAGTAGAAAAGCCCCCATCTGCGCGGCGACGATACTGGGACCGGAGGGCAGGTCAAATAGGGCGGAAAGAAGCATGCCAGCTACCGCGCTCACTGCGCCCAGGCCAGCAGAAATGAGAATATAGTGGGTGAACTTGCGGCTCAGCATGCGGGCGGCGCTGGCGGGAATGACGATGAAGTCGCTGATTAGCAACACCCCAATAGCTTTGATAGAAATGCCCACAACCAGGGAGAGCAGCACGATAAAAGCGGTGCGTTGGGCCGAGACATTCACGCCCCGAGCGATCGCCATCGGTTCATGCAGGGTCATTAGGATCTGCGATCGCAGCGTCAGACCAATGAACCCGGCGCAGGCGCACAGCAGCACCGCGCTAAAAATCAGGTCGGGGGTGCGCACGGCAAGAATGTCGCCGAACAGGAGGTTGTTAATGCCCCCCTGATACTCGTCCCGAAAGCTGAGCACAATGATGCCCAGCGCTAAGGACGAAGAACAAACGATGCTCAAGAGGGTATCGTTCCAGAGGTGCGTATGCTCTAGAAAGTAAGCTATGCCTAAGGCAAATAGCACCGCAAAGGGCAGCAGCACCCAAGACGGATTTAGGTTCAGCAGCAGCCCAATGCCGATGCCCAGTAGGGCCGACTCCCCCAGCGCCTCGCTGAAAAAGGAGAGCTGCCGGAGTATAGTAAAGCTGCCGAGTAAGCCGCCCATCAGCCCCGTCAAAACGCCACCCAACAGCGCCCGCTGCATAAAGGGCAGCTGAAACAGTTCAATCACGCGGGTGACTTCAGCTTCAATGGTCATGGTGACGAGGGAGGTGGCAGGTGTGGTGGTAGCGGACGAAATCTGCCCCGTAGGCGAGGGCGAGCTGCTCTGGGGCGAGGGCCTGCTCGGGAGTACCCTGGCACAGCAGCTTCCGGTTAATGCAGAGGACGCGATCGCAGCTGCGACGCACCATGTCCAAATCGTGGGAAATCTGCAAGATGGCCCAGCCCTGTTCCCGCTTCAGCCGGTGGAGCAGTTTGTAAAACTCCGACTCCCCTAGAGCGTCTAGGCCTGCCGGGGCCTCGTCTAGGATGAGCAACGACCGGGGCCGCACCAGACAATAGGCCAGCAGCACCCGCTTGGTTTCCCCGCCGGATAAGCCGCTCACCATCTGGTCCCGCAGATGCCAAGCCTCCACTTGGGTTAGCGCTTCTCGCACCGCGTGAAGGCGCTCCCGCCCACCGGCCCAAGGCAGCTGCGGCCCCACGCGGTCCCATCCCAGCGCCACCAGCTCTGATACGGTGATGGGGATGCGGCGATCGAACAGGAAGTGCTGGGGCAGATAGGCAATATGCTGGCGCACCTTAGCAGGCAGGCGGCCCTTGGCTGATAAAGGATGCCCCAGCACCGAAACCCGGCCCGCCTGACGCGGCAAAATGCCCAGCACCGCCTGAATCAGGGTGCTTTTTCCTGCGCCGTTGGGGCCAACAATGGCGGTGTCGGTACCCGACTGCAGCGCAAAGGACATGTCCTGCACCGCCGGGTGGTCCCCGCGATACACCGTTAACCCGTCTACCAGTAAGACCGGATCGTTCAAGCGCTAACTCCTAAGAGAGCGTTTGACAAGTAGCGAAAGCTCTGCATTACCCCCTCTAGCTCCCCCTTGCAAATGGCTACGGTGTACACACAAGTCGGTCTGACCCCCTCTAGCTCCCCCTTTCCAAGGGGGAGAACCCAGATTTCCCCCCTTTGCTTTGGCGAAGCCTGCCCGCAGGGCGTAGGGGGATTAAGGGGGGTAAAGCGACATTTAGACTCCATAGCCAAGATGTGTGTACACGGTAGCTTGCAAAGGGGAGAATCCAGCTTCCCCCCTTTGCTTTGGCGAAGCCTGTCTGTAGGACGCAGGGGGATTGAGGGGGGTAAAACCGGCACGTAACGCTCCAACCACAACTTTTCAAACATCTTCATAAATGCGATAGAAGTCATTCAAAACCACCGATAGGACAACGGCAGGGCCGCTACCGGCTGAGGAGACCCAAGCGGTAACCAAGCCTGCTCAGACCCTTCAAAGCCAGCCGCTAGATTCTCAGCATTCTGGCGCATGACGGTTAGGTAGTAGTCAGGCTGGGCCGAGTCCCCCGTTTCCATGGGGTCAAACACGCTGACATTGATGCCCAGGTCATTGGCGATCGCGTCAAAGGATCCCTGGTCGGCCTGAGGTTCGGTCAGGATGGTTTTCAGCCCTTCTGCTTGCACCGTTTCCATCACCCGCTTGACGTCTTCGGGCGATGGGTTTTCTTCGGGAATTTCCACCAGCGTCTCGGGTTCTAGCCCGTAGCTCTCAGCGAAGTAAGCGGCGAAGTCGTGAAGCACCACAAAGGTCTGCCCTTCGAAGGGCGCAAGCTGTTCGCTGATGTCGGCGTCTAAGGACTCCAGCTCACCGATAAATGCCTCCGCGTTGGCGGTATATTCTGCTTCGCCTTCGGGGTCAGCATCAATCAGGCCGTCCCGAATGTTCTCCACCTGCGCGATCGCCCGCTTGGGGTCTAGCCAAACGTGGGGGTCAAATTCGCCGTGGTCATGGGCATGGGCTTCGCCTTCAGCATGTTCTTCGCCCTCGGCGTGGGCTTCCCCGTCGTGGTCGTGAGCTTCACCTTCAGCATGGGCTTCTTCCCCATGGTCGTGGTCCTCGCCTTCCGCGTGGTCGTGCGCCTCCCCATGGTCATGCCCATCTTCCTTAGCGCGACCGTGATCGTGGTCGCCGGAGATTTCTAGGGTGTCAATCCCTTCACTGGAGTCAAGCACGACCAGCTCGGCATTGCCGGCATTGTCGATCATGTCATCCAAAAAGAATTCCATCTCCAGGCCGTTCTTGACCAGCACATCGGCGTTGGCGATCGCCTGGGCATCGCCAGGGGTAGCCTGGTAATCGTGGGGGCCAACGTTGTTGGGCAATAGCTGCACCACCTCAGCGCGATCGCCCGCCACAGCATTGGTAAACTGGGTGATAGGCAAGAACGTTGTCACCACCTGCAGCGTGTCTTCTGGGGCCGAGGACGCCTCTGACTCTGGAGACTCCGCCTCGCTGGTGGTCGGCCCAGCACAGCTACCCAGGCCAAGGGCGATCGCCCCCACAGCTACCCACGCAGTGCGCTGAACAGCGGCTTGAAAAAACTGTTTAGACATGGCTTATCTTCCCCAGGTCAGCAATGAACAACACGAATACGATAAAATCAAGAACGAGAATCGTTCTCAGATCACTTTACATCATATTGCTATAAATGGTTGTGGTTTGATCCAAAGAAATACTGAAGCCTGCCATGTCTAACTCCCGCTCGACTCAACGCACACCGGCCCAAGATGCGGTTCTGGCGGCCCTCGAACATCACCACCAGCCCCTGTCGGCCCAAGAGCTTCACAGCGAGATGCGACGGTCGTTGACACAGTCGTCAAAAAAGGGGCAGATCGGCCCTCAAAGGCCATCGCAGCGTAAAATCGGTCTCGCCACGGTTTACCGCTCCCTGGACGCTCTCCAGAAAGCGGGGCTGATTCAGCACCGGATAACCCTTGAGGGAGAAACCCTTTACAGCGTGGTCAAGCACGATAACCACTGCATGACTTGCCTGCACTGCGGCCAGTCTCTACCTGTTGACGCTTGCCCGGTGACGGAGCTAGAAGAGAAGCTGCGGCATTCCAGTGCATTCAAAGTCTACTACCACACCCTGGAATTCTTCGGCCTTTGTGAAAGCTGTGCTCATCAACAGCCGTGAGGGCGCAGGTCAGCTCACGACGGCGGAAAGCTATCATCCATAATTTGAGATAGCTTGAACTCACACTCGCTGGGGAACGTATCTGCTGAGAGCTGAGTTTCGGCGACAGCTTGCTTGACAGCGTTCGTGTAAGCCTCGGGTAGCACTTTCTCTAGGTGCGGCTTGAGGCTTGGCGAGTCCTTGAGTACTTCATCGATACGGCGGCGATGTTCAACGATGCTACCTGCCCAGCTCCCACTTCTTCTATCGGGCTGATATTGCCATTTCAATAGGTGCAGCAGCAAAATAATCAAGTTGCTTTTGAGGCTGCGTCGTTCCCGCTTCGCCATGTCTTCAATTTCTTCGATCAGGTTGGCCCAGTCGACATGATCGTAGTCCTGGCAGCGCAGCTTATCCGCCGTGGTCGTTAACCACTGAATGTAATCCGTGGCGTATAGCGTTGCCGAGGGGCTGCTGGGTTGGGTCGCTGTCATGGGTAAGGTCGGCGTCAGCAAGACTGCTGGCTTGATCATAGCAGGTGCAATTTGGGGACCGCTGGAATTACTAGGTTGAGTTGAGCGAAGCGACACCCAACAAGGCCAGTGAGCTAACAATCACATTGTCAATATCTGATACAGCCTATTCGCGATGGCTGATTGCGTATCTGCGCTGAGACTCCCTAGTTCACGACGAATCATAGACTGTCGTAGGGTAATGAGATGATCGAGCCGAATAATCGAAGGCTTGAGCAGGCCACTGGTCGCAAAATCAGGATGGTTACCAAAAACAATGGGTCTAAAGCCCCGTCCTTCAGGACGGCTTCTCCAACTGCAGTCGATCTATCCACTCCTCTATGAGCTGAGTCATAGTCTTGTCGCGCTGACTGGCTATGTCTCTAAGCTTTTGCAACCGCTGCCTTGAAAGCCTTATGCTCAACCTTTCTTTTGTCATCTGGATACCCAATGGCTACCCGTGTATGCTAACATGGACACATGAAGACGTTGAAGTTCAAGCTATACGAGCACAAGCGGAACAGGTATCTCAAGCGGTCTATCAACGCTGCCGGATGTATCTGGAACCACTGCATAGCGCTTCACAAGCGCTACTACCGCATGTGGGGTAAGCATCTCAAATGCTCTAAGCTTCAGTCGCACATCGCGGGGCTGCGGAAGCGCAACCCGTTTTGGCAGTTGGTGGGCTCTCAAGCCGTGCAGGATATCTGCCAGCGGATTGAGAAGGCGTATCAACTGTTCTTCAAGCATCACAAGCAAGGCGCGAGGCCACCGAGCTTTCAGAAGGTGAGGCGATACAAGTCGTTCACCCTGAAGCAGGCAGGCTACAAGCTGCTCGACGGAGGGCGCATCAAGATTGGCAATCGGGTCTACCAGTATTGGAACTCGCGCGTGATTGAGGGCAAGGTGAAGACTGTCACGGTGAAGCGTACCCCGCTAGGGGAGTTGTTTCTAGCCGTGGTAGTGGACCAAGAATCTGAATCAGTCCCTAGCACCGAGACGGGTAGAACCGCTGGCGCTGACTTTGGGCTGAAGACGTTTCTTGTGCTCTCTGATGGCACTGAGATACGTTCCCCTGAATTTCTAAAGGCATCGCTGGGTGAAGTCCGCAGGGCTAACCGTAACCTGTCGCGTAAGCAGAAGGGGTCGGCTAACCGTGAGCGGGCGCGGCTGCATCTGGCACGTTGCCATGAGGCTATAGCTAATAGGCGGCGTGACTGGTTCTGGAAGCTGGCTCACCAACTGACGGATACCTACGATGCGCTCTACTTTGAGACGCTGAACCTAAAGGGGATGAAGCGGCTATGGGGCCGGAAGGTATCTGACCTTGCCCTGGCTGAGTTTCTTCAAATCCTGCAGTGGGTAGCGAAGAAGAAGGGCAAGTCAGTAGCGTTCATTGACCAGTGGTATCCCAGCTCTAAGACCTGCTCCGCCTGCGGGCATGTGCTGGAGTGGCTAGACCTGAAGCAGCGAGAATGGGACTGCCCTGCCTGCGCTGCTCACCACGACCGCGACTTGAACGCGGCAAAGAATATTCATCAGGTTGGGGCGTCAACCTGTGGGTTAGGCGATGTCAGACAGGCTCAGCCTGCAATTGCTGCTTGACCTCAGAATCCCACGCGCTTTAGCCGTGAGAGTACGTCAACCTTCATAATTTACGGGTTGTCCGTCGTTGAGGGTATAGATATCTTCTTCAGTATCCTCTAGAAATGCAAAGGAAGGATTCGTTGCAGCGGCTTTGAGCCAAACTTGCTCCGTGATAGTGTCGTCATCCTCGGTGAGTAGCACAATGACGCGCACTCGCTGAGCTTTAGCGTCGCTGAGTGGCTGGTCGAGCTGAAGGTAACCTTGACTATCGATGATTCCAGTAGCTTCAATTGCTTGCGTCATGATGTCTTTGGGAGGATCGGCGTCTTCTTATGTTAGGCGATCTTCCCTCGGAGTAATCGTTCAGGGGGCTGCCAAACCCTTGTGCGCAGAGAAACCGCTCACAGTGGCTGAATGGAAGCGATCGCTCTACCACACCCTAGAGTTCTTCAGCCTGTACGAAGCCTATGCCCACATGCCGCCCTAGCCGAAGCCGCCCCGGCTACCATAGCGCACCCCTCTAAAACTGACGGTATTGGCATAGGGGCTATACAAGGTGTAGGTCGCCTTCCCCGGCTCGCTGCCCACGCTGCCCACGCCGACGACTTGGCGATCGCGCACGGTCTGGGTCATGGTCTGCGCTGGGGTATCCAGCGTAGTCACGGTAGAGATCACCGCCCCCGCCGGAATTTGCAGGTGAAAGGCCTGCCCCGAGCGCCCGCAGAACAGCGTATTGGCCTCTGCCCGCAGTAGCCGGTCCAAGAGCTGCATGGGCGGCGTGTCCGGCGTCAGCATGTCACCGCATCCCACCGTGCTGCCGTGAATCAGCAGGGAGTCCAGCTCAAAGAAGCCAAAATCTAGGGAATGGAGCCACTGCACCGTCTGCCGGGACACCGACTTCCAGAGCTGCTTTACCCCGTCTGACCCCACCTGCTCCAGCAGCTCGGTAGCTTCTGGGTCGGTTCCCATGCCGTGTAAATTAAAACACTGCTCCTCCCACCAGCCCATGCAAACCTGGGGCTGAAGCTCGCCCCGCTTAGGCTGACGCACCCGCTGCACCAGGGCCTCGCACTGGGGATGCAGGCCCACCAGGTCTCCCAATATGTACAGCGCTTCTACCCGAAAGCGCTGGCGTTTAATATCGGTGAGCACTGCTTCGTAGGCGGCGAGGTTGCCGCCTATGCCTGAGAGAATTGCCCAGTGGGTCATCGTTCACACACATGGGTAGGGTCGTCGGCTTTTTCGGCGAATTCTAGGCCGCGCGCAAGCCGCCAGGCGAAGATAGGCGGTAGACCTTTTTCGACGATGGCGTCGCAGGTTTTAGCGTAGTCGTACTCCACTTCGCGCAGTTTAACCGTTTGAGTGTCGGTGTCGTAAATGACGTAGGTGGCGTTGGGGCGACCGTGGCGGGGTTCCCCGACGGAGCCGGCGTTGATAATGCGCTTGAGGGGAGCGATGGCAGTGGGAGATGGGGCGGTTGGAGACTGGTCCGTGGGAGATTGCGCCGGGGAGTGCGCAGGCTGCAGGACCTTCAAAGTGATCTGGCTCTCGTCCAGCTGACGCACGTAGGGGACATGGGTGTGGCCGCAGAACAGAGTGTCCGCCCCAGTGGACAGCACCCGCTCTAGGGCAATAAAGGCGCTGGTGTCGGGAAGCAGGTATTCATGCTGGCTGTGGGGGCTGCCGTGGACAAAGCAGAGATTATCCTGGCGCAGGACCACGGGCAGGCTCGCCAGGTAGGCGCGGGTTTCGGGGGTGACTTCTCGGTTGGTCCACTCGTGGGCCAGGTGACCCCGAGTCTCTGCCAAAAGCGAGGGATAGCTGCAGTCGCAGGCGTTCAGCCCCTCAACAACATCTTCGTCCCAGCAGCCCTGACAGGTGGGAATCCCCAATTCCTGAATGCGGGCGACGACTTCGTTGGGGTAGGGCCCGTAGCCCACTAGGTCCCCCAGGCAGTAGATCTGGTCAACGGACTGCTGGTCGATATCTTTGAGGACGGCTTCCAGGGCCTCCAGATTGCCGTGGATGCAGGATAGGACGGCGATATTCTTGCGACCTCCAATGATTTGGATGCTTGCAAGGTTGCGTGGTGCGAGGCTAGGAGGGTGTCAGACAGGTAGCTGGCTTTGATCGTCGCTGCGATCGCCCCTTCATCGAGACTCTGACCCACCACCTCAATGCCGCTAAACCGCTGGGGCCGCCCCTGCAGCCATGGGGGTAGATTGAGCTCGGTGTAGGCGCTCTCAGGCAGACCGTTGGCAAAATCAAAATGAAACGCGTGGCCATCGGCCAGCTCAAAAATCCCCTTGGCCCGGTGTACCTCCCCGTAGGCCCCCTGAGTTAGCTCCTGCCAGAAGGTGTCGAGGCTGGGTGGGTCAAACACCTGACCGCTCAGGGGTGCCCGCCAGAGCTGCGCCGATGGTCGGTCAGCCGAGGGGTTGCCTTGAATCACCTCATCGGCCCCCTTAGCCCAGGTCTGCCAACTTCCATCCGGGTTGTCACCGGCTACCACCGCTACACGGCGGTGGGGCAAAGCCTCTAAAAACGGGATGTCTGTCTCTAGCTGCGAGCCCAGCTCCAAATAGACCGGCAGGCCAGCGGCCAGCCGCTGCAGCAGCTCCGCTCCGGACTGGTCTTGAAAGATTTTAACCTGAGGAAATTGCGCTGCCACATGGGTCGCATCAATGGGCACCGTGCCGGCTCCCAGGGCCATATAGCCAACTGGGGCGGATGCTTGAGCAATCTCCTGGCAAATCCAGGTTGTTTTGCCTGCACCGCAGGGACCGGCGACGACAATGAGCATAGGCTTGTAGAATATGAACGATAATCATTATCACACCGCTCACTCTATTCGACAACCTAAACATGACTCAGCCCGAGACCGATATTGCGGTCATTGGCGCGGGGCCACAGGCACTCACGCTCGTCACGCACCTGCTGCAGAAAAAAGCGAAGCTCCGCGATCGCATCCGGGTGTTTGACCCTAGCGGCACCTGGATGACCCAGTGGCAGCAGCAGTTCGCGGCCCAGGAGATTGCGGAACTGCGATCGCCCGCCGAGCATCACCCTGACCCCAATTCCCACGCGCTGCGAAGCTTTGCCGAAGGCCGCTTTCAGGAGCTGCACCCGCCCTACGATCGCCCCGGCACCCAGCTTTTCCACGATTTTTGCCAGGCCCTAATCCACCGCTGGCAATTGCAGGATGTGGTCACCCCGGCCCAGGTGACTCGCTTGGAACCGCTGCGGAAAACCCCTTCCCGGTTTCAGTAGACCCTGAGCAATGGAGACAGGGTACGAGCGCGGCGGGAGGTGCTTGAGACAGGCGGCGGCCAGCTCGCCTAACCGGATTGGGCGCGTCAAATCGATTAACCGCACCCACCAGCG
>JBHJHJ010000260.1:0-22122 GCA_050330955.1 Elainellaceae cyanobacterium | reverse complement strand
CATTGTCTATTTGTCTGAGCGATTTTTACGTCAGGCGCGGGGCCTGCGCGTCGTCAAATCCCCCAATGAGGCCTGTCTGCTGACGCTGTGCCGTCCGTTGGTGGATCGCTGGCTGGCGAGCCAGCTTCCCTATGGCCCGGGACAGGTCACGCTGATTTTTCATGACGACGCTGTCTCTGGCGCTGCTGATATTCTGATGTACGTGCCCGTGCAGGGCGATCGCTTCTTATATACCAAGCCTCACCTCGACGCCTCCGGCACAGTCGTGACGGAGGCAGCCGCTACCCTAAGCACGCTGGCGGAAGGGCTGGCGCGACTGGGTGCTCAGCAGCAGATGATTCAGGAAACGGTGTCCAGCGCCCTTTCAACCCCCGCTAAAGCAGCAGGCGTTCCCGCTGATTCAGAGGCCTTAATGCGCGGAATTTCTCAGGCGTTTCAGTCCTCTAGCCGCCCTATGCTCAGCGCCCTGGCCCAGCTCACCAATCGGATTCAGCAGCTCGAAGCTGCGGTGAACGCTAAGCAATCGCCCCAACCCAGCCGCCAAGCATCCCCAAGTACCCCGCCCAATGGTGACGGGTCATCAAAGGTTGACCCGCGCTTAGAGACATTGATTCGACAGCTTTACGATCGGCAAAAGTTTCTCCAGACAAAGCTGGAGCAGATTTCAGCGCAGATGACGACGCTGAGCGAATCCCTGGGCGAGTCCAGTCCGCCGGTTCCTCAAACCGACGAGGAGTGGCGATCGCGGATTGAGCGTACCTGGGGCACCGTCGGCGACTACGAAACCTACAGCGCCGCCTATCGCGAAATGCACGCTGAGACGCCGCTGTTCGAGACGCCGGATTGGGTCATGCTGTGCGAGTTTGATTGGGCACAGCGGCTCTGCCCGACCCTGGCCGAGCTTCACGCCCTGCTCTACGGCCCAGACGGCATCGGAGACGAAGGCGCTGACATCTTGCAGCAGTTTGGAGCCCACTGCCGCGACGGGGGGCAATACTACCTCTATCAGGAGCGGGGCTACTCTGCAGAGACCGCGCTGCAGGAAATTGCCCATCATCCAGACTATTCGTGGTTGCCCACGCTGCGCCAGCTTTGGCAGACCCTCAAGATCCCAAACCACAAAATCTTCCAGCTCTTTGGCTGGGAGCCCACTGCCGTGGCCGCGCTGCGGGACATTGCAGACCCACCTCGCCGTCACAGCAGTGCCAGCAGCGGCTCAAGCAATGGCAGGACAAATCCTGATGGGACCGGTAGCGCTGGCTACGGCTACGGCCAGTCGAAGCAGCGCCAGTCGAAGCCCAGCGGCACCGTGAAGCGATCGCTCCTAGACTATCAGACCATGCTCAATATCGGCCCCTTTGCGCCCCTGACGGCGGAGGCGGTGAAGCGGGCCTACCGACAGGCGATGAAAAGGGCCCACCCCGATTCGGGGGGCAGCACCCAGCAGGCTCAGGAGGTTAACGAAGCCTACCGGGCCGTGATGCGCCACTATTTCCCTGAGAAGAGCTAACATTCCCTATGGCTCGCGCCTAATGCCGCACGATGTCGTCCCACTGCGGGAGTTGTAGACAGGAGCGAATACAATCGCGGTGAACCGGCACCCGCTAAACTTAGCCTACGCTTATGCCGCTCTCAGGCGATCGCCCTAGAGTAAAGACCAGACGTCTCTTCAACATCACCAAAATGCGCCGCTATCTTCTTGGACTCATCCCCGCTGCCGCTCTTGCCCTTGGTCATCCCCAAAGCCCGCTGTTCATCACGTCGCTCACCCCAGTTCAGGCCCAGGAAGACGCCTCGCTGGTGCCCATGACCGTGGTGCGGCTGGATCGCATTCTCGATGACGTTGCCGATTCTGTGGAGGGCAGCGGGGGGCAGCGGCAGGTTTCCATCAATGGGCAAACCCTGGTGGTGCTGATGAATGAAGAATTTGACCGCATGCGCATCGTTGCCCCGATTGCTTCTGCCGAGGAGCTGACCCCCGCTCAGGCCGGCAACATTTTAATTGCCAACTTCCACACCACCTTGGACGCCCGCTATGCCGTGAGCGACGGCACCGTTGTGGCTACCTACCTCCACCCCTTTTCTACGCTGCAGGAGCAGGACCTGCGCTCTGCGATGCGTCAGGTGGCGAGTCTCGTGGAAACCTTTGGCACCACCTATACCAGCGGCGAGCTGCTGTTTGGCCCAAATGGGGAGCCGGTTGAGGGAGCGGTGGATGGGGGGCTGCAGATTTAGGGCAATTGCGTTGGAGGTGAGGGCGATCGCTAGCGGACCTCGCGGTGCCTCGGTTTGAGCAGCATCGCGGTGGGGTGTGAGGCTGCGCGAGCAGAGAGATACAGCGGACTTAGCAGAGCAAGATTGGTTGAGGGCGTTAGACTAAAGGCACCTTAAGAGAGCGATCGCCTTTGCTCTAAGCTAATTGGTCCACAGCTACGCGGTTAACCGCCATGACCACGACACCATTTGAGTCTGTTCAAGCTAAATCTACTCAAAAGATAAACGGCATTTCCTTACCGGCTGGCGACCTTTACAGCAATGAACCCCCGTTGGAAAGCTCTCTCCACCTGGACCAAATTCTGCTGCTCTTATCCTGTCTAAATTTCTTTTGGAAAGATCGCAGTAACTACTTCGCTGCGGGTAATTTAACGGTTTACTTCAGCCCAAACCAGCGAAAATCTGAAGATTTCCGAGGACCAGATTTCTTTGTGGTGCTGGGGGCTGAGAAGCGACCTCGCAAGAGTTGGGTGGTGTGGGAAGAAGACGGCAAATACCCCAACGTGATTGTGGAGCTGCTGTCAGATTCCACGGCAAAGACGGACCGAGGATTAAAGAAAGAAATTTACCAGGACATCTTCCGCACCCTGGACTACTTTTGGTTTGACCCAAGTTCCCTGGAGTTTGAGGGGTTTCACCTGGTGGAGGGCCGGTATGAGCCCATTGAGCCAGATGAGCAGGGGCGGCGCTGGAGCCATCAGCTGGCGCTATTTTTGGGGGTCTATGACGGCCAGCTCCGTTTCTTTATGCCTGATGGGGCGCTCGTGCCAACGCCGGAGGAGGCGCTTGAGATGGAGCGTCAGCAGAAGGAGAAGCTAGCGGCGAAGCTGCGGGAGCTGGGGGTTGACCCGGATGGGGTTTAGCGGGGGGTGAGGATGATAGCTCTCATGCGTTGGCGGCGTCTTTGATGGTTTTTTTCAGACGAACCCCCCTAAAACGCCCCATCCAGCGCCGCCACACACCGCTCACAAAGCGAAGGATGCGCCTCAAACTGCCCCACCTGTGTGGAGTGGTTCCAGCAGCGATCGCACTTCTGCCCCTCAGCATCCACCACGCCCACAGCAAAGCCCTCAGCCTGCTCCTGGTACTTAGCCCCAGCGATCGCCTCAGGAGAATCCACCAGCTCCACCTGGGAAGTGATAAATAGATAGCGCAGCTCATCCACACCATTGCCCGCCAGGCTATCCGGGTTCATGTCTGCAAGGCGCTGGCGCAGTGCCGCGTCGGCCACGTAGAGCTGCACCTTAGCCGCTAGGGAAGAGCCAATGGCTTTGTCGGCGCGGGCCTGCTCTAGCACCTTATTGACCAGGGTGCGCAGCTCCCGCAGCTCCGGCCAGGTGGCGGCGAGGTCGGGGCGGACCCAGCCCTCGTCAAGCACCACCCAACCTGCTTGAAACACCGAGGTGTAAGGCGTCTCGTAAGGCAAACTTTGCCAGATGTCCTCCGCCATGTGGCAAATCACCGGGGCGATCGCCCGCGCCAGATTTTCGATTGCCACCGCCAGCACGGTTTGGCAACTGCGGCGGCGAGCAGCATCCGGGGCGCTGATGTAGAGCCGGTCTTTGGCGATGTCGAGGTAAAAGTTAGAGAGATCGACCACGCAGAAGTTCTGCACCGTTTGGAAAAAGCGGAAGAACTGATAGGTTTCAAAGGCGTCGGTGATGTCGGCAAACACCTCGGTCATGCGGTGCAGCATGTACTGGTCCAGCGCCGGTAGCTCGTCGTAGGGCACCACGTCTGTCTTCGGGTCGAAGTCGTGTAGGTTGCCCAGCAGGAAGCGGGCGGTGTTACGGATTTTGCGGTAGATGTCCGAAAGCTGCTTAAGAATGCTCTTGCCCAAGGGCATGTCAGAGGAGTAGTCCACCGAGGAGACCCACAGCCGCAGCACGTCCGCGCCGTAGGCCGGGTTCTGCTTCTTGTCTTTGCCGCCCTCGATGATGACGGCGGGGTCCACCACGTTGCCCACCGATTTGCTCATTTTGCGCCCCTGCTCATCCAGGGTAAAGCCGTGGGTGAGCACGGTTTTGTAGGGGGCGTGGCCGTTCGTAGCGACGCTGGTGAGCAGGCTGGACTGGAACCAGCCCCGGTGCTGGTCCGTGCCTTCGAGGTATAGATCCACGGGGTACTGCAGCCCGTCGCGCTGCTGGGCCACCGCCGCCCAAGAAGAGCCCGAGTCAAACCACACGTCCATGGTGTCGGTGCCCTTACGGTAGGTGCGATCGCTGCTGCGGTAAGGCTCGGGCAGCAGGTCTGCCACCGGCATTTCCCACCAGGCGTCGGAGCCGTGCTCGGCAAAGATGGCCTGTACGTGGGCGATGGTTTCCTGAGTCATCAGCGGCTCGCCGGTTTCCTCATCGTAGAACACCGGGATGGGGACGCCCCAGCTTCGCTGGCGAGAGATGCACCAGTCGGAGCGCTCGGACACCATGGCGGTGATGCGGTTCTCGCCCAGGGCGGGCACCCAAGTGACACTGGCGATCGCCGCCATGGCCTCATCCCGGAAGCCCTCCACCGAGGCAAACCACTGCTCCGTGGCCCGGTAGATGGTGGGCTTTTTGGTGCGCCAGTCGTAGGGGTAGCGGTGCTGGTACTGCTGCTCTTTCAGCAGGGCTTTGGCCTCCATCAGTGCCTCAATTACTGCCTCGTTGGCATCCTTGAGCACGTTGAGGCCCTCAAACGGCCCCGCCTCTGCGGTAAAATTGCCGGCTTCATCTACCGGGCAGAGCACCGGCAGGCCATAGCGCTGCCCCACCCGAAAGTCGTCTTCGCCGTGGCCCGGCGCGGTGTGCACTAGCCCGGTGCCTGATTCGGTGGTGACATAGTCGCCGCCCACGACGATGGGGCTCTCGCGGTCAAACAGGGGGTGCTGATAGGTGCAGTGCTCCAGGGCCTCACCCTTGATCTCTGCTTCTATTGAGAGGGCAAAGCCAAAGGTTTCGGTCAGGGTTTCGATTAAATCTTTAGCCACTAGCAGGTATTTGAATGGGGTGGGGTTGCCCTCCTCCACTGCCACTACGGCATAGGTCAGCTCTCCATTGACCGCCACCGCTAGGTTCGCAGGAATTGTCCAAGGGGTGGTGGTCCAGATGGCGACGCCGAGGCTGCCTAGGTAGGGCGCCAGCGCTGCTTCGGCATTAGCCGACAGCTTGCGTAGCTCAAAAGCCACATAGATGCTGCGGGATATGTGCCCTTCTGGATACTCCAGCTCCGCCTCCGCCAGCGCCGTGCGAGAGCTGGGGCTCCAGTGCACCGACTTCAGCCCCCGGTAGATATAGCCCTTGAGCACCATGGCCCCAAATACGCCGATTTGGGCTGCCTCGTATTCTGGTAGCAGAGTGAGGTAGGGCTGTTCCCAATCGCCCCAGACGCCGTAGCGCTTGAAGCTCTCCCGCTGCTGGTCCACCTGCTCCAAGGCCCACTGCTTCGCCCGCTTGCGCAACTGGATGGCGGTGAGATCCCGCCGCTCGGCAGACTTCATCTTCTGCAGCACCTTCAGCTCGATGGGCAGGCCGTGGCAGTCCCAGCCGGGGATGTAAGTCGCTTTGCGGCCCTGAAGCAGTTGATACTTATTGATGATGTCCTTCAGGGTTTTGTTGAGGGCGTGCCCAATGTGGAGGGCGCCGTTGGCGTAGGGCGGCCCGTCGTGCAGGGTAAAGGGCTCTCCGGGGTTTGTCGTTGATAGCGTCTCGTAAATCTGGTTTTCGGCCCAAAACGACTGCAGCTCCGGCTCGCGCTTGGCGGCGTTCGCCCGCATGTCAAACGAGGTTTTGGGGAGGTTGACGGTGTCTTTGTAGCTTCCTGCTTGGGTCACGGCTAATCAGTGTGGAGATTATGGGCGGGTTGCGGGCGTGCTTTTGGGCAATGCTGAGTCGCGGGTCATGCGTGTTGATCAGGGGCGATACCGATAACTTCCACGCAAAGCTCTATCGTACTTCGTATAGCTGACTAGCGGGTAGTCCTGCTAAGTTGACCTGCAGGGAGCAGGTTGCCATAACCGACTCGCCTCGGCGATCGCTCTCGCCCAAATCGCTCCCGCCTAAATTGCAATGCCCCAAACCGCAATGAACAGAAACCCAGACGTTACGATTCAGGTCGTCACCTACGGTGAGGCGAAGACTGAGATTCAGGCGATTCGTTGCCAGGTCTTTCAGCAGGAACAGGGGGTCAGCGCTGAGCTGGAGTTCGACGGGCTAGATGATGACGCAGTTCATTTGTTGGCCTATGACAAGACCTACGCCGTCGGCACAGCCCGAATGCGGAATTTGGGCGATCGCAAGGCTAAGGTGGAGCGGGTGGCGGTATTAGCCCCCTACCGTGGCCAGGGGATTGGGCGGCGGTTAATGATGGCGGCGATCGAGCATTTGCGATCGCAAGGCGTTACCGCGATTAAAGTCAACGCCCAGCTTCAGGTGAAAGTCTTTTACGAGCGCCTAGGATTCGAGGCAGAAGGCGGAGGATTTGAGGAGGCGGGAATTCCCCATGTTGCGATGTGGCTGAAGTCAGCGTCCGGGGCCTGAGCTTTGCTCGCCATTCTTCTCCAATTTTCAACTGCACCTTGCCTATCGTGCTAGGTCTAGCCGTCTTCACTTCATGTTGGCATCGCTTCATGCCCTTTTCACTCGCCCTGACCGGAAGGGGCCACCCCACCATGAAGAATAATGCAGAATTCACCACACCTGCGATTGTCTCTAATCGCCTTTAATCCTCATTCCCCTGGAGACGGCCTGTGGCAAATTGGGAACATCTCATTCTGCTGACAAAAGGGGCAAAGCTATGGAATGAGTGGCGCGATCGCTATCAGACACAACCCGACTTGAGCGGCATTAACCTCACAAAGCTAGATCTATCGGGGTTTAACCTCAGCCGTACCAACTTCACCCGCGCCGACCTCAGCTTTACCAGTTTTTACCAGGGCCGACTCGCGCTCTCCAATCTGACCCGGTCTAATTTAATTGGGGCCCACCTGGCTGGATCTGATCTCAAGTGTGCAACTTTAATTGGTGCTCGGCTGATTGGCACTCAGCTCATGGCGGCTAATCTAACTGGATGTGCTCTGCTGGGGGCGAACCTAACCCACGCGGACTGCGTTGAGTCCAACTTCACCGGGGCAGATTTGAGTCGCGCCGACTGCAGCAATGCCCTATTTACCGGAGGAAACCTAAAGTGCGCCCGCTTAGCCGGCGCCAACTTTCAGCGGGCAAACCTAGAGCGCACTGACCTCAGACGCACCAACGCCCGCAGAGCGAACTTCACTCAAGCGACGCTGCTGCATGCCTTCATCGATCAGGCCAATTTTAAGCACGCGATTTTGATTGACACGCGATTTGACCGCGAGCAGCTCCAGACGCTTGAATTTGACGCCCTCAAGCAGGGGGCGCTCGGCGTTGCAATCCCCAAAGACCTGCGGTTTGAAGACTTTGACCTATTCGAGGGCGATGGGGCTGGCGCGAGCGGCGCCGCTCGTACTGAGGCGGTGACTTAACCGTTTGGCTAGGCTAGGCTCCGGGCTTCAACGAAAGGGGCGATCGCCTTCACAAACTCAGCCGCCGACTCGTAGGGCAAGACGTTACGCCCCTCGACTTGAATGCCCTCCCCCTGCGGCAAATGGCTGAGGTATTGGCGTAGTCGCTCGTCGGGGGTTTCGGACTTGCCGCTCCGGCTGATGCTAGAGGCCGTAGTTCCCATTACCACAAGTACCGGCACCTGGAGCGCTTCAAGGTCACGCTGGTAGTCCCGTCGCCAAAATCCCGCCAAAAATGAGAATACGGCATGGCGACTATCTAGATCAGAAGCCCCGGACACCAGCATGAAAAGCCAGTCATCGGTCACGTCTTCGCTGCGAGCAAAGAGCTGCTTTTCAGAAAAGGACTCCAGGAACTGGCGGCGGCGGGCGTAGCGGTAAAACAGCAGCCCTAGCGGAGAGTCGAATAGGCGCCACAGCAGGCGATTTTGCCAGGTTGGAGTTTCAGTGGTGACCACGGGCCAAGCGGGGGGACCGGCGAAGATTAGGCCCCGCACGAGTCCGGTTTCTTTCGCTTTTTGGGCTAAAACGAGGGCAACGGGCAGAAGTGCCCCCTGGGCGACGAGCACCACGGGCCGCTTCACGACAGTGGTCAAAAAGAAAAGGAGCTGCTCGGCCCAGTCTTCAGGGGTGTAGGCTGCGGTGGGCATGCTACTGTCACCGCAGCCCATCAAGTCGGGGAGATAAAGGGGTGCCCGGTCCCCAGCATCTAACCAGGCTTGGCAGAAGGGAGTCCAGAACTCTCGGGAGAGCCCCACGCCGATGGGGTGGATGAGCAGCAGCGCCAGGTCACCGCTGGTCTGACCATTGGATACAACTTCGTAGGCGCAGCGATAGCCCCGCCAGCCGTAGGTCTGGACTGACCCAGCAGCAGGGGATGGTGACGCGTTGAGTTGGGACATTGGGGGCACCCTCGGCAAGATTGAGCAAACGTGGCGTGATGCTGACGTCAGGATGAAGTGACTTCAAGAGGCGACTTCAGAAAGATGGTTTGCCGTTGCCTCAACCGCAGCGATCGCGTCATCATACATCATACGCGTTGGTCCCAGCACGCCAACGGTGCCCACGGCGGTTTCACCGCATTGGTATGTAGTGAACACCAGGGCGCAGTCCTGAATCGGTTCCAGCACAATTTCAGACCCAATGCGGACGACAACCTTGCGGCCCGCTTCCGCCAGGTCTGCAGGGTCAGCATCTTCAGAGGCATCGCAGATCAGCGGCACTAGCAGGTCTGGTCCATCTTCTAGCAGCTGCACAATCATCTGCATCTGCTGCTGCTCCGAAAATTCAGGCTGACGGCGCAGCACCTCCGCCAAGCCGCTCACTAGCAGCTGGCTCGCACTGGCGCGCTGGGTGCGACGCTCGATGTCGGCAAAGGAGGCCTGCAGCACATTGGCATGCCGCTCTAGCTCTCGGCCCAGTTCGCTCCAGTCTAGGGTGCTAATATCCCGTAGGGACTGGCCCTGGAGGCGATGGTTAAGGAAGTTAGAGAGAATCTGCAGCTCTTGCTCCAAAATCTCCGTGTCTTCCGGAGGTATATCTTCAGGAAACGGCAAGGTGATGACGGTGGACTCTGACTCGTAAGTGTCGAGGACCACGATCAGCAGGACGCGGTTAGCCTCAATGTGCACCAGCTGCAGATGCCTGAGAATGGCGCCCTGACGCTGGGGAAAGGTAATCAAAGCCACGTAGCCGCTGAGCTGGGCTAGAAGTCGAGCGGCTCCTCTCAGACGGGCCTCTAAGCTGTGGTGGTGCCTAGCCGACTGGCCGTCGAGCTGCTGAGAGAGCACCTGCTGAATCTGCCGTCCCATGTCCGAGGGCTTGAGCAGGTGATCCACATAGGTGCGATAGCCCAAGTCAGAAGGCACCCGGCCCGCTGAAGTGTGGGGCTGGTAGAGCAATCCCACTTTCTCTAGACGCCCCATGGCGTTGCGCACGGTCGCGGAACTCACATTTAGATCAAATTCCTCAAGCAGCGCCTCCGATCCAACTGGCTTCGCTGTGGCGACATACCGGCGCACGGTTGCCCACATGACATGCTGCTGGCGCTTGTTGAGTTTTATCTGCATCGCATCTATCGAAGATAGCTACCGAGAATGCGCTGAACCAGCGGGGAGCGCCGCGTCAGCCGCCCCAGGTTATTCAGCAGCCAAGTACTGATTCGAGGGTCAGCGGCCCCAGTCGGTAACAGGGGACTGATCCCTGTCAGTCCAGTTTACAATAGGATTTTTTTTACAACGTAGGATGAACATTCGTTACAAAAAATAGACTGGCCGACCGATAGAGTACCTAGCTCAATACCGAGGTAAGGCGGGATCGACGTTTATAGCATAGGCATCGATCCCCCCCGCGACATTCTTGACATCGACAAAGCCCTGCTCCACAAGCCAGTAGCAAAGCTGAGCCGATCGCACCCCGTGATGGCAAAACACAATTGTCTCCACCGTGGGATCGAGGGTCTGGGGCAGAGTGGGCGCCCAGCGGGGAAACTGACTGAGGGGCAGGTGCAAACAGGGGGTCAGGGCGGCGATCGCCACCTCTTCAGGTTCGCGTACGTCGATCAGCTGAAGGGGAGAGGATTCCTGTCGCCGGACGGCGAGGGCTTGGACGGTGATGTGGGGGATGTTGGTCATGGATATTCTCAATCGTGAATGGAGCCATCGGGCATGATGGCCCCCCGCAGCAGCGCCCCAGTCATCTTGACCATGACGCGCCCCGGAACGCCCACTCTCGCGCCGCTGAGGTCCGCGCCGCTGAGGTCCGCGCCGCTGAGGTCCGCACCGATCAGATTGGCCTGACTGAGGTTGGCGTGGCTGAGATTGGCCTGCAGGAGATTGGCGCGAAACAAGTTGGCCTTATGGAGGTTGGCCCGGTTGAGGTTGACCTTGTGCAGGAAAGTGTCGCTGAGGTCCGCGCCGCTGAGGTTAGCGTTGCGCAGGTTGCGCCCTGAGAAGTCTTTTTCACTGAGGTTGCGATCGCGCCAGTCCACGTCGCTGAGGTCGGGTTCGGGCCAGCGGTAGACCACATGGGGCGCTTGAGGCGGCGCTTTAGACGAATTCTGAGATGAGCTTTGCGGTGGGGGCGGCGTGGCGCGATCGCTGCTAGCGGCAGGTTCACCGGCTTGATGAGCCGCTGCGCGGGCTTGGTCATGGGGCGAAGGGCCTGTAGATCCATTAGATGCGCTGGTGTTGGGTGTCTCACGCGGCGGATAGGTGCCAAAGCCGGGTCGAGGCGGACGGGAGGACTGGGGCCGGGGACGAGGCGATCGCGTCTTCCGGCTGGCGGCTTGACTATTGGTGGCGCCGTTGGTGGTATTAGAGGCTGGGCCAGCACTTTGAGCCGTTTGGCGAGCGGCGCGAGCGGTGGCGGCACGGGCGCGGGCCGCAGCGCGCTCGGCAGCGGTGGTACGGGCGTAGGCGCGGCGGGTATCGCGGGCGGATGAAGACCTGGTGGCAGCGCTTCGGCCTGGCCGAGCGCTGGAGGCTTCAGCTACACTGACCTCGTCTTTGCGCAGAGTGCGCAGGCGATCGCGGGCTTGGTTAAGCTGCTTGAGCTTTTCCTGGGCTTTCTGCTGCAGGCGAATGTTACCCTTAGGGATGCGGTCGGGATGCCAGATAAACACGAGATCTTTGTAGGCCTGGTTGACGTCTTCCATAGACGCACCGGGCTCTACTTCCAAAACTCGATAGCACCGTTCAAGATCATCCATGCAGTCAACCGCGTATTGGTTCAAGTAAACAGTCTGTAATCTGGAAGGCTGCTCGACGGGGAGAAGCCCGTTCACAGACTATTTGAATCAGCACTATTTGAATCAGCTCAAATTAGCGACTGTTCAAATTCTAGAGAGACCTGTGGCAAATTGCGAATCAGCTAACGTTAATTTAACGAAGCTGCAGGCGATTGGGAAAAATTAGTGGATATGGATGCTCGACTGCTATGAAATTTCAAGCCTTCCTGCGGATTTTGCTTGCGGGTGTACTCGCGCTGCTGCTGTTAGCCTTGGGCGGCGCAGTCTGGCTCCGGACTCAAATGACCCCAGCGGCAGCGCTTGAGACAAGTAGCAAATATGGCGCTGCTGCAGACGGCGCTGATCTAGATGGCACTGATCTAGAGGGCACTGATCTAGACGGCACTGATCTGGGCGGTACCAACGCGATCGCGTCTTCACCCTCTAAAACCCTCGCATTTGTCCCGAGTCGAACGCTGGCGCTGGGAGCTCTCCGTATAGACGCCACCGATTGGGAAGCCGCACAGATCAGCGCCGTGTCCCCGCAAGAGCGGCGATCGCTGAGGCGTCAACTGGGGCAACTGAAGCAAAAACTACGCCAGTTTGGCATTCGCTATAACCGAGACATCAGGCCGTGGATCGGGTCTGAGGTCACCGCCGCCCTGGTGAGCCTCGACGAGGACCGGGACCTCGGCAACGGCAGCCAGCCCGGCTATCTAATGGCGATCGCCACCGATGCCCCCCAGGCCTCCCAGAGTTTTTTGGAGCGGTTTTGGCAAGGGCGATCGCCCCAAACTAGCCGTCAGGCCGGCGTCGAGATTGTCCACGCGGGCGCGGGCCTCTCCACAGCCCACGTCGGTCGGCAGCTCGTGCTGGTGGCAAGCCACCTGAGCGTTTTGCAAGATGCCATCAGCAGCGCCCAGGTGCCGCCTCTCAATATCCAGTCTCGCCAGCGCTATGCCGCCGCGATCGCCCAGCTTCCACCGGAGCGCTGGGGGTTTATCCTGGCCGATCTCTCCCAGCTTCGCCCTTGGCTCTCGGAAGACTGGCTTAGTCTAGTTCGCCAGCGGGTCACCAAGGAGGATTGGACAGCGGAGCACGATGCGTTAATCGCCGCTATCACCCCGGCCAGCCGGGATTTGGCGGTGCGGCTCTGGCTGACTTCTTTTACTGATTTAGAAAATAATGCTTTAGAAAATGGTCCCTCAAAAGAGGCCAAGGGCTCAGAAGACCTGCCCACTGCGCAAACCAGCCTGGCCCTAGCGGCATGGCTGCCCAGCACCAGCGCCGCTGCCATCTTGGACCGAAATTTAGCGGCGCGGTGGTCTACTGTGCTGGCAGAGGACGAGAGCAGCCCGCTCGCAGTGACGGCCCTAGAGGCGATCGCGCCCCCAGACCTAGAGGCTTTAGGCATCGACGCCCAGGAAATTCGCGACTGGGTCGCCCCCTGGGTCAAGCAGGGCTACGGCATTGCCAAACTGCCGCGCCCCCAGGACGACAACCTTGATTGGCTGTTTGCAACCCCAGCGTCATCCGATGTCGAAGCCGGCTTCAAGGATCTGGACAACCGAGCCCAGGCGCAAGGCCTCACGGTGGGCATCATTCCCTACAAGGGCCACCCCCTCACGGTGTGGACCAATCTCGCGGTGGGCCTTCCCTCCAATAACGCTGACGGCGACATTCCCAGCCTGATTGCCACGGTGAAAGGCGCTCACACCGTTGTAGACGACACGGCCCTAATGGCCACTTCCGTAGGGGCGATCGCCCAGGCGCTACAAACTACCGATGCCGATTTAGTCTCCCGAGCCGCCGAAACCCTTGGCCCATCAGCCAATGGCTACGTTCATCTGGCTTGGCCTGAGGTCCGTGCCCTGGCGGCGTCGGCTGCCTCGGATGAACGGGACCTGTTCGAGGCATTGGACAGCATTGTGGAGTCTGTGACCCTAACCCACTATGGCGAAGGCGAAGTGCATCCTAGCGACCAAATCGGCATTTTCATTAACCTAAAGGGATAGGGCCACCAGGATTACCGCATGCTGATTATTCACGACGCCGTGACGCGTCAGTGGCTTCGTTTTGATCGCCCTAGCACCGTTATCATTGCCCAGCGTCCCAAGGAAGTTCTTCCCGCCCTCAGCGCTGTCCAGAGTGGGGTTGACTGCGGGCAGTACGCGGCTGGGTTTGTCGCTTACGAGGCGGCGTCGGGGTGCGACCCGACGCTGGTCACCTGCGCCAACGAGAGTGATTTTCCGCTGCTGTGGTTTGGCCTTTACGATCGCCCCACGGTTGATTCGCTCCCCGCTGCTCCCCAAGGCAAGCCCTTAATCTGGCAGCCCGCCATCTCTCAGACCAGCTACCGCCAGAATATTGCCGCCATCAAGGCCCAAATTGCTGCGGGCAACACCTACCAAGTCAACTTTTCCTTCCGCCTCAACGCCGAGCTGTCCGCAGATCCTTGGGGACTGTTTCTGCAGATGGCCCAGGCTCAGTCTGCAGACTACGGCGCTTTCATCGACATTGGTGACTGGGCGATCGCCTGCGCCTCCCCAGAGCTGTTTTTTTCAAAGGACGGCTCCCGCGTCGTTTCTCGTCCCATGAAAGGCACGGTGCCCCGCGGCCTGAACCTACAGCAGGACGTGCAGCGGGCGTCGTGGCTGCGCACCTCCGAGAAGAACCAGGCGGAGAACGCCATGATCGTGGACATGGTGCGCCACGACCTCGGGCGGGTGGCTGAGGTGGGCAGCGTGGGGGTGCCTCACCTGTTTGCGCTGGAGCGCTACCCCACGGTGTGGCAAATGACCTCGACCGTGGCGGCACAGACCCAAGCGACCCTGCCGGAGCTATTTCAGGCTCTCTTTCCCCCCGCTTCCATTACAGGGGCACCCAAGCCCCGCACCATGGCGCTGATCGCCCAGCTCGAAACCACGCCCCGCCAAATTTACACCGGCACCGTCGGATTTGTGCGGCCAGACGGGCGATCGCAGTTCAACGTCGCCATTCGTACGGTGCTGATGGATCGGCGGCGACAGAGGGCAACCTACGGCGTGGGTGGGGGAATCGTCTGGGATTCCCAGGCAGATGAGGAGTACGCTGAATGCTGCGCCAAGGCCCAGGTGCTTTACCATCAGCGCCCCCAATTCTCTTTACTGGAAAGTCTGCGGTGGACGCCCGAGGAAGGCTACTTTTTGCTGGAGCGTCATCTGGAGCGGCTGCAGCAGTCCGCGGACTACTTTGGATTTACCTGCTCAATTCAGGCGGTGCGGCGGTGGCTCGACCACGTTGTTTCCCCGGCCCGGCTGTCGCCTGACCTTAAGAAAGCCTGCAAAGTACGGCTGATGCTAGACGCCCAGGGAGACCTCAGCGGCGAGGCCGTTCCCCTGCCTAAAGCGGCTCCCCTCACCCTCTGCCTGGCAAAGCTGCCGGTGAGCGCGTCGAACGTCTTTTTACACCACAAGACCACCCACCGGCAGGTATACGAGCAGGCCCGCCAGGGCTGTCCCGCCGCTGTTCAAGATGTGCTGCTGTGGAATGAGTCCGGGGAAGTGACTGAGACGACCTTGGGCAATGTGGTCGTTGAAATTGCGGGAGCGCGCTACACTCCCCCCACGACTTGTGGCCTTTTGCCGGGCACCTTCCGGGCCCACCTGCTGGAGCGGGGAGAAGTGCAAGAGCGCGTGGTGACTCGCTCAGCGCTGGCCCAGTGCGATCGCTTATTCATTATCAACTCGGTGCGGGGCTGGCAAAACGCCACGCTGAAGGCGATCGGCTAAACTAATCGACTCCCCCAAAGCTGCCGCACTTATCCTGTTGCTGATGTCATAGGCGACCCAACCAGCAAGCATATGCCGGAAGTATTATAACCAGGGCTGCTAGTCAATCGGCCCGTTACCCGCAATACTGATGCCAACCCCATTGCGCCGGCCCTGCCGCTGAGGATGGATTAGCGCAAAACGTCACGTCGTGTAAGACAGGCGCGTGAATGCCATACCGGATGGGCCGCTTGCGCTGAAACCGCTGGCAGAGGCGTTCTGTCTTCATGTCCAGAAAATTGCTAAAGCGTCTTAAACTAGACTTAATGAAAAGTCTTGCCCCACTTTAGCCGTTACGGGTCAATCTGTTCAATATCGACCTTTGCTAAGGTCGCTCACGCGCTTCTAAAACCTATCTGCCTCAATCCTTACCCTAGGGTATTTCCCATGCCTACTTCTCGCCTAGTCAGTGGCCTTGTCGCCATCATTATTGCCGGTACTGCCATCCTTCTGGGGGGGTGGTATTTCACGCTTTTGATGGGCGTCGTAGTCTATCTGGGCCAGAAAGAGTATTTCCAGCTGGTTCAGGCCAAGGGCATCGCGCCAGCGGCCAAGACCACCCTTGCCGTCAGTCAAGTTCTGCTGGTCACTGCCATGATTGCTCCAGCCATCTCTGAGGCGCTGTTTCCTGTGGCAGGCACCTTTATCTGCTTCTATCTGCTGTTTCAGCCCAAATTTGCCACCATCGCCGATATCGCCACCTCCATTCTGGGGCTGTTCTACGGCGGGTATCTGCCCAGCTACCTGGTGCGCATTCGCAACTTGGGCATCGACGTCAATCCTTTTTCCCTAAGCGGATACTGGCCGTCAGACTGGTCGGTTTGGTCTGACCCCATGGCGCTCCCGATGGGCTTAACTATTACGCTGTTGACCTTCGGCTGCATTTGGGCCGCCGACATTGGCGGATACGTTTTTGGCAAGACCTTTGGCCGCACGCGCCTGTCGGAAATCAGCCCTAAGAAAACGGTAGAAGGCGCCGTTTGCGGCGTGCTGGCCTGCGTTACGGTTGCCATGACGGGAACCTGGTATCTGGGCTGGGTAGGCTGGCCCCTGTCGGGTTTGGCGCTGGGTCTGCTGATTGGCATCGCTAGCCTGCTGGGGGATCTGACTGAATCAATGATGAAGCGGGACGTCGGCGTGAAGGACTCGGGCACCTTGATCCCCGGCCACGGCGGGATCTTAGATCGCACCGACAGCTATGTGTTTACTGGCCCGCTGGTGTATTACTTCTTTACGCTACTGCTGCCGTTTTTAAACACGCTGATGGTTAGGGCAGCTTAACCCGCTGGGCTGGCCCATTGGACTTCGGGTAGCGCTCTCAGTCAAAATTCATGTCGGGTTAAATAGAGCACGATAGGGTGAGAAGAATCTGTGAAATAATGCAAACAGATCGATTTCTGTCAACTCCCTACAATCAGAGAACGACGTGAATATTGCTGATTATGCCCTTATCCTGCATCCGACGCTGTCGGTTGCATTCGTCTTTCCCCTCATTGGTATTGCTACTGCTTTGGCCTGGCAAACCCGTCAGCGCCGCTTGACTGTAGAGAATAAAGAGAAGAGCAAAATTCCCCCTGTAGTCGGCTCGGAGCATCTGAGCATCGGGCGATGGCTCGCGGCTGGCGTCATTGGTGTGGCTATTTTGGGGATGAGCGAACCCATCATCAGCAAAATGATTGCCAACGACACCTTCACGCAAGAGCGGGGACGCGCCACCTTTGTGATGCTGATGATTGCCCTGACCATTGGCTCTGCCGTCATGCTCTACCGGGCTAAGCCCGCGAAATGGCGCGGCATCTTCGCCACGTTAACCGGGATGGGGCTAGTTATCTTAGGTTGCCAGCCCGAAGTGTTTCGTCGCGGCTTTGAGTGGTACACCTCCCACTACTACTACGGCATCACAGCCGCCCTGCTGATGATTTTGTCGGTGGCGGTGGTGCCCGATATTTACAAAGACAAGAGCAAGGGTTGGCGCCGTGCCCATGCGGCCCTCAACACCATAGCAGTGCTGCTGTTCATAGGCCAGGGCTTTACCGGCGCCCGTGACCTGCTGGAGATTCCGGTCAGCTGGCAAAAGCCCTACGTGAACGAGCTGTTTGCCAAGCAGTGTATGACTCAGGAATGTGTGGTGCTGCCGGCTTCAGAGGCGCCGAGCACTGGGGAGTAGCCCCTAACTAGGCGCGGCTCGCTAGGGTCACATTAGCATCACGGTTCTAGCGAGCCGTCATCAGCACTAGCACCAGAACCCCCGCGACCAACATCAATCCAGCGGGCATAAATCGACGCGTTTTAGCCAGCCGCACCGCAAAGACTACTACTAGAACTGCCGCCACGATTGCGGCCAAAATTTCTCCCCAAAGCACGCCAGCAAGCTGCAAAATACCCCCCAGAATCAGCAGCACCCCGCTGATTACACCCGAGATCAGCGAGGGTTTACTGCCTGCCGACTTGTAGCCCATCACCCCTCCAACAATCGCCAGTATGCCGTAGGCGATCGCCGCCAGTATCCCAATTGTCATTTCCATTTCCCCGTGCCGACTGCTTTTAACGCTAGCGGACTTCGAGGGGCGCGTCTAGTAGGGCCCAGCATATGTTCAGGGTGCGACTAAGCTGGATATCAAGCACCGTGGTTGGCAGATAAACAGAACCCACTTCCCCACTAGGTTAACTGACTTACCCCAAGAGAGAATTCACTCGTGGCTCAAAGGATATTACTTCCCTAAACGCTAAGCTAGCTCACCCGAAAACTAAACCTACCTGCCCAAAAGCGCAACTTAGTTGCCCTCGGGTAAACCCTCAGCACCCACAACTTAAGAGAATATTGCGGGGTCTTCTTCCCAATACGCTAGATTTGTTCTAGCTGCTATCCACAACGCTCCATGGTTCTCACCCCCTCCACTATGCTCGACCTGGGCACCCAGGCCCCTGCATTCCAGCTCAAAGACGTCACCTCCGACGATCCCGTCTCCCTCGACGCCTTCAACGGCGCCAGCGCCTTACTAGTCATGTTTATCTGCCGCCACTGCCCCTTTGTCAAGCACGTCCAGCAAGAGCTAGCCCAGATCGGCAAAGACTACCAAGGTGAGCCCCTGGGCATCGTCGCCATCAGCGCCAACGACGCCGAAAAATACCCCGACGACGCTCCCGACAGCCTCAAAGCAATGGCCCAAGAGCTGGGCTTCACCTTCCCCCTGTGCTTTGACGCTGACCAGTCCGTGGCCAAGGCCTACACCGCCGCCTGCACCCCAGACTTCTTCGTATTCGACGGGAACCAAAAGCTTGTCTACCGGGGCCAGCTCGACGACAGCCGCCCCGGCAACGACAAGCCTGTTACCGGCAAGGACCTGCGCCAGGCCATTGATACTGTGCTGGCCGGACAGCCCGTGCCTGAAGACCAGCAGCCCAGCATTGGCTGCAATATCAAATGGAAGCCGGGGAACGAGCCGGATTATTTTGGGTAGGCTTGATTCGGGTCAGATCACTTCGGGCAAAATCAATGGGCTCTAAACGAAAATCCAACGACCGCGTTGCCTACTCCGAGTTTGGCAGCGCCGCCACCGAACGGGCCACCCAGCGCGCTACGCCATCCCGGCCTCCGGGCGAGCAAAAGGTGCGCGTCCAAGTGAGCCGTAAGGGCCGCAAAGGCAAAACCGTCACCGAGATCACTGGCTTCGAGACTACGCCAGAAACCCTGGCGGCGCTGCTAAAGACCCTAAAAGGGCGCTGCGGCGCGGGCGGTACTGTGAAAGACAACGCCATCGAGGTGCAGGGTGACCATGCCCAAACCATACTCGAGGTGCTGCTGAAACAGGGCTATGCTGCCAAGATTAGCGGCGGAAAATAGGGCCCAGTCTTCTTGACATGCCATCGGCTTCGGCGCCGGTTGGCTTTAGAGCTGCATTCTACTCATCCCCAACGACTTCATTCCTGCACTTGTGATCAAAGCGCTAGTGTTAGCCACGCTGACGGCGATGGTTTTAATCCATGTTTGATGCCTCTACAGCTCTGTCACAGGGTGTAAACCGCTAGCTTGCGCTGTTGATTTGGCGCTGGGAAGGCAGAATGGGGGAATGGGTGATTCGCGTCGCCTGCTCCTCTAGTGGTATTGCTTATGCCGTCCCAGCGTCCCGACATTATTTTCCTCGTGCTTGATACCCAACGTCGCGATCGCCTTTCGTGCTATGGCTATCCGCTGCCCACCTCCCCCAACATCGACGCGATCGCCCAGGCCGGCACCCGCTTCACCCACGCCATCTCGGCAGCCCAGTGGACCATTCCTTCCCACGCCTCCATGTTCACCGGGCGCTACCCTTCCGCCCACGGGGTGCTGCAGTCCTACTCCGTGCTGCCGGACGAGGTGCCGACGCTGGCGGGGCGGCTGAGCCAGGGGGGCTACTACACGGCGGGCTTTTGCAATAACCCGCTGGTGGGGGTAATCAACAACGGCCTGCGTCGGGGCTTCTACAGCTTTTTGAACTACAGCGGCCTGCTCACCTCTCACCCTAACCAGGCGGGGCTACACCGGGGGCTGCTGGGGCGCTATCGTCAGTTCTTCAAACGGACGCTGGCCCAGGGGCTCAACCAAATTCAGGACGCCTTCGCCCGCTCTGAGCTAATGCTGATGCTGTCGTTTTCGCCGCTGATGGTGCCCCTGTGGCAGACGGCCCTCAGCTTCAAGGGCAACACCGCCAAATCCCTGGATGATGCCGCCAATCTACTGATCAACCGCGACGGCACCGACGGGGATCAGCCCGTCTTCACCTTCATCAACCTGATGGGCACCCACATGCCCTACCACCCGCCCCGCCGCTACATCGAGCGCTTCGCTCCCAATGTGCTCAAAGACAAAAAGGCGCGGCACTATCTGCGGCAGTTTAACAGCGATATTTATGGCTGGCTGGCACCTTTGGCGGGCTGCTTGGATGAACACCAAAAGGCCACGCTGGACGGTATGTACGACGCTGAAGTAGCCTGTCAAGACGAGCAGTTGGGCGTGTTCTTCGATCGCCTGCGGCAGAGCGGCAGGCTGGACAACACCCTGCTGGTGATCTGCTCCGACCACGGCGAGCACTTGGGGGAAAAGCAGTTCATCGGTCATTCCATTACGCTGTACAACGAGCTGGTGACGGTGCCGCTGATTATTCATGGGCCAGGGCAAACAGGTGGCGGTCTGCGGCAAGATACGGTGTCCACCCGGCAGCTCTTTCACACCATGCTTAGCAGCGCCGGATTAGCAGACGAGGACGAGCAGGCGCTTTCACTGGTTGAGGCCTCTCCAAACGAAGGCAGCTATGTGTTTTCTGAGGCCATCCCGCCCCAAAACGTGGTCAGCTTACTTGAAAAGCGCCAGCCCGAACTCATTCGCGATCGCTTCTGCGACCAGACCCGCCGAGCGGTGTGGCTGGGGGACTACAAGCTGATCGAGACCGGCAGAAATCTGCTGGAGCTGTACCACGTCCACCAAGATCCCACGGAAGACCTTAACCTCAGCGCCGTGCTGCCGGAGGATACGGAGGTGCTGCAGGACTATTTGGATGCCTTCTCTGGGGAGAACGTGCCGGTGGGGGCGATCGCCCGCGCCCCAGGCTTTGATGACCCGGAGGTGCAGCGGCGGCTGCGAGATCTGGGCTATTTGGAAGATTAGCCCGCCTTAGTGCATTGTGCCGACTGCAATAAACGAGGTCCAGTCGTAGGCTGGGGCCTCGGATTTGGCCTGCGTGGGCGACAGGGCCGGATCCTCAGTAAATTCTAGGATAGACAGGACGCTACCGCTAAAGGCGATCGCCCCCACGACAGACAATGAGATCGCTTTTGAAAGAATTTTCATGGTCAAAGGCTCCAATTGAGGTAGACGTCGGAGTGCCGCCGTCAAAAGCGTGCTCCAACGAAATCTACCTCTGGGCCTTGCGGGGTTATGGAAACATACGAAATTTTCATATCCAAGGTGTATCTGGAAATATGACCCAGCAATCTTCCAAAACACCAAGGATGCGAACCATGAGCGTCAGTATTGAATGCCCGAACTGCGGTAAGCACTCCGTCGTGCAGCACAGCGATACGACTTACCGGTGTCTCGCCTGCGACTTTGAGCGGGATTTAACGCCGCCCGATGAAGAGAAAAAGCCTCCAGTGCTGTTGGCCATTCTCGCGGGTGGGGCGATCGCCCTGCTGGCGCTTTAGTTACAGACCCGTCAAGTAAACAGCGTTAGTTTTGGTCTAAGTCAGGCCTGGGGATGAAGCTTCGCTCGTGCTCGGGCGTCGGCCAGTCAGGGTTCTCGCCGCCAATTACCAGCCGCTTGATGGCGACATAGTCTTTGCTAAATTGAGTCAGCGTATTGACGAGCACGTCGAGGGCGATGGCGTCTGTGGTGCCTAGGTCAAACCAGCATCGCGCCCAAAGGCCGTTGTATTCCAGGTCTGCCATGTTGTGCATCACCGACATCAGGGTGCCCTCAGCCTCGTCCTGGCTGTAGGGGAGATAGCTGATGTCGACCCCCGCTTCCTGCACCTGCAGATTCTCCGCGTTAAATCCCCCCAGCTTCCCTAAGAAAAACCAGGAGCTAAAAATTTCCTCGAAATACTGCTGCTCGGCTGTGGTGGGCACCGTCTCAAGCTCTAGCCAGATCCAGAGGTCAAAGACGTTACATTCGCGAAATTCAACTTCCATAGAGCGTACGATCGCCTAGCGACAGATTATGCGCGTGCATTTTGGCTTCACGGTCGGCCAGCCCCACCACCTCAGAAATATGGGCGATGCCGGCTTGATCCATTCTTGCCAGTAAGTACTCCAG
>JBHJHJ010000259.1:0-8782 GCA_050330955.1 Elainellaceae cyanobacterium | reverse complement strand
CCGAATTGGGGCGGACACTGGGCCGGACCATTAGCCTTTCGTGGTTGACTTGCGGGTGGTGGGCGAAACATCCCGAAACGCGAGCGGTACTGGGCATGCCCGGGCCCGACGAAACGGATTGGTTCTGTCCACCCCTTCCCGGCGGGCGATCGATTTGTTTGGGCGTCAATGACCGAATTGGTGGGTGGTCTATCCGATAGAGGGGCGTATGCTATACGCCCCTACGGTGTTGGGGCGCGTTGGGTTAACCGACTAGCTCTTTCACCTTCTTCATGATGCCCGTAGGGTCAATGCCCTGGTGGGGGAACTGCTCCCACAGGCCGCCGCAGCCCTCCTCATGGGTACCCAGGTAGGCAAACTTCGGCGTGTAGCCCCGCTCTAGGAGCCAGGAGCCAAAGCGGCTACCCAAACCGGTGCGGCGGTTGAAGGCTTCCACTGTAACGACGAAGGGTGAGCTGCCCACCTTCTTCATCATCTCCTCGTCCACGACGTTCAGGGTAGCCTTGTTCACCAAACCCACATCGATGCCCTCCTGCTTCAGCCGCTCCACTGCGTCCACCGCCCGGTATAGAGACTCGCCAAAGGCCACGATGTAGCCCGCCGTGCCCTCGCGCACCACCTCATCTTTACCGGGGGTAAAGGTGTAGTCGCCGCCGAACATCTCGTTGCCGCTATCGTCCAAAATCATCGGCACCTTAGAGCGGGTGGAGAAGATAAACCGCATACCTTCGTCATGGAACACCTTCTTGACGCAGGCGCGCATTTGGTTGGCATCGGCGGGGAAGTAGAGGCGGGTGGTGTAGCTGTCGTCTAAGCCGCCGTCGGCAAACATATTATTCAACCCAAAGTGGCAGGTGTTGTCTGCCATGTCGTCGATGCCGGAGTGGGAGAAGTGGCACAGCAGGTTGGAATTGTTAAGTCGCGCCATAGTGATTTCGGAAATGCACATCTCTAGGAAGGCGCTGAAGGTGGCAAACACGCCCTGCTTACCCTTCTCCATGCCGAAGCCTGCTGCCGCAGCCAGGTTGCCCCGCTCCATAATGCCGCCGCTGATGAAGATTTCAGGGTAAGCCGCGCGAATCTGCTTCAGGCCGCAGGAGCCCTCTAGGTCACTGTCGATGACGAGGACGCTGCTTTTGCGCTCTTCTTCGCCCATGCCACTCATCACCTCCACCATCGCTTCGCCAAAGACGTTGCGGTTAGAGCCCACTTTGTCGGTGGAGCCCATGAAGGTGTAGTTGTTCTTGGGCTTTTTGATGCCCTTGAGGTGGTCGGCGGCGGCCTGGTGACCTTTAGACTCTAGGTAATTGATTGCCCCATCCACGGTAATTACGTCGTGGCCGTGGTTGGAGCCTTCTAGCCCTTCAATGCCGGGGCACATGGGCCGCTTGTTAATCACGGCGATGGGGCCGGGGGTGTTGATGGCTTCGCAGATGTTGTTATACAGCCCATCCAGGTCTTCTCCGTCGCCCCGTAGCACTTTGAGGCCGTGGCCCTCCAGGGTGCGACCCACATCGAAGCCGGGCATGTATTTAGAGGGGTGACCCGCGATAGTGACGTCGTTGTCGTCAATCAGCAGCTTCACGTTGAGGTACTGGGCCACAGCAAGGCGAGCGGCCTCGGCGTCGTCACCCTCCTGCTGGGCGCCGTCGGAGCCCAGGCAAAAGACCGTCTTGCCGGGGTTGGCAAAAGCCACGCCGTTGACATAAGGCCACATGTGACCTAAGCGACCGGAGCTGAACTTGACACCGGGGGTTAGGCCTAGCTCGGGGTGGCCCGGCAGCTTGGAGTGGGCTAGGCGGTAGTTCATCAGCTGCTCGGCAGGCAGCTCACCGTCTAGGGTCGCCATCAGGTATTGGGTGCCGACGCGATGCCCCGCCTCATCAAAGAAAATGGGCACAAACTTGTCGTCGTTGCCCCGGAACAGGGCGTCGAGAATCATCACCTCGGGCACCGTGTCGTAAGGACCACCCGTATGACCACCGACCCCATGGGCTGCGCCGGTCGCAGTGAAGAAAACGATCGCGGCGCGGCACAGCTCGATGTTGGCCTTTAGGGCGTCGCGCTGGTCATTGCTGAGGGTGCTGGTGCTGGGATCCAGCGTGATCCGTTTATAGGCGCTGAGGTCGATGGGAAAGGTAGTCATAGGTTTGAGTCCTTATTAAGCAGTGGGCGGGTACGACGCGAATCGGGCCACAGGGTAACAATCTAGACTTATCAATCAATCGGTTGCTGATTGATAAGCGCATTTAATCTATATCTGCTATGACATTACCGTAATCGGGATCAGCGTTTCAAGGGAGGCTACGATAAATTCTGAGTATTTATGCTTACTTAGGCAAATTAATTGGCGGCACCACAATTCACGCCGCTCATATTGAGCCCAAGCTCCTTGAGCCCAATATGGAAGCGAGTAACGGCGTTATCCACGGTTTTGACCATGCGCTTCCACCGCCAGATGCTCAGATTTGAATGCTCTACTCAGCGCCTCAGCTCTATTGGACCTCTGCACTTTCTAGGTTGAGTGATTCAATCAAAGCATCAACTTCGCTGTAGTCTACAGGAGGAACCAGCTGCTTAAAGCCAGCCTCAGCAAGAGAGGCGTGATCTTCAGGAATCCCGAGCAAAGCTTGACGCATCTGCCCTACAAGTGCCTCTGGAGTATCTTGTAGTGCAGCGATCGGCCAAGTGGGATAGAGCTGCGTTGTGTGGGGGAGGGGAAACCCATCCTGCATGGGCTCCAAAACTTTTACCTCATCCGTGCTAGAGATTAGACCACGGTTGACCATTCGCTCTAGCTGGCCTGTTCTAACAAAGCCAAAGTCAATTTCTCCATTGATGACTGACTGAACAATGTCGTCTTGGGAGGGATTTTCCCGAACCAGAATATTGTTGGACACGTTGAATGGGTCAACTCCCTTCTGCTGTAGGTGATATAGCTGAAATAGACATCCTGCCGCTGCTGTGCTCATAGAGACGCAGGCCCCGCTTTTATCCCTCAGATCATTAATTGTAGTGATAGCGCTATCAGGCTTCACGATAATCAATCCACCAAACTCATACCCTGTATTCTGCAAAGAGATAGTCGCTAAAAACTCTGTGTTGTAGAGTCGACGCATCTGTACAGATGCTAAAGGGTTTGAGATAACAAAGTCGACCTTATTGTTCTCGATCATCGTAAGCTGAGACTCTTGTGGCAGTGGAACAAAGGTGACAGATCTTCCTACTGTTTTACTTAACTCTGCAAATAGAGGCTTATATCGCTCTCGTGTGGCATCAATACTGTCAATCACGAGCACACCAACTCGGACCGCATCCTCAACCTCTTCACCAGAGTTACTAGTATTAATAAATGCTTCATTTCCTGGATTGAAGCATGCTGAAATAGATGGAACAAGAATTAGACTGAGGCTTAGCGCAAGAGCAACTGGCTTTGACTTAATGAGAAAAGATTTAGACATGTGAAAATTTAGCGTACCGTAATACAGCAAATTGAAGGTCAAGGGAAAAGCTTTAAGGTATGGCCTTGCGGTTACGCTTTACTGAATAAAGCATTTAGCCACGTCCATTCGTAAGTTTAAGAGTACCTATTGAATACTTAATATTACTCTTTCCCCCAGTCCCAGTGGCAGCATCGTTTACAGTTCAATTAGAGGTAGAAAACGCTACGTGCCTATGAGATACTCTATTTTGTTAGCCTCTAGTCCGGACGATCCTCTAAGCAATTAATGAAAGCTTCCTATTTTTTCATGTGTTTGAATTTTGCAAAGCTAGCACAAATTTTCCATACTTCCGCTGGTTACCAGGGAAGGCATGAAGCATTTTCAGTAGATAGTTTCTAATAGCGTTATTGATGTTTCAAAAGCCAAAGAAAAGGAGAAGATGAGGCTTTCAAAATCATTGAATCTGGCTTTGCCTTTGGTTGCAATACCCTGGAAATATTAAGTGATTTTGAGGACTCAATCATGCCAGTTCAATCTTATGAATTTATGCCAAGCGGACACAAACATACCGCACACGCCCCACGACTGTTGCCGTCCTCCGCGTTCTGTAGACGCGCAGCGCGCCAGGTTAAGGGAGCTATGTGGGGCTGCAACATGCAAGTGGCCAACCACAAGTCAAAGATGCTGGGGTTCACCCCCAGATGGAGACGAACCGACAAATAGCTTCGCTTATTTACGGCCTCTCACATATGAGCTTGGATGAAATTTGTATTACCTCGTATTTCATATGCTAGTGCGTCACCTTACAAAGATGCCTTCATAAATCCTTAAGAAGGATAAAGAATTCGGTAAGAGCGTAGCAAAGTTGATCAGTTGCGATAGCATACGATCCGAGCCACAGTCCTAGCAATTGCTGAGGGCCGCGTAATGAGGGGAAGTCGGTCAGCTAGAGGTGAAGTTACGGCTTCTTGAAATTCATATGGGAAGTTTGCGCTGTAATACGCAGGCGGCTCGGTCTCCTGGGCTTGGTGAAGCCCAACTCAAGACCAGCTGTGAGCAGCACTGTCGCCGATGAAGCACTTAGATGAGGCACTTATACGATGGAGCACAGGTCAGTACACTTGCCACATCCGTTTGGTTTTACAGTATTACGAAGTAATGCTAATCTTTCTTCAGCTCAGAGTTAAATATGGCTGACCATATGCCGCAATCTGAGTGACAAGCTGTGCTTCGTTCAAATCAAACGTTGTCTACCAAACTTAGATAAAGTACATGATTAAAGCAACAGTGCTCGCCCTACTGGCGACTCTTCTGCCAGCTAGCGTGGTTAGAGCGCAGGTCCCTCAAATTACTGGCTCACCCACAATTGATAGTCCTTCACTGCTAGCTTGGCCGACTGACTTTCCGCCGGCCACACCGGATCTAACAGAGCCAACGAGCAACCGAATTTTTGACCTACACATGAGAGTCGGGAGCAGCGACTGTACAGCGCTCGATTTGATTCTGTCCACTGCAGGGAACTACCACATGGCGCTGAACCAGCTGTGGTATGAGCACTTACTGCCGTCTACCCCCTCAATCGATTCTTACTATTACACGACGAGCCCCCCGATATCGCCTCAGCAGGCCACAAATGCAACCGTGACCTTTGCGAACGTCAAGCTAAACTGCCGGCCACACATTGCCGTTGGTCCCGGCAGGCTCATGGATAGGCTTCAGGAACTAGGCGTAACAAGAAGTGAGCCAGTGCCGTTTATTCGCAATCGCGGTAACGTAATGCTGGTCAAGCGAGGCAACCCCAAAAATATTCGGACCATTTGGGACTTAGGGCGCCCTGATGTAAGGGTTGTTACCTCAAACCCAGATACAGAGCCGGGCAGCTTCGGTAACTATAGCGGCTCAATCTATAACATTGCTGACAGTGATCCAAACCCGCCAAATCCCGCTTACACGGCTGAGGACCTGTTCAACACTCTCTTTAATACCAACAACGGCAAATGGCTGGCGGGGGCGCGCATTCACCACCGGGAAGTTCCCCACAGCGTAGCATTTGGAGACGCTGACGTGGGTCTGATGTTTTACCATCTAGCCTTGTTTGCTAGAGAGACGTTTCCAGATAAGTTTGACATTGTTCCCCTAGGAGGAACCGTAGAAGCACCGCAGCCCCTTCCGGGCAACCGCGTCGCAACTCTTTTCTACGTAGAAATAGATGGGGAACTCAGCGTGAACCAGACGCAGTCGGTTAGTAGCCTAATTCAGGCATTTGAGTCACCGACGTTCACTGAAATTCTTGCCTCCTTCGGCTTGGACCGCCCTGAGTAGGGCGCTGACTGGGGAGTAGTCTCCCGTACGTGTTTAGCGTCTTAGAAGCCCCCATCCCTAGCCCTTGCCCAAAACTTGAGGGAAGGGGACCAAACTCCCCTCTCCCAGCGTTGAGAGAGGGGTTGGGGGAGAGGGGGGCCACGCTAAACAGATACAGCCTCCCCAGTCAGCTGGTATAGTCCTCTACCTGGGACAAAAGCTAGTGCTAAGCTATGCTGTGGCATCCTGCGGCAGGTGCAGACCACACTCCTGCTTCAGCCCGTGGAAGCGGGTCGATCGCCCCTCCGTGTCTTCAGCGGTGAGGGGGCGGCTTGAGTGCCAGTCCCCTACTGTGACATAGCCCTGGTCAAAGAAGGGGTGGTAGGGCAGGTCGTGGGCAGTGAGATATTGGTAGACGTCCCGCGCGTTCCAGCCCAAGATGGGGTGAATTTTGTAAATTTCGTTTTGCTGCACCACCCGGTCGAGGCCCTGGCGATAGTCGGTTTGCTGACGTCTGAGCCCTGCTAACCAAGCCGTTGCGCCCAGCTCTTTCAGCGCCCGCTGCATGGGCTCCACCTTACGAATTTGGTCATATCGATTCAAGGCTTCCAGGTCTTCCTGCGCCCAGAGCTGACCGTACTGGGCCTCCATGTGGGCAGGGCTGAGGGGAGACTGGTAGAGGTTGAGGTTGAGGTTGAGGCGCTGGGTAAGCTCGTCGGCGAAGCGGTAGGTCTCTTGAGGCAGGTAGCCGGTGTCAACCCAAATGACGGGGATATCGGGGACCACTTGGGTAACGAGGTGCAGCATTACCGCCGACTGAATGCCGAAGCTGGTGCTCATGACCAAGCCTTCGCCAAACTGCTGGGCAGCCCAATGCACTAAAGCTTCGGCGGGCTGGTCAGCGACTTCGGCTAGTAGGGCGGGACTGAGCGGTGCAGTTCGTTGAGATAACACTTCAGCGGGTTTCGGCTGCGGTTCTGGCGGTGCGATCGCCTCAGACTGGCCAAGCTCCGGGGCTGGGTTAGACCGATGCAGCTTGACCTGCGCCGGCACGCCGATCGCCGTCGCGTCGGCAGGCACGTCTTTCACCACCACGGCCCCAGCGCCCACCAGCGCATGGTCCCCCACGGTGATGTTGCCGAGCACCTTAGCCCCGGCCCCCACCATCACCTCACGGCCCAAAGTGGGGTGGCGCTTGCCGCTCTCCTTGCCCGTCCCGCCCAGGGTCACCCCCTGGTAGATGATGCAGCGATCGCCCACCGTCGCCGTCTCGCCAATCACCACACCGGTGCCGTGGTCGATGAACACCTCCTGGCCCAGGGTGGCACCGGGGTGAATTTCGATGCCGGTGAGGAAGCGGGAGAAGTGGGCGATGAGGCGGGGAATAACCGGCACATCCAGGCGGTGGAGCCTGTGGGCAACGCGGTGGAGGGCGATCGCCTGGGGTCCGGGGTAGCACAGCAGCACCTCTAGCCAGCTGCGGGCGGCGGGGTCGCGCTCTAGGGCAATGCGGTAGTCGGCCACTAGCGTCTTGAAAAAGCTAAAGAGGCTGCAATAGAGGGCCGTGAGGTAGGCGGCAGCAGCACGCCAGGTAAGTGGCCTGGACGGGGCGATGGGGCGGTTTGAGGAGATCGAGTTACAGGTCATGGCGATATCGAGTGTTGCTGATGGGCGGCGTCTAGCGATGCGGGCTGACGCCTGGACAATGATGGGCTTGAAGGATTTATGGACTAAGCGGTCAACAATCGGGCAAAAAAAGAGATTAAAGGGGAAGAGCCAGGAATGTGGGCCGTTAAGCCTCTAGCATGCTGATTACCAAGTCCGCCTGCTGCTCCAGGGTATCTCGGGGCACTTCGGCCTTGAGGCTAGTAAAGAACCCCATCAGCACATGAAACATCAGCAACCCCAGGTCATCGGCGTTGGCATCGGTGCGAAACTCTCCCTGGCTTTGGCCCTGGGCAATCACGCTGGTGAGCAGCGATCGCAGTCGGGAGCGGTAGCCCTGGAGCAGCCGCTTCACGGCCTCGTCGTGGGGGGCAAGTTCGATGAGGGAGTTGACGGCGAGACAGCCGCGACAGTCGGTGTAGCCGCTGTAGACCTCAATCAAATAGCCGAGCCACTGACGCAGGTCGCATTTGGGAGAGGCGCAGTTGCCGAGGCGATCGCGGTGGACCTCGTAAGCCTCGTTGAGGTAGCGCTCTAAGGCGGTAATGAACAGGGAGTGCTTGTCTTTAAACGCTTTGTATAAGCTGCCCTTCTGCAGCCCCGTAGCCTCGATCAGTGCGGTGAGAGACGTCGAACCATAGCCCCGCAGCCAGAAAATCTGCATGGCGGAGTCTAGGACAACGTCTTCATCGAATTCGCGGGGCCTGGGCATTACGGGAAGGACGGTAAGAGGATTTGTTATATTCCTCAATATAGCGGTTAGGAACCGATTAGTCAACAACTGGCGATCGCGCTTCAATGGCTTTCGTTTTGGAGGCTGGGACGAACTGTTCTACAGCTACCCCGCCTAAGGCGCGTCGTGCATTGCGGCTGACTCGACCGCGTTCTGTGTGGTGATGAACGGCAGATTGCTGCAGGCGAGGTAGGGCAGCAGCCCGAGGGCGACCAAAACGATGCCGACAGTGATAGGGCCAGCGGAATTGGGGGCCAGCATTTGCCGGTGTGGTGTGGTTGTCGCTCTACATACCGTTCGAGTGCGCGATCGCATGGGTCTAAGTCTCCGAAGCTGCAGTGATGGTTGGAACAATGACTCGTTACAGATGGAGATATGGCTGGGGCAACGCCGCCTATGGAAAGTCGTCAAAGCGCTCACGCGGCAAGCGGCCCATGGGGCGGGCCGTGATTGTATGAAGAAAGCTGTGGACTTGTGGTGCGATGGCGACTGCGGATAGGGCGTACGGCTGCCCGGTGAAAGCTCACACAGTTCGGCTGATCGCTGCTTCACCCCCCCTATCCGCTGCCCCAGCCGTCGCAAGCGCCTGAATCCGGGGTTCGAATCGCAAAGATAGCGCCGCCGCCCGTCCAGCGATGAG
>JBHJHJ010000258.1:0-6311 GCA_050330955.1 Elainellaceae cyanobacterium | reverse complement strand
GGCATAGGCTTGCTCTCAATCGATGGCCAGCAGCGAGGATTGCTTCGAGGATATTTGAAAAATATTGGTTAGAACGTCAAGACCTTGCCTTACCCCCCCTCAATCCCCCCTTACTAGGGGGGGAAGTTTCAATCCTCCCCCCTGGCAAGCTACCGTGTACACACATCTTGGCTATGAAGTCTAAACGCTGCTTTAACCCCCCTTGGTCCCCCCTTGCCAAGGGGGGAAATTTAGGTTCTCCCCCTTGGCAAGGGGGAGTTAGAGGGGGTCAGACCGACTTGTGTATACACCGTAGCTTAGTAAGGGGGAGCTAGAGGGGGTAATGCAGAACTTTAGCGTCTTTTCAAACACCCTCTTTAGCAATAACCCTCAACTGGCTTCAGAGTAAACTAAACCCGCCACCGATTCCAACCGCTAACTTGAAGCGTCCGCCATGCGCGGATTCCAGCGAGAGCGACTCTCCTCAATATGCATGTTGGTCGTGTCTTTTTTGAGATGCCGGGGACTGCTCTCAAACGACAGCGACGACGGCAGCGCGTCTGGGTCATACTGCGATCGAATGAATCCATCCACCTCGCTGTAGGAGGGGCTTTCGCTAGACGTCGGCAGTAGCCCTTTCCGCAGCGCGGCAGAAAACAGGCCGGTGCCATCGTCAAAGAAGCGCTCGGTTGTCGCGCCGTATGTGCCGTAGGGGTAGAAAGCTAGGTCGCCGGGGGCTTTGGCCGCCACCCAGGACACATAGGCCCAATACTCACTAAAGGTGCCGAACTCGTTGGCCGATCGCATCATCAGCACCAGCCAGCTTTCATCAGACTGATAGTATTGACCGACCTGCTGCTTAAACGAGTCGAGGTGCGCCTGCTTAAACCACATGTGGTGCGGAATAAAGGTGCCCTCGCTGTCCGTCACGGCCTCGACGCCCAGCACCGAGCGAATCCACTTTTCCCAGGTGGCGACAATCTGTGCGTTCCCGTACTGGTTGTGCTGCAGGAGGGCAAAGGCGTGCTCTTCTTGAGCCTGGCCTTGGCGTATCAGGGGCCACGTAGCCACCGGCAGCAGGTCGCTGTCCCAAACCACGTACCACTCGCTCAAGCGCTCAATGCCCTCCGGCGCCCCCAGCTTCAAAAGCTGCTGGTAGAACCAGCCGGGGGTATACAGCGACTCCCCTAGGTCCAGTTCAGCGCAAATCGCCTCCTTTGAAAGGCCGCACTTTTGTTCAAAGAACGGCTCCTCGGGATGGACCGTCAGGGGAGCGACGCGCCACTGTTTGGCCTGCTCGCGAAGCGAAGCCACTTGAGATTCCGGCGTCACCACGTGAATGGCGTGGGGCGCATAGTGGGCGGTGAGGCCCTCCATCACCGCCCGCGTATTCCAACGCAGGCGGTACAGCGGGATGACAATGTCAAACGGTTGTGTCATGTTGCCCGTCACTTACACTCCCGTCAGCGCTGCTGGCTCGTCGTGGTAGATGGGCGTCTCCACTGAGATGTGGGCCACCGTTGAGGGGTCCTCTAGCCCCACGTCGCGGCAGTGGGCATCGATGCCTAGGCCGTTGCGGGGGTAGTCTTTGCAGATTTGCTGATAGTCGTCAATAGCGGCGTACAGCTCTGCTTGAGACAGCTCATTCAGGTAGCCGCATTGACCAATTTCCCCTTTGGGTAAGGGCACTGCTAGGTTGCGGCCCCGCTTTTGAAAGATCTTCTCTTGGGAGTTCCAGAGAGTCTCTTTGCGCAGCATGACATCGTGCCAGAGGCTGAGCCCAAGGGCGCTGATCAGATCCATGATGCGGCGGAAATCGCGATCGTCAATCCAGTCCATGCGGTGGCTGAGGAAGGCCCCAAAGCCCATGCCGATGGCCACGGCGTGGCCGTGCAGCAGACCGGCCTCAATTTCGAAACCGGGAGACCAGGTGTGGCCATAGGCGTGGGGGCGACACTGGTGGGTCTCATAAAGGTTGCCGTATTCTGCCGCCACATAGCTGCGCAGAGCCCCGCCTAAAATCCGCTGGGATAGGGCACTGATGGCGTCGTCAGGCCCACAGTCCACGGTGCCAAATCGGGTGGTAATCAGGGCCGGGCCCGCTTCTTCCACGTTGCGGAACAGCTCTGCGTCTTTTACCACCGCCATCTTGATGATTTCGATGATGCCGTGGCGCAGCCAGCCTTCGTGCAGGGTTTTGAAGAAGAAGCGATCGGTGATGGAGAGCACTGGGGGATGGTAAGACCCAAACAGGTTTTTGTAGCCAAAACCGTCGCAGCAGGTTCTGGGGGATGGACCTGCGTCAATGCCAGCCACAATGGAGGTGGAGAGCATAACGTAGGGCGTGTTGCGGTGGTAGAGGGCGCAGGCCAGACCGGCGGTATCGGCCAGCACGCCGCCGCCCACAATCAGCACGGGCTCGTTGCGGGATACGCCGAGGCGCTTAAAGTCCCCTAGCATGCGCTCGACGGTGTGGATGCCTTTGTCCACTTCCATCGCCCGATAGACGATCTTCTCTAGAGCAATGCCGTGGTGGTCGAAGTAATGCTCGATTTGCTCCCCGTAGTAGACCTCGACGTTCTGGTCCACCAAGCAGACGCAGCGCCCTAGCGGCACGTACATGTTCCGCAGCAGCGGCTGCTCTGGGTCAAGGGAGTGGTCGACGAGCTTGATGGAAGCAAACGTCTTGGCGCTGACCACCGCTTCAATGGTCTGGTCATCCGCCGTATTGACCACAAACCCTTGGCTTTCACGATAGCTAGAGGTCGGAAAGACTGCGTGGGGGTTTTCCTCAACCAGGCGAGACGCCAGCACGCGATAAAAGTCAGCGTCAGGGGTGCGTAAGAGCTGCTTCAGCAGTTTGCGATCGCTCAAGGTCGAGCAATATATTCTGTCGGAGAATGCAGCCCACTTAGCCCCTGCCGTTTTGTCGAAAGCAGAAATTAACTCAGTGAATAGACCAAAAAAAGTACTCAACGGGAAATTAAGACTGCTTCTCAGCCTGCGACAGGCTGACAAACCGTCCACTGCTTCTACCGAAGCAAATTCCGTCCCAAGCTCGTTAGAAAACGCGTTGTTATCGATCAGCGAAAGCAGCACTGTTCTGAATGGTGTACTGCAACAAATGGCTTCAACGGCGTGATCTAAATCCTGGTGTGCCAAAGGCTCGCTATCGTAGGTCTCGATAAAAGCCCTAACCGCCGAGGTAGTCTTTGTCATTATTGGGTTCCGGGAAAAATCTACGACGATGGCTGAGGTATTGCACCTTCGCCAAGAGTAACTTAGCACGAGTGTAAAAAGTTGAAAGAAAGATAGCAATATCTCCTGATTGCTCTCGATATGGTGTAAGCTGGAAAGCAAGGGTTGCTGGACCTAAAAATCCGACTAGTAATTCCCCTACGAAAATCTCAAAACCTAAGCACGACGAAAGGTTTGCGACATCAGGCGTTCAGCAAGTTGATCTGGACCCTGAGCTGGGCCATGGAACAACTTTGTGAGGGGCAAGGCTGTAAAGAATTATGTACACTTCGCTTCACATTTGCCAGTCTCTTCCCTGAGGATGAAAATACTGAGCGGTGCGTCTCCCGTTATACGTCTAAGGTGCTAGGGCTGAGGTGCTAAAGCTATGACTTGAGCCACGCGGACATAGAGGCTCGTCGTCTCAACAGCGAACCTCTACCGCCGCTCTTGGCGATTGCTTATTTTGTGATGAAGCTTGTCTAGGATAGGAGGGGGATTAGAAGAGGTTATTCAAGGCTCGCCACACAGCCGTGTAGAAGTTCCCGTCTCCCTGCTCGCGAAAGAGTTGAAAAGGAGAGCCGTCATAACCGATAAAGGGGCGCAGGCGCCAGCCCAACTGCATCCCAACCACAGCGTAAATGGCAATCCAGATGCGCAGCAGCAGTGTGTTAAGGGGTTGCTCAAGCCGAAACGCCAGATAAGCGCAGCCACGATAGAGATAGCGAACGCCATAGATGCCGCACAGCCCGAAAATCAGCACGTGCAGCAGCAGGAGAAACTGATAGTTTTGGGTGGTTAGGGTGAAGAAAAAGGCGATGGGGGCGAGGCTAGCGAGCAGAATGGTGGTGGTGCCGATGGTCATGACCATGAGCGTCACGGTCTGCAAAAACTTAAAGCTCTGCCCCAGCAGCACGTTAAAGGTATAGAGCGACGGAATGCAGATAATGGCCGTCAACAGGAACAGAATGGGAAGCTTTACCCCAGACGCCAAAGCCTGAAACAGGCCGTTGTACATGCCCATCACTAGACCGTAAATTCCCGCCAGGATGGCGCTGAGCACAGACATCGACAAAATAATGCGGGGCAGCTCTTTTTGGGAAAAGATCTGCTCGAACAGCGCTGTCTGCGCTCTCAGTAAGTAGTCCAGAAAGTAGAAAGACAGGTGCAGCAGGTTGCTCTCTTCAAGCACCCGTCGCAGCGATCGCATTTCCTCACGGGAGTAGCTGAATTTGGCGGGTCGTTTTGGGTGGGTACGCTCATCTGCCTGGTATGGCAGAGGCTCTGGCTGGTCTTCAGCCTCAGACTCCGTCAGTCGGTCGGCATAGAGAATTGCATCGGGATAATCGTCCAGCCGAGCTTCCGGCTTGACTTCCTTCTCATCTACTTCCTTCTTATCCACGGGTCGGAACTCCATCGGGGCGCTACACCGACGGTTCTAGCAAATCTGTGGGGCGATCGCCAGACCTGTGGTGACAGCTATGAACTCAGGTTTGCAGCGCCAAACGTGGCGTTGAACTGTCGGCACCAGACGGCCACCGAGCCAAACTCGTCCACATCCACCGAGGCTGGAATGGCGTAGCGTTGAGCACCGTTCACGGCTTCCAGCGGTGCGAGGGAGACATAGGAGTCCTCTTCAATGCCGTAGGTGGGTGGGCTAGTGATGCTGAAGAAGTCGTTGGATTGATGCAGTACCACAAATAGATCCGGGCCGGGGTCGGTGCTGAAGTCATCGCTGAACTCGACATAGTACTGATCGCCCTCCTGGACGATCGTTGCAGTGCCTGCGGTGGGGTGCTCAGCCGACTCAAAGGGGCCTGATGTGACGGGGCCGTTGGCCGCAACTGGTTCTTCGACAGGCGCACTGGTTTCGGATGAGGCGGTTTCTGGCGGAGCTACCTCTGGCGCGGCGGGCTCGACTGACTCAGCAGAAGTGGGTTCTGGGCTAGCCTCATTTGATGCAGTGCCAGGGGTGGAACCACTGCAGGCTGTGGCAACGGCCAAGGCCAGTAGAACAGCAAAGTATTTCACGGGTGATCTCCTTAATCGTAGGCGCGGCGTTTCATGCTGCTTGCAGTCTATGCCGCTATTCTAAGACCAGGCTGAACTGCAATAGTGAACTTACCAAGTTGAGCATGAGTCCAGCGTTCAGCTGCTTAGCTGCAGTGCTTTGCGCGGTATAGCGAGAGTCCTGACCTTTACGCGGCTGTAAAGCGATCGCTCCTCTCGTGCGGGCTCTCAAAGTCAATCACGGGGCCCTTTGGCACAATGCCGTGGGGATTCACGTCGGGGTGGCTGGTGTAGTAGTGGGTTTTGATGTGGTCGAAGTTGGTGGTGTGCTTGAAGGCAGGGGTTTGGTAGAGGTCCCGCAGGTAGCCCCAGAGGTTGGGGTAGTCGGTAATGGGGTGCAGGTTGCACTTGAAGTGGACGTAATACACGGCGTCAAAGCGAATCAGCGTGGTGTACATGCAGATGTCCGCTTCGGTGAGGCGATCGCCGCAGAGATAGCGCTGCTGGCCGAGCACCTGCTCCCAGTGGTCAAGTGCGTCGAATAGTTCGGTGACTGCGTCTTCGTAGGCGCCCTGCTTGGTGGCGAACCCGGCCCGGTAGACGCCGTTATTGATGGGCTGGTAAATGGCGTCTAGGGCCGCGTCAACCTGCGGCTTCAGATCTTCAGGGCACAGGTCAACGTCGTTTTGGGCGATCGCGCCGCACTCGTGGTCAAACATGCGAATGATTTCGCGGGACTCATTGTTGACGATGGTGCCTTCTTTTTTATCCCACAAGATAGGGACAGTGACTCGGCCTGAAATGCCGGGGTCGGTCTTAACGTAAAGCTCCCGCAGGTATTGGGCACCGTTGACGCTGTCGGGGATGGCGCCGGGGTAGTCGGAGAAAGCCCAGCCGTCTTCGCCCATGTGGGGATCGACAATGGAGAGGGAAATGGCGTCTGTTAGGCCTTTCAGCTCGCGGGTGATGAGGGTGCGGTGGGCCCAGGGACAGGCGAGGGAGACGTAGAGGTGGTAGCGGCCTGGTTCAATGGGGGCGCCGGTGCCGTCGGCTTTAAGCCACTGGTGGAAGTCGGTTTCGGGGCG
>JBHJHJ010000257.1:0-6163 GCA_050330955.1 Elainellaceae cyanobacterium | reverse complement strand
TGAGTTTTAGCCCCGATGGCTCCCAGATTTCCACCGCCGCTTCTGACGGCTCCGCGAGGCTGTGGAGCGCACCGGGAGAGCTGGTGCAGGAGTTCTCGGGCCATCAGGGCAGGGTCTTGAGCGTGAGTTTTAGCCCCGATGGCTCGCAGATTGCCACCGCCTCAGAGGACGGCACCGCGCGGCTGTGGCAGGTGCTGGGTTTGGATGAACTGATGGCCTTTGGCTGTAACTGGCTGGGCGACTATCTCCGCCACAGCGCCGAAGCCACGGACAGCGATCGCGCCCTCTGCAACGTCGAGTCCGAAGGTCCCACTGACGAAGCCAACAGCCGCGCCACCAACTCCCTCCAAAATATCGTCCGCACCCTCCAGCGCACCCTCAACATTGGTTAAGCCTTCCATTTCAACTAAGTCCTAAGCACTACGTTGAATATGCCGCCAGTAAGCAGCGGAACCCGTGGATCGGAATCCTGTCGCTGAGCAGTTTATATATGAGAATCTGAAGAGTTCATATCCTGAGGCCAACAATGAACCTACAAGTTGTACTAGAACCTAGCGATGAGGGGGGCTACACTGCCTACGTCCCTACCCTACCTGGCTGCATCAGTGAAGGCGACTCCCGAGACGAAGCGATCGCCAACATTCAAGAAGCAATCGAGCTCTATTTAGAACCTGTCGAAGACGATATCGCCCTATCGCCCGACAGTGAAACTCTGGAACTTACCCTGTGAGTAAAGTTCCAAGCCTCAACTACGATCGCGTTATCCGGGCTCTCCAACGCGACGGCTGGATTGTCGTTAGACAAAAGGGAAGCCACATCCGCTTGCAGAAGCGGCTTCCAGACGAGACCCTGAAGATTACGGTACCGGCCCACCGTCCAATCAAGCGCTCAACGCTATCACATATTCTCAAGCAGGCTCGAATAACCGTCGAGCGACTCAGCGAATTACTTTAAGCCCTATGCTCAGTTCAGCCTTGCTTGGAAATGCATTCAACAGCATTGGCTGAATCGCGCCCTCTGCAACATCAAGCCCGAAGAACCAGAAAACGAACCCAACAGCCGCGCCACCAATCCCCTCCAAAGCGTCGTCCGCCCCCTCTAGCGCACCCTCAATATCGGCTAAAACCCATGACCACCCCCTGGTACTGGTGGCATGATCCATGTCGAGTCGCAATTCTAATGTTTTCCCACTCGAAAGAGCCCCCCAACCCCCAATTCTGGGGGAGCGGGATTTGAAGTTAGAATATCTAGAAGCCAATGACAGCAAGGGCTTTAGCTTCTGCCTTGGTTCCCCCAAGCTTGGGGGCGGAGGGGGCCAGCAGGACATCCAACACCCTTACGAGATTTTGGCCCTTAGAGACGCTGAACCATGCAGAAAGACATCGTCGAAGTTCGCCCTCTAAAAGCCCAATCTGGGGGACAGATGTCTCCCCCAGACCCCCGGCATAAAGCGTCAGGGAATTGGGGACAAAATCACTCCCCTCGAATGAACCATGCTTAAAGACATCATTGAAGCCCGCCCTTTGGAATCCCACCAGCTCTATCTTCGTTTTGAAGACAATATAGAGGACCTAGTTGACCTCAAGCAACTGATCGAATTCTCCGGCATATTCGCTCCCTCAAAAGACCCTGCTGACTTCGCTAAGGTCACCAGCGGCGATCGCCCAGGTGTAAACTTTGCCCCACGAGATATCACCACTGGCATTTAGCGTGTCATCATCGACACCTCAAGTCTCGCCACTGGCACCTCAAGTCTCACCGTTGACATGCAAGGTCTCGTCGCTGGCACCTGAAGTCTCACCGCTGACATTTCAGGTCTCGTCACTGCCACTTCAAGTCTCGTTGATGGCACCTGAAGTGTCACTGCTGGCAATCCATGGGGCAAAATTGAACACTGTGGCAATCCGTAGGGCTGGGGTCAGCCCCCCGAGTCGGCTCCCTTCAAGATTCCCGGGTTCTGAGCCCGTGGGTAACACGGTTAGTCAACATCTTGCCCAGAACCCGGGAATCTGAAGTCTTTGGCCTACGTCATCTGCCGCTTAATCAACTGCGTAAACACCCCACCCTGCGCCGCCAGCTCATCAAAGCTCCCCTGCTCCACCACACGGCCCGCCTTCAGCACATAGATGCGGTCCGCATTGCGAATCGTGCTCAGCCGGTGGGCAATCACGATTCGCGTCACCTCCAGCTCATCCAGGCTCTGCGTCACAATCGCCTGCGTCCGGTTATCCAGCGCGCTCGTCGCCTCATCCATCAGCAAAATACGGGGCTCTAGGGCCAGGGCGCGGGCAATCATCAGCCGCTGCCGCTGCCCCCCCGAGAGGTTACCGCCCCCCTCGCTAATTACCGTGTGCAGCCCCATGGGCATTTGCTGCAGGTCATCGGCCAGGCCACTCATCTCCGCCGCCCGCCAGGCGTCGTCCATGGTAATCAGCGCCCCGGTGGAGATGTTCTCAAAAATGGTGCCAGAGCTGATGCGGCCATTTTGCAGCACCACCCCCAGCTGCCGCCGCACCGCCGTCACGTCTAGGCCGCACAGGTCTTGCCCGTCGTAGTAGACGGTGCCGGACAGGGGCTCCTCAAACCCCAGCATGAGGCGAAACGCCGTGGACTTGCCGGAACCAGACGGCCCAACCAGGGCAATAAACTCCCCTGGGTCTGCCTCCACGCAGACGTCATCCAAAATCAAAGGCCCGTCTTCCCGGTAGCGGAAGGTGACGTGGCTCAGCTCCACCCGGCCCTTCAGCCTGCCGGGGTCGGCGTTGAAGCGGTTCACCTCGGGCTCGGCGCCGAGTATGGGCTGCGATCGCTGCCACAGCGGGATGATGTCGAGAATGTCGATGATGCTGTTGCTGAGGCTGACGGCGCCGCTGATGAAGGTGCCGTAGGCCACGCTGAAGGCCAGAAACGCCCCCGTGGAGAGCTCGCCATCGCCGATGATGCCGCTGGCGATCCAAAACAGCAGCACCGTGGTGACCACGGGCAGCATGGTGTTGGTGACGTCGACGGCATCTTCCAGCCGCTGGGTGCTGAGCAGCAGACGGAGCTGCTGGCGATATTTTTCTCCCCAGTAGGCAAAGGCCCTTGCCTCAGCCCCCGCTAGGCGAAGCTTAGGCACGCCGTTAATGAGCTGCACCACCAAACCGTTCAGCTCTCCGGCAATTTCCAGCAAGGGCCGGTGTTTGCGGATGAGCAGCGTACCGGTCGCAATGGTGAACCCCATGACGACGAGCGCAACCGCCAACGCCAGCAGCGCCAGCTGGGGGCTGTAGTAGAGCAGCAGGCCCAAATTGAGCAGGGCAAATACCCCGGAGAAAATGGACTGCAGCGCCGTGTCGCTGAGCTGCCGCCGGATGGCGCCCACCGCAGACACCCGACCGCTCAAGTCTCCGGTGGAGTAATCCCGGAAGAAGGTGGTGCGCAGCCGCAGCAGCCGGTCCCACACCGCCGCCTGCAGCGAGGCGTCAGAGACGGTTTCAACCCGCATCGAGGCCACCGCCTGGGCAAAGTGGAAGCTGGCCACGCCGACGGCTGCCGTAATCAGACCCACGCCAATTTGACCAATCAGCGCCCGGTTGCCGTAGGGGATGGCGTCGTCGATCAGCAGCGCCGTGGCCTGGGGCACCAGCATGCCCAGCAGTGTGGCCACAGCGCCCGTGGCCACCACGGTAATGACGTCTCGCTGACGGTTCTGCAGCGCGAACTTGAGCAGACTGAAGGCGTTGAGCTTGTCCTCCGGCAGCGGCCTGTAAAACACGTAGGCCACCGGCTCTAGGGACTGGGCGATCGCCGCTGTGATCGGCTGTCGCTGGGGGGCGCCGGGCGCTCCCCGCAGGGTGGCCTCATCCGCTTTAGATTCAGCCTGCGCCGGGGAATCTTTGTCGTGAGCTAAGCCCTGCTCGATGGGGTCCAGCATTTCATAGAGGTCGCTCTGCCGGTGGGTGGGCAGCAGCGCCACGGGCCGATGCCCCTCCCGGTAGGCCAAAATCGGGTCGCCGTCTCGCTCCCACCAGTTCCCCCGCAGCAGCACCCGCCGCAGCCGCAGCCGCGAGGCGCGGGCGATCGCCTCCAGAGGTTCCTTGAGCCGGGAGAGGTCTTCGCCGCTGGAGGGGGGCTCAATGGAAACGCCCATGGCGTGGCCCACGGCCCCTGCCGCCACCAGCAGGGCTGAGTCGGTCTCCATCCAGCTTGTGTCTTCTGGGGTGAGCACCGCGGAGAGGCTGCGCAGGGTTGCCTCTGTAGCCCGCTGATCGAGGGACTGCCGCTGCTGAAACTGGCGGCGCTCCATCAGGTGCTTACGGGCGGTAGCCTGCTGCAGATGGTCCATTACGTAGCGGTGCAGCTGGGCCAGCCCCTTAATGATAATAATCGGATGACGCACCTGAGCCGTGGGGCGAGCAAACAGATCCACCCCCTCTCGGGCCGCCACCCAGGTGCCCTGCCCCACGGGAAAGCAGCCCGTTTCAGACACCACGGGAAAGGGCGATCGCCCCAGCCAGTCGACTCGCCCCTGCTGCACCTTGAGCCACAGCACCTGATTTGCGCTGGGGCGGAGGGGGTCCCCTTCGGCCAAGGATAGGTAGTGCTGGGAAACGCCGTCCGTCTCAGGCCCCGCAGGCATGGAATCGATTTGGTTGAGCTTGAGGATCCACGGGTCGACGCGGGCCTTGAGTTCGTCAAAGGAGAGCGCCCCGCAGGGACTGCCCCCCCCACCGCTAGCCCCGTTCGTCGCGGCGCTAGCGGTGCCGCTGCTTGGCGCGACCCCAGACAGCCGCACCTGAGTGACCACCGTTGGCTCAGTCGGCACCGCCACCAATGCAAGCTGGGGCGTTTCTGGGTCAACTGCGTGGCTAAAGAGGGTCTCATCTTGATCAACGGAAAAGAGATACTGCCTTGGCCCCTTGGGAACCCCGCGATGCACCTCCACCGCAAATACCGAGACGCGGCCTGATTTTATAATCCAGGCGTAGTCTGTATCCGTCAGCAGCAGGGGGTCGTGGCCTGCAATTTGGCGATCGCGCGAAGAAGCGGAAGAGGCAGTAACCATCGTCGTCAGGCGGTAGAAGTGCTCTAAGGGTAGTCATTAAAAAGGCCTAGGCAGCCAGAGACCACCCAGACCCATCTTAAAAATTGTCCGACTCGCAGCCTAGGCTAGCGAGCGGGCACTAAAGAGTCGGTCAACGCTCAAGCAATATTAAGCTTACTTGTTACCCAGACCTTCTTTGAACTCTTCTTCGTGACGGCCAGACAGCTTGTTGCCTAGACCCTCTTCAAACTCTTCTGCGTGGCGGCCGCGTAGACCACCCGCAACGTCTTGAAGCTGCTCATCGGAAAGTTCAGCGTCTTGGGAAGCCTGGTTCTTGATGTCTTCGCTCATAACTAGTCTCCTGTACAAAGTAGGAATTGACTCAACAACACGATAACAAAGATAATCCCAAAGTGAATATGTCATGTATTACGGAATACAAGCCAGAGCACCTCGACGATAATCCTCCTGCTTTTCGTGCCGTATGTCTTACACCCTAAGTGCCATACCTTAAGCCTAAATAAAGCGACGATAAGTACCGCATTACGGATTCGGTAGAGACCACTCTCTAAAAAAACAGCGCCCTTTGCAGCCACTCTCAGCGCACTCTAATTTTGTTGGATTATCGAAGTCTTATTGGAGCCCGCTGTTGTTGGAGCTCGATCATGCACCTAGCACCAAAGGAGCACCACTGGCTCATCTTAGCGGGGCTATTGCCATGGCACAATGACATTTCTCACAAAAGCTTGCGTCTAAATCGTAAGTCGATTGCGATCCCATGGAGCACATTTCTTAAGAATAAGTGCTTGTCGGTATCAAAAGTGCTAGGCAAGTGCGGCTTCATAAGGTATAAGTAGGTTGCAGAATGATGAAATTGATGCCTTGAATAGGCGTCTTAAGAATGCGAGTCAGCTAGATACTTTTACACATTCTTAAGCTTTGTTAGCGGTTATCAACAAAATTAAGCCACTAAGTAGAGCGCCGTAAGTAAACGTAGTTGTCAGGGGGAGCGGCCCCCGGCGGGGGCCGCTACCCTTTTAGTTTAATTATAGGTTCGCACGTAGTTTTACAAGCATTGAGCGCTATTGGAATTGATGGAGTTTCTACCATTATTAGCTTACCGCGTGTCATACAAGC
>JBHJHJ010000256.1:0-2773 GCA_050330955.1 Elainellaceae cyanobacterium | reverse complement strand
CCACGATTCCCGCTATGATGCCCAGGTGGTCTAGGTTTTGGATGCTTAGATTCTCTTGAATGACATATGCCCTAACCCTGCAGTGCACTCATCTTCCGCCATTATTCCAGTTGTGACAATTCAAAGGGCGGAATGTGGGTTGTTCAGCACAGGCCCCATTGCGATCGCTGACAGCAGGCTCCCCACCACCAGCGTCCATCGGTCCATTAGTGGAATCTTGAGGGAGCGATCGCGATCGCAGGATCAAAAACAGGATTTACCAGCCCTTTCATGATTCAGAGAAGCAAATGGCGAGGGTCGGCTCACTCTATCTCGGCTGGCTTCACCTTCACCGCCTGCTCCACATCAGCCTGGCTAACGGCGTCTACCGCCTTGTGAATATTGTAAGTCTGAGGAAGCTGACTCATCACCGTAATCACGGTTTCCACAGGAGGGCAGCCCGGCTCGCGGCACTGGAGCTGGCTGATGGAAATGGGCACATCTTCAGGCAGTTCTAAAGCCTCATGGGCCCAGGCCTTAAGCTGCTGAAGCTTTTCGGGATTAGCGGCGGGCCGCTGCTGCTCAAATAAACTCATGGATGAATATTCCCAATATAGTGACACTAAATCGCTTGTGAACTGTGACGCGAGATCCGTCACAAATCATAAATTGGCAGTCGCACGGTAAACGTCGTTCCCTGTCCCACCTTACTCACCACCTCAACCGTCCCCGCCATCACATCTACAAACTGCTTCACAATGCTCAGCCCTAGCCCCGTACCAGGGATATTGCTCACGTTGCGGCCCCGGTGAAACGGCTCAAACAGGTGTCGCCGGTCTTCTGGCGGAATACCGATGCCCTCATCTCTAACCTGAATCACGAGCTGCTGCTGCCGCTTTGCTAGCTTTAACTCAATCACCCCGTCCTCTGGGGTATATCGCATGGCATTGGAGAGCAAGTTGGTCAAGATCGACCAGAGCAACCCCTCGTCTACAGGAACGATGAGCTGGCGGCTGCGGCAGGAAAACCGGATAGGGCTTTGGGGTCTAGAGTAGGCTTGGGCTTTGAGCAGGCTCTGGCAAAACGCCACCACGTCCACGGGCTGGTGGCTGATGTCCAGACGGTTGGCCTCAATTTTGCCAATGGTTAAGATGTCGTCGATCATCTGGGTCATGCGGTCGACACTGGCGATGATAGTGCGCAGGTAGTCGGCTTTTTCATGGGGCTGGAGCTTGGCGTCGTAGCGGTTGAGGGACGACACCGACAGGGTAATGTTGTTGAGCGGGTTGCGAAACTCGTGACACACCATGGACACAAACCGCGATCGCACCTCGCTCAGCTCCCGCAGCTTTTGGTTGGCCTGCTGCAGCCGCGCCGTGCGCTCTTGGACCTTCTCCTCTAGCGCCTCATTGGCCCGTTGCAGCACTTGCTCAGCCCAGCGCCGCTGCGTGATGTCGCGAAAGGTGACCACGGCGCCGATGAGCTGACCCGATTCATCGCGCATCGGCGTGCTGATGTATTCCACCGGAAAGCTGGTGCCGTCCTTGCGCCAAAACACCTCGTCGGTGACGCGGTGGATGCTGCCGTCTTGGAAGGCGGCGTAGATGGGGCAGTCTTCCTTTCGATAAGCCGCACCGTCGGAGTGAGAATGGTGCAAAACGTTGTGCATAGATTTGCCAATTAGCTCATCCATAGGCCAGTCGATCATCGACGCCGCTGCTGGATTAACGAAAGTGACGTTCCCCTCCAAATCCAGACCATAGACCCCTTCCCCTACAGCGTTGAGAATTAGCTGGTGCTGGCGCCGCAGTTGCTCCAACGCCTGACCGGGAGAGGTGTGGGATGAGGTAGAAGACCGTTGATGCGCCATGCAGTCCGTTTAATCGGTCGAAGAAACAGTATTACAGAACACCACAAGGACGGGGTTTAGCAACTACTAAAGGTATAACAAACGCGCTGAATGCGCATAGATCTCTACAAGATGGACCTCTCTAAATGAGGATAGATTGGCACTTCCCTGTTCTATGAAGACAGTATTGGTCATTGAAGACGAGGCTCAAACCCGCAACATTTTTTTGAAGTGTCTGCAGCTAGAGGGGTTCGAAGCCTGCGGCGCCAGCAGCGGCAGCGAGGGCATGGCGATCGCCCACAGCCATCAGCCCGACCTGGTGGTGTGTGACATCATGATGCCCGATATCGACGGCTATGCCGTGCTCTCGACCCTGAGGCGATCGCAGCGCACGGCGGCGATTCCACTAATCTTTCTCACCGCCAAGGTGACCATGGCGGACCTGCGGCGGGGGATGGAGCTGGGGGCCGATGATTACCTGACTAAACCCTGCACCGTGGAGCAGTTCTTGGCGGCCATCAGCGTTAGGCTCAAGCGCCAGGAGGAGCTTTCTCAGCCGCGCCGCCAGACTCCCCAAGCTCAAAAGGCGGGCAGCGATCGCCCCGTCCAGACCAGCAGGAGCAGCATTTTCCCGGACTGTCCCCAGCTTGCTGCCGTCTTCCGCTTCATTGAAAGCCACTACCGCCAGCCCATTAACCTCAGCGACGTGGCCCAAGAGGCAGGCTACTCCCCGGCCTACCTCACGAGCCTAGTGCAGGAGCAGACGGGGCTTACCGTCAAGCGGTGGATTATTGAGCGGCGCATGGCCCAGGCTAGGTCGCTGCTGACCAGTACGGCCCAGAGCGTCCGGCAAATTGCGGAGTCCTCAGGGTACAGCGACGCGGGATATTTCACGCGGCAGTTTCGCAAGTTTCACGGCGTCTCTCCCCAAGTTTGGCGGCAAGG
>JBHJHJ010000255.1:0-7598 GCA_050330955.1 Elainellaceae cyanobacterium | reverse complement strand
CTCGCGATGTAGCCCGTTTAATAGAGTAGAGTAATCCTCAGACCACCGTCTGCATCTATGACTCCATCCTCCGCCACGCCCAATTACGATGCGTCTGACTACAGTGAGGTCGATTTTGCCCACTGTCCGAGCGACATTGAGATGGAGATGGTCGCAACGGGCGATCGCCATCGCATGCTGACGGCAAAGATTTTCATTCCGACGGCAGTTGAGCGGGTTTGGCAGACGCTAACCGATTACGAATGTCTGGCCGAATTCATCCCCAACCTCTCTGAGAGCCGGCGCATTCCCCACCCCGATGGCGGCATACGCCTAGAGCAGATTGGCAGCCAGAGCCTGCTGAAATTTAAGTTTTGCGCCCGCGTCGTCCTCGATATGTTTGAGCAGTTCCCGCACCAGCTTACCTTTGAGATGGTTGAAGGCGACTTTAAGACGTTTAAAGGGACTTGGCACCTGCAGCCCTCTTCTGAAGAAGTGCTGGGCACCCACCTGACATACCATCTGACGGTCTGTCCTAGCCGGATTGTCCCGGTGCGAATGATTGAGCAGCGGCTGGGCAATAACCTGTGCGAGAACCTAATTGCGATTCGCGAGCGGGCGATCGCTGCGGCGTAAGGTAACGCTGCTGACGACAGACGGAATCGAAGCTTAATCTACAACCCTAAATCTACCGCCACCCGGTGGGCACAGGCGAATCCCGAAAACGCCACCGCGTTGAGTCCCTGTCCTGGAAACGTGCTGTCCCCTACGCAGTAGAGCCCCGGCACCGCCGTGCGGTTGAACGGCATGCCCAGTAGCCCCATCAGCTTGCGGCTAGGGATTGGGCCGTAGGTGCCGTCGACGCGGCCTAGAAAGCGGCGGTGAGTGCGGGGCGTGCCCACTTCCTGATAATCTAAGGCCTGCTCCAACCCGGGGAAGATGGACTCCAGTCGCTCGATGAGCTGGGCGGCGATCGCCTCTTTTTTCTGCTCGTACTCGGAAGGCGGCAGGGTCCACCCATCTAGCCAGCAGGGGGTGAAGGCGTGGATGATGTGGTGCCCCGGCGGCGCTAGGTCTGGGTCGAGCAGAGTCGGGATAGACACAAACAGCGTGCCGTAGGGGGCTTCCATATGGTCCCAATCTTCCAGCAGGATGTGGTGACACTCCGTTCCCTGGGGCAGCAGGTCCGCCTTGACGCCCAGATGCATGCTGAAGAAGCTGGGAGACTTTTTATAGCGCTGCGCCCACCGCTGCTGACCCTTGGGCTTGACCTCAGGAGGCAGCAGCTTGCCAAATGTATCCCACCGAGTTGCATTAGAGACCACCCGCCGCGCTCGGTAGGTCTCCCCGGTGGCAAGCTGCACCCCAACGGCCCGCTTGCCCGCCATCAAAATTCGAGTGACGCGGGCGCGGTAGTGGATCGCCCCCCCCGCTTTCTCTAAGCCTTCCGCCAGCTTTTGGGCAATTTGGCCCACACCGCCCTTGGGGTAGTTAATCCCGCCATAGTGGCGATCGCTAAACACCATTCCCGCGTTGATCATGGGGGTCTGCTCAGCGGGGACCACCGACCAGCAGTAGCACTCCATGTCGATAAACTTCAGCAGCTCCGGATCGTGGATATAGCGTCGCGCCACGTCTCCGGCATTCTGCGGCAGATATTGAGCTAGCCCCAAACAGGCTAGGGGATTTTGAAAGAAAACGCGAAGGAGGTAGCGCGGTTCTTCCAAAGAAAGCAGCTCCATGGCGTTGAGGCAGTTAAACACCGACCAGCACTCGTCGTAGAACTGCCGAATCCCTTTGGCCTCGTGGGGAAATCGCGCCGCGAGTTCGTCAATAAACTTCTCGTAATCTCGGTGGACCTTTAGGGTCAGGTTATGGGGCAGGTGGTAGTGAATCTGCACTGGGTCGGGAATGGTCTCCAGCGACATATTCACGGCCTCTAGGGCCCGCGTCAGGAGGTTGGTGGTGCCCTGTTCCCCAAAGCCGAAAATCATCGATGCCCCCACGTCGAACCGGTAACCCTGCCGCTCGAAGTATCCCGCGCTGCCTCCTGGAATCAGGTATCGCTCTAGCACCAGTACGCTTGCCCCTTTAGCGGCAAGCTGTGTCGCCGTAACCAGTCCACCAATACCGGAGCCAATGACAATGACATCAAATTCTGGGACGTCAAATTCTGGCTGGGAGGGCTTTTCTTTAGGCCGATTTTCTTTGGGCTGATTTATTACTGGCTGATCTACAGGCTGCGATGGGGGCACGGTGTAACGCTCTGGTTTCGATTCGCTAGGTCTTTTAGTCTATAGCAATCTTGCTAGACCTGGCTCACGTCTTCCAAAATCAAAGGCTTTGAGGCCTTTCTGCGCATCAACCTCGACTTTCGCAGCGTTAAGGTGGCCCAAAGTTAGATTGAAATTTGACTGAGGGCGTGTCTTTACTGAAGGAGTATGATGATGCAGGCTCTTGCTGCAGCTGCCCTGCTGCTTAGGGCGGTTGCGATCGCTCAGCCCATATGTATTTACTTTATCTGCCTTGACTCTTATGGCTCCTCAACTTCGTGTCTACGTTCCGCCCCATCCGCTGATTAAGCATTGGCTGGGGGTTGCCCGCGATAGCGCTACCCCGTCTGCTCTGTTCCGCAGCGCCATGACGGAGCTGGGCCGCTGGCTCACCTATGAGGCTATTCGAGACTGGCTACCCACCATTACCACCGAAATTCAAACCCCTCTGACCGCTTGCGAGGCTACCTTCATCAACCCAGAGGTGCCGGTGGCCGTGGTGCCGGTGTTGCGGGCGGGGCTATCGATGATGGAGGGGATTCAGGCGCTGCTGCCGCTATCCTCTATCTATCATTTGGGTTTGGTGCGGGATGAAGAAACGCTGCAGCCGAGTTGCTACCTCAACAAGCTGCCGGAAGCCTTTAACCCAGAGGCTCGGGTGCTGATCAGTGAGCCGATGCTGGCCACTGGGGGATCGATCATGACCGTGATGAAAGAGCTGACGGCGCGAGGCGCTGACCCTAGTCTTATACGGATTATCTCTGTAGTTACTGCACCGCCCGCGCTGCAGCAGCTTGGGGCAAGCTACCCCACTGTGCGGGTCTACGCAGCCGCCATTGATGAGACCCTAAATGACCAGGGCTTCATTGTGCCAGGTCTGGGGGATGCGGGCGATCGCACTTTTGGCACCTAGCTCACTGGCTCACATCGACCTACCACCATCGCGCTTAACAACTATTCAAGTGCAAGCAGGCCTCAGGCGCATTAAAGTTGATTCAGTCCGGGAACTGATGATATCGTCAGGCAATCTCAAACCACTATTCCTCACCTAAAGCCCCAGTGGGGCATACGATATATGGGACAGCAGCAAGACAACTTCATGGGCGGCTTTTTGCTCGGCACCATCGTCGGTGGCGTTTTGGGCGGATTGACCGGAGTTTTGGCGTCGTCTCGCCTGAGCAACAGAGAATTAGCTGAGAGCAGAGGCACTGATGACTCAGACCTGCGAACAGCTGGCCAGGGTAGTAGCCGCAGCATTGAATCCACTCGGCGTAGCTTGGAGGAAAAGATTGCCCAGCTCAACGAGGCGATTGACGGCGTTAGGCAGCAGTTAAACAGCGTCGAGGCTAGCAGCGACAACGGAGACCAGGCCCTTCTCCAGGATGGGCCATAGGCGAGGCCTTATGACTGTAGACTAAAATACGTGATAGAACGCTTTAGATTACCCGCAATAACTGTTAAAACACTATGGCCCTGTTTACCATCACTCAAGCAATTGCGCAGTTCCTATTTTTCTACTCGGTGCTGCTCATTATCCGCATTCTGCTGAGCTGGTTTCCAAACATCGACTGGCTGAGTCAGCCTTTTGCAGCCCTTAGCCAGATTACCGATCCCTACCTAAACCTGTTTCGCTCATTCATTCCGTCTTTTGGCGGAATCGACTTCTCTCCAATCCTAGCTATCCTGGCCATTCGAATCCTTCAGGATTTGGTTGCGGGTGTTGCTGCACAGGCTGCAGGTTCACTGCTGTATTAGTAATCCTGCGTTATCTATCTAGTACCGACGTACACGCCCTGTAAATCCTGAAGCCTTGAACTGCTCTAGCTTCAAAGGGGTTGGTTGGTTGGCGGCTACGCTGATGCGGACTGAAAAGTCGCTGACCCCAGGCGGCACTTCATCAATTGAGCCGACGCGAGTGCGATTTTGAAACACTGGATTATTGTTGGCGTCATAGATGCGGCCAAACACATCGGCGTTTAGCACTGGCTTACCCGATGTGTTTTTTGCTTTGCCCACAACGAGGTAGCAGTCTGCTTCTGCGACACTGCCGGCAGCCACCATCCCGGTTGCAAGTTCAGGTGGACAATCGGTATAGGAAACGTCAAAAAGTTCAATTTGGGTCAATGCGTTGGCGGGCAGCAGCCAAAGTAGGCCTATCACCCATAGACAGCTGGCCAGTAGAGTGGCGAGTAGGCCGCGATGGAGGGCTCGGAGGGTCGTAAGCTCAAGCATATCTGTAGTTAATCCCGTCAAAATGAGTCCGCATGACTGAGTCATCCTTCATCAGCTTACCGCGCTGGTTTACTCAGAGTACAGTGACGGCTCAATTTAATGATGCGAAAGGATTTCACAAATTCCTTCCGACGTCGTAGACTGAGAACTACCTTAAGCGTCTAAGTTCTAAATCATGGGTCAGTCCGAGATCGATGCGGCCCTCCAAGCCGCATTCGATCAGTGTCGCCACATGGGCTATGCGCTCACTGAGCCTCAGCAGCAAACGCTTCGTCAAACTGTTCTCCAGCAATTGGGGTTGACCGACGGACAGGATGACGGTGCCAACCCGCTTGACGAGCTATCGACTGAAGAGCAGCAGCAGCTTATCCGTTACGTGCGGACGGCCCAAGCCCAGTCGCAGTCTTGGAAAGCGGCGCTGCTAAACGACTGGCTCAAGGGGAACGACTCAGGCAATGTCCAGTTCATTCGCGATCGCTATGGACCACAGTGGCTCGACCGAGTAGAGCCCCATCATCTAGCCCCTTTTCTGGACGGCAGTTCGCTGCCCCTTTGCGTTGGCGATCGCATCGAGGTGTCCAATGGTCTTTGGGAGTGGGTCCAAGAACAGGGTCCCTGTCAGCGGGAGTGGGTGCCCTGCCAGGTGATTAGCCTGGGCGATCGCGACGGTAGCGGGACTCCCACTGGCGAGCCAAGCGGTAGCATTGTAGTCCGCTTCGAGGGTGGGCAGGAGTACGAAATTCAGGGCGTCTATGACTGGAACCGCTACCAATGGCGGCGGCAGCGATCCTCCGGCTAGGTTAAAAAAAAAGGATCCGGCATCGCCGGATCCTTTGTAGGCAACTGTGCCAACGTAATAGGTGACAAAAGCTGCGTGAGAGCTACGAAACCACAAAATTCGTCGTGTCGAGGGCATTGACTGAAAAATCGTTCAGCGTCACAAGGGTGCGGAATTCGGCACCGGCCCGATTGCCGTTCGCATCGATGCTGATGCGCGTATCAGAACCGACCTGTCGAATTTGAACGAATTGCTCAAACTGCTCCAGCAGGGAATTCGCCTCAAACTCGGGCTGGGCTAGGATCTGCTTGATGTCAATCACATCTTGACGCTGGAAGTCAGTAATCACGTCCCCTGCTTCAGCCAGGTTGCGGAATCGGAAGGCATCAATGCCTGCCCCGCCGGTCAGGGTATCGGCACCATTGCCGCCGATGAGGAGGTCATTACCCGCTCCACCGATGAGGTCATCGTTGCCGTCGTTACCGGCTACGAGGTCATCACCGCCGCCGCCGAGAACCTGGTCATTGCCCTCTGCGCCGTAGAGCAGATCCTGGTCAGCACCACCATCGATAACGTCGTTACCGGTACCGCCCCTAAGGATGTCGTTGCCATCACCGCCCGTAACCTCATCGTTGCCGCGAATGCCAAAGAAGACGTCGTTCGTGTTATTTCCGCCCTCTAGCAAATCTTCGCCCCTAGTGCCGATTACGGCAGCTTCGAGGCCGCTCTCGTCAATACCATTAATGAAGCCGGTTCGAGCCGGTAGGCGACCAAACTCGACCTCAGCGTCATCTGAGCTAATTGGTGTTTCTGGCTCTTCAGATGGGTTGTCTCCAGATCCATTGGTAGGAGAGCCAGCACCGCCATCACTGCTTTCAGGAACGCTGTCCGCTAAGGCGGTAAGTTGACCTTCAACAGAAGTGATTTCATCCTCTAGGGCCGATGTCACTGTTCCTTCGACAGCTGAGGCCACGGCACCTTCAACGCTGGATAAAACTGCACCGTCAAGGGCTGAAGCTATCGCACCTTCAATAACTGAGGCAATTTCATCTTCGAGGGCTGAAGCAACTGCACCCTCGACAGCCGAGGCAATTTCATCTTCAAGGGAAAGCTGCAGCCCACTGAGGAACTCGTCGAGCGTCCCATCGATATCACCTAGGCTGCTGAAAGCATTGGCCACTTCGGTTTGAAGGCTCTCAAGTTCACCAGCGACAGAAGCGACGTTAGTCAGGAGGGTATCTAGCTCTCCGGTTGCGCCAGCAATGCCGCTGGAGAGATCATCAGCTAGGCTGGTTGCGCCCACAAATGCTTCGTTGACGGCGGTGTTGAGGTTATCAACAGCGTTAGCAGCGCCAACAACGGTATCGTTAACAGCAGCATTGAGGCCATCCACCGCAGCGGCAGCACTGTTAACGGCATTGTCAATGCCAGCAACGGCAACGGCAACGGCATCGTTAAGACCGTCTACGACAGTATTGGCGCCAGCAATTGTTTCATTGACGGAGGCGTTGAGGCCCTCGACGGCGGTAGTGGCATCGGCAACGGCGGTGTCGATACCGGCAACGGCGTCATTCACTGCGGTGTTGAGGCCATCTACAGTCCCAGCAGCATCAGCGACGGCAGTGTTGAGGTTATCTACCACACCAGTGGCGCCATCAACTGCGCCATTGACTCCTGTAAGGAGATTGTTGAGTAGTTCGTCGACGGTTTCGGCGGCTTCGGTTGTTGCTGCGTTGACGCTCGTGGTCAGACCGTCAACGGCAGTGGCGGCCCCAGCGACTGCGGTGTCGATGCCGTTAGTTAAGCCAGTCACCGCAGTTGTGGCATCGGTAACTAGACCGTCAACGGCAGTGGCCGCATCAGCGACTGCGGTGTCGATGCCTGCAGTCAGATCAGTTACCGCAGTAGAGGCGTCAGCAACTAGGCCGTCAACGGCAGTAGTGGCGCCAGCGACGGCAGAATCGATGCCGTTGGTTAGACCGTCAACGGCAGTAGCCGCGTCAGCAACAGCAGTGTCAATGCCGTTGGTTAGACCATCGACAGCAGTGGCCGCGTCAGCGACGGCAGTGTCGATGCCTGCAGTTAGACCAGTCACCGCAGTAGTGGCGTCAGCAACTAGGCCATCAACGGCAGTAGTGGCGCCAGCAACGGCGGTGTCGATGCCATTCGTCAAGCCATCAACGGCAGTGGCGGCATCAGCAACAGCGGTGTCGATGCCATTCGTCAAGCCATCAACAGCAGTGGCCGCATCAGCGACGGCAGTATCGATGCCTGCAGTTAGACCAGTCACCACAGTCGTTGCGTCAGCAACAGCAGTATCGATACCAGTTGTCAGG
>JBHJHJ010000254.1:0-23623 GCA_050330955.1 Elainellaceae cyanobacterium | reverse complement strand
GCGGCGATCGCCTAGCCTGATTGATTAGCTGAGGCCTTTTGTAGGGGCGTGGCAGTGCCACGTCCCTATCGCCTTTCTTGTGATTATGGAACCGACACCCCTTCGAGAGGCTTGGCTTCGGCAGCTTCGGCAGCACCGGGCGATCGCCGTGATTCGTGCCCCTGACCTAGAGCAGGGATACCGGATGGCGGTTGCCGTGGCCGCAGGGGGAGTGCATCTGATTGAGATTGCCTGGACTACCCCGCAAGCCGCGCTGCTCATCGGGAAGCTGCGGGCTGAACTGCCGGACTGTTGTATTGGGGCCGGAACCTTGCTGACGCTGGACGCCGTACACAGCGCCGTGGATGCGGGCGCTCAGTTTCTTTTTAGCCCCCATACCAACACTGTCCTGATTCAAGCGGCCTGTCGGCGGCAGCGCCCCATGATTCCGGGCGCGTTGTCTCCCAGTGAGATTGTCGCGGCTTGGCAGGCCGGGGCGGCAAGCGTTAAGGTCTTTCCCTTTAGCGCCTTAGGCGGTGTGAGCTACATTCGGGCGCTGCAGGGGCCTTTAGGGCATATTTCGCTGGTGCCTACGGGGGGCGTCACCTTGGATTTGGCCGCTCCGCTGCTGGAGGCGGGAGCGGCGGCCGTTGGCCTCTCCACGGCGCTATTTCCCCAGGCTGTCTTAGAAGCTCAGGCGTGGGAAGCCGTTACGCAGCGGGCAACTGGCTTGACCGACAAATTAAAGGCCTATCTTGGTCGCGGTTGAGGGCTTAAACAACCGTGCAAATAGTCGAGCGTGTGGCTGAGCGCTCATCTGGTGCGTTTGTCTGGCCCATTTATCTGGCCCGTTTATCTGGCTCATTCATCTGGCACAAAACAATCAGTGGTTTTAAACTACGTAAAGGAAGGTTAAGTAACGCGGCGATCGCCGCCCCGACAACCGTGCTCGATCTCGACGTAAGCGCTACCCAGCCCAAGACACCCGTGCTGCAAACCGATGTCGCCATTGTAGGGGGCGGCATTGTGGGCATGACCCTGGCGGCTGCCCTGAGCCGCAGCGGCCTCCATATCACCCTAATCGACGCTAGCCTGCGGGAGGCTGGGCTGCAGCGAGAGCGGGCCTACGCCATTACCCTGCTGTCAGGGCGAATCTTTGAAAATTTGGGTATCTGGCAGGCTATTTTGCCGGACATCACCACATTTGACACCATTCGGCTCGCAGACGCCCGCTGCCCGGCAGCAATTAATCTGCGCCCTCAAGATTTGGGCACCCAGGCCCTGGGCTACGTGGGCGAACACCGCGTTTTGGTGCGGGAGCTGCTGCGGTATCTCGATGGCGCTGCCAACGTGCGCTGGCTTTGTCCGGCCAAAGTCGTATCGACGGCGGACTGCGGCGAGTCGGCGCTGCTGATAGTGGAGGACGACCAGCAGAGCTACTCGGTGCAAGCCAAGCTCGTGGTTGCCGCCGATGGGTCGCGATCGCAGCTACGGCAGCAGGCGGGTATTGGCACTTTGGGATGGCGGTATTGGCAGTCCTGCGTCACTGCCGTAATTCGCCCGGAAAAGCCCCACGGCAACATTGCCCGCGAGCACTTCTGGCCCAGCGGCCCCTTTGCCACCCTGCCCCTGCCCGACAACCGTTGCCAAATTGTGCTGACGGCGCCCCACGCTGAAGCTGAGCGACTGATGGCCCTGGATGAGGAAGACTTTTTGGCGGTGCTGGGCGATCGCTACGACGGAGCGCTAGGGCAACTAGAGCTGCTGAATCAGCGGCAGCTCTTCCCCGTCAAGCTGATGCACAGCCGCCGCTATGTGCAGCCCCGACTGGTGCTGATTGGCGATGCTGCCCACTGCTGCCATCCCGTAGGCGGTCAGGGGCTCAACCTCGGCATCCGCGACGCTGCCGCGCTAGCGCAAACCCTGGCCATGGCCCACGGGCGCGGGCAGGATATCGGCGCTCTGGGAGTGCTCAAACGCTACGAGCGCTGGCGCCAAGTCGAAAATCTCGCCATCCTGGGGTTCACCGACCTGCTAGACCGCAGCTTCTCCAATAGCTGGCCGCCCCTTGTGCTTCTGCGGCGGCTGGGGCTGCGGCTAATGGCGCGGCTGCGCCCGCTGCGATGGCTGGCGCTGCGGCTGATGACGGGGCTGGCAGGACGGCTGCCGCGACTGTCTCAGTAAAAAAGCCTTAGGCTGTCTCATCCAAAGCCTCGAACCGCTTATGCACGGGATTCAGCGGCGATCGCATCGAGAATCTCTTGGGCGCCCTGCTCACGAAGCATCTGGGCAAGCTGGGTGCCCAAAGCGTCAGCCTCCGACCCTAGGCCAGAGACGGTGTCGCGAATGATTCTCTGACCATCTAGGCTCGCGACCAGTCCCGTCAGGGTGAGCTGCTCGCCGTCAAGCTGGGTGTTGACGCCGATAGGCACCTGGCAGCCGCCTTCTAGCTCGCGCAGAAATGCCCGCTCCGCATAGCAGCGCTGGGCAGTAGGCTGGTGCTGTAGTCGCTGAATTAGGTTGAGCGTATCGGTGTCATCAGCGCGACACTCGATGCCCAGAGCGCCTTGACCTACCGCGTGCAGAGAAATTTCGGGGGGCAGGACCTGATGGACGCGATCGCCCATGTCCATCCGCACCAACCCCGCCGTCGCTAGAATCAGCGCGTCGTACTCACCGCTATCCAGCTTACTGAGTCGAGTGTTGAGGTTGCCTCTGACATCTTTGAACCGGAGGTAGGGGTAGTGGTGGCGAAGCTGTGCCAACCGTCGCAATGAAGACGTTCCAACGACAGTTCCCTCAGGCAGAGTATCAATCTGCTTATCCCTATGGTTTTCATGGACTACAAGGGCGTCGGAGGGATCCTCTCGCTCAGTTACGCAGCCTAGCGTCAGTCCCTCGGGAAGGCGGGTGGGTAAGTCTTTGAGGGAATGCACAGCAAAGTCAACGTCGCCGTTTAGCATGCTGGTTTCCAGCTCTTGGGTGAACAGCCCCTTGTCCCCAATTTTCGCTAGAGCAACATCAAGAATCTTGTCCCCTTGGGTACTCATGGTGTGAACCTCAAAGCGATGGCCAGGGAAAGCCTGCTGTAGAGCGTCTCGTACCCAATGGGTTTGGATGAGGGCGAGCTGACTTTTGCGCGACCCGATGCGGATAAGACGGGGAGGACTGGCGACCATAGTTGCTGATAGAGCGTCAAACTGATGTACTGAGCATTGCAAGCGTCCATTTACCATAGGGTAGCTAGACCCAACGTGCTGCTAGTCAGCTTAACGCAGCGCACACCCCTGCTTTTGTTTAAAGATATTACGTTCGGGGTTTGGAGCTGTCGGGTGATTCAGGGCATGTTCTACTACAGGGCAATTTCGTATTCAGCCGCACAGTAAAGAGGCTGTAGATGCTTCATTATTGTGAAACATGGTTACAGTGTATTCGCTATAAACTAGAAGCTGCCGCACCTTTACTTGAGATTTTGCAATCAGGAGTCAGCAGTAGCGTGATCTAGCTCATTGTGGGTGGAAAGGTGTTCTACCAGAACATACGCAGTAAAATGAGCGTGATAGAGGTAGCGAATCTACCAGGCAATTTAGAATTGCAGCACATCAGGGTATCTACTAGGCTCGGCACTACGTTTGCATTGTGTCAACTGTCGTCAAATTGAGACCTAGTTCCTTCCGATGGCGAACTCCTTTAAAGAGACTCCCTATTCAATATCTTGCACCTCTACGCCAATAGTTTCTGAGCCTCCAGAAGCACAAGATTGCGCGACGTTGGCGCCAGATTCCGAGGCTCACTTAACGCGTGAGCAGCTCTACGAGCAGCTCCATGAGCTTCGTCAGAGCGTGGCACAGCTCAAAAACACAAATCATCAGTTGAAGCTCACCCAGAAGACGCTCAATGAATTTGAGGGTGGGGTTGATAATGCGCTGGTTGGTTTTTTTCAGATTACCTCTGCCGGAGACTATCTCTACGCCAATCCCGCCTTGGCGCGGATGCTGGGCTACGAGGATGTAAACGATTTGCTTGACGGTAATAGCGCTCGATATCCGCTGTTTGATGACCCCGATGATTACCAGCGCTTTACCCACGGAATTGCGTGCGATGGCCTCGTAAAAGAGTTCGAGCACTGCGTTCAAGGACGCGATGGCTCAGCAGTTTGGCTGATGCTCTATGCCCGCGCTGTTCAAGGTGAGCTTGGGGAGATTACCACATACGAAGGCCACTGTATCGATATCTCGGCTCGTAAGCACGCTGAAGTGGACAGCGACGAGCACAAGCGTAACCTGGAGCAGCAGATTGAAGAGCGCACAGCGGCGCTCCGCGAGTCAAATGATTATTTGATTGAAGAGATTGCGGAGCGTCAGCGGGCGTTGCACGCCCTCAGAGAAAACGAGGCCCAAAAGCAGGCCATGCTGGCGGCCATACCAGACCTGATGACTGTAGTCAGTCGGGACGGTGTCTATCTTGATAAGGTGTGCAGTGAGGCATTTTTCGACCGTGTCGACGAGTCGATTGATGTGATTGGACAGCACATCGGGGATGTTTTGCCAGAACACATCGCTCGGCGGCAGCTCCAGGCGGTCCAAGAAGTGCTAAGCACTGGGGTGGGGCAGATATTTGAGCAGACTTTACTGATTGGCGATCGCACCCAATACGAAGAAGTCCGCGTCTTTCCCTGTAAGCCCGATGCGGCACTGATTATTCTCCGAGATATCACCGCCCGTAAAGACTCTCAAAATCAGTTCCGGGCCATCCTAGAGACCATCCCTGGCATTGTCTCTTGGATCGGCTCCGACATGCGCTACCGAGGCGTTAACCTGCAGCTTGCCCATATGTTTGGCCTAGAGCCTAAAGACTTTGTCGGACAAGACATCGGTTTTCTCAAGGCAAGCCATGAGTTTGCTGAATTCATTCGAGAGTTTTTTGGCCAGGCTCGGACAGAGGCTTACCGGGAGTTTACAGCAAACGTCAACGGCCAGCAGCGCACCTATCTGATGGTGGTGCAGAAATACAGCGACAGCCAAGCCGCCTTTGCTGTTGGGGTCGATATCACAGAGCGACGCAACGCTGAAGACGAGCTGAGGAGCACTAAGGCTCAGCTTGAGGCAGCGCTAGACGCGGTCCCCGGTATTGTATCGTGGATCAGCGCTGACCTCCGCTATCTAGGCGTCAATCGCCACCTAGCCGATCTGTTTAACTTGCCCCCCAGCGCGTTTGTCAATCAGGACATCGGCTTTCTACAGACAGGGCAAGACTTCAGCGGCTTTGTTCAATCAGTGCTCGACAGCCCCGAGACCTACGCCAGTAGAGAAATTGACGCCAACATTAATGGTGCTCTGCGAAACTTTCTCATCATGGCGCAGAAATACAGCCAGAGTGGCTCGCAAGCTGTGTTTACCGTCGGCATCGATATTACTGAGCGGCGGCAGGCCGAACTTGCGCTTGAACAGGCCGAGACAAACTACCGCAGCATTTTTGAGCGCGTTGCCGAGGGAATTTTTCAGACCAATCCCCAAGGACAATATCTAAGCGCTAATCCAGCCCTCGCCAGAATCTACGGCTACGGTTCTGTTGACGAGCTCATGAGCAATTTGACTAGCATTCAAAACCAGCTCTACGTTGTCCCCAATCGCCGACAGGAGTTTATCGATGTACTCGAGAGCCAGGGGGAAATCTTTAAGTTTGAGTCTCAGGTCTACCGAAAAGACGGACAGCTCATCTGGATTTCTGAAAACGCTCGGGTGGTCAAGGATGAATTCGGCCAGAGCCTATATTACGAAGGCACGGTTGAGGATATTACTGAGCGGAAACGGGCTGTAGCCGAACTAGAGCGTGCAAAGATCGACCTGGAGAGTAAGGTTGTCGAGCGGACTCGGACGCTGCAGGATCTCAACCAGCGTTTGTTTGAGGAGATATCCGAACGTCAGCGCATTGAGAAAGCCCTCCGCTCCTCAGAGGCAGAGCTGCGGGCTCTATTTGCAGGAATGACAGACTACATCGCCGTTTTTGATGCCGGCGGATGCTACCGCAAAATTGTCTCCACCAATTCAACGCTGCTTTATGGCCCAGAGCTAGAGCGCGTCGGGAAAAGCGTCTATGACGTGCTGCCGCGGCAGCAAGCGGCGCTATTCATCATCTATATTCAGCGGGCGCTCAACACGGGCCGAACCCTTACTCTTGAATACAGCCTACCCGTGGGAGATACCACTGAGGAGGCCTGGTTTACGGCCAGCGTGTCGCCCATGCCCGATAACTGCGTCATCTGGGTGGCGCGAGATATTACTCAGCAAAAGCGGGCCGAATCAGCCCTGCGGCAGGCAGAAGAAAAATATCGCAGCATTTTTGAGAACGCGGCAGAAGGTATTTTTCAGACTACCCCTCAAGGGAGCTACCTCAGCGTCAATCCGGCTCTGGTTAATATGTATGGCTACAGCTCTGCTGAAGACCTCATGACCCAAGTCAGCAGCGTCGATCAGCTCTACGTAGACGCCAATCGGCGGGAAGAGTTTGTTGCGCTTGTGGAGGCGAATAACATGGTCTCAAACTTTGAGGCCACGGTTTACCGCAAGGATGGAGAAATCATCTGGACCGCTGAAAATGCGCGGGCGGTGCGCGATGACAAGGGGAAAATTCTCTATTATGAGGGGACGGTGCAGGACATCACCGTGCGGAAGCTGGCCGAGATTGCGCTGCACGAAGAAAAGGGTAAATTGCACGAAGAGCAGATGAAGTCGGAGAAACTCTTGCTCAACATCTTGCCCCGTCCGATTGCCAAGAAACTTACCTGTCGGGAGGATAGCCAGGCGATCGCAGAGCGCTATGAGCAAGCTACTATCCTGTTTGCCGACCTCGTCGACTTTACTTCTGTTGCCGCCAGTATTTCTGCCTCAGACATTGTTGATCTGCTCAACAATATCTTTTCCAGCTTCGACAAGTTGGCAGATAGGCACGGGCTCGAAAAAATCAAAACCATTGGAGATGCCTACATGGTGGCTGGCGGCATCCCCACCCGCACCGAGGGCCACGTCAGCGCGATCGCAGAGATGGCTCTCGACATGCAGCGGGAAATTGCCAACTTCCGCCGCTGTCCCGACTCGCCCAAATCAACACCGTTCCAGCTCCGAATTGGTATTCACACTGGCCCAGTAGTCGCGGGCGTCATTGGCATTCGTAAGTTTATCTATGACCTCTGGGGCGATACGGTTAATATCGCCAGTCGTATGGAGTCCCAAGGCGAGCCTGATGCAATTCAGGTCACGGCTGAAGTGCGTGACGCCCTGAAAGACCAATATTGTCTGGAGGAGCGGGGACTGGTAGACGTTAAGGGCAGGGGCGTGATGAAGACTTACTGGCTACAGGGCAAGCTCCAGGTGAGGGCAGCCGAGGGGCGATCGCTTCATTAGTATTTGACATCGCTTTGACTGAGGTTTACGTGACCTTCGCTGATGCAGGTAAACCTTTGCTGTAGCAAAGGGTATGCAAACGCTTTAATACATTTTCAAGTTTATGTCCCTTAGCACCGCTGCAGTTTGGACGCTAGCCGCCTTAGCGACTGGTGACCTGCCCCACGTTTCAGGCGATTTACCTGCCCCCGCTGCGTCACTGAAGCTGCCGGCTTCCTCACCAATGGTCATGCCCAATGGTGTCGCCGTTACGATTCATAAGGTTGCAGCGAAGCCAGTTGCCCCTGAGCGGCTAGGGTTGCCCGAAAGCGCGCCTGCCTCTGGCCGCAGCAGCGTATTGCCTGCGCGCCCTATAGCGGCGAGCCCAGTTTTGCACCACCACCTCAGCCAGCTCGAAGACGCTTGGATAATTGCGCAGGCTGAGCCGGATGCGATCGCCCCATCCCAAGCAATTTCCCTTTAGCCTCACCCCCCTTAGGCTGGGCTTGTCGTCCTCGTCAGACTACTCCTTTACGACTAACGCACTCTTCACAGGCCGCTCCACTGGCTGCCCCTCAGACCACCGCCCCAAATAGGTCTGTCCTTGGTAGTACAGCGCTGTAGAGCTACCGCCGTCTAGATTGAGGGCATCCACTGCCCCTAGCTCCCGCATTAGATCCGCTAGTTCAGCCAGCGTGAGCCCTGATGGCTGCAGTTCGGGGCGCTGGGCCGCCATAACCATCAGAACATCTCCCGTAGCAGTAAGTCCAACCGCGCTACGGGCATTGGGCTGGGTTTCACCCAAGGCGTCTCGAATTCGAGTGTCCCCTGCGATCGCCACAAATCCTTCATCGATGGAGGTCAGCACTGGCAGCAGGCGCGGCCCCCCGCCCACCGAGTCCAAAATGCGGCAGCCTTCGGGTGATGATGCGTTGTGCAGCGCGATCGCATATCTCGTCTCGCGATTTCGCATACCCTCACCCTCATTCAAGGTGTCAACCCCCTGTACATTCCCCTCCTCTGTCTTACAGTAATAGCGGCGAAACTCTGAGCGGTTGAGGATTTGAGAGAGGTACGGCGCTAAATCTGGATTCTCCATCAGCCGCGGGTTTTGTCGCGGGTCACCGACCTGGTTGCTATCCAGGGTGATGTAAGACGTGGTTTTGCCGTTTTGAGGATCAAAAAATCCGGCATTGAGGGCAGCAGTGGCCTCTATCTGCTGCGCGATGTTTGCCACCGGGCTAAGCCCATCGGCCACAGCTACGCCGATAGAGTAGGTCGCTGGAACGGTGAGGATGTGCGCTGTCGCTCGCTCAAGCTCTCGCCTCGTATAGGTCACAGTTGGTGCTATGGGGGCTTCAACTAAACGGGCTACTGAACGGTCAGCAGCTAGACGACCAAACGCATTTTGAGTCGCACGGGGCGATTGAGAAAGCCGCTGACCTCCCCATAGGGCAATGAAAAGGCTTATCAGCGCGACCCCGATCAATACGAAATGTGTGCGGGACATCCTTCTCCTACCGTTCTTCCCGTGAAATACCACTGAGCCGAATTTTGAGCCGCTAGGGCTTAAGAGCGTAGATCGCTTACAGCATGCGTCCCCCTAACAGTAGTCCAATCATAATCAATAGCAGCCGTCGTCCGAGCAGAAATCCGGCCTCAGGATTGACTGCCGTCCGGTAGAGCGCGATCGCCGCTGGCGCAGTGATCAGGGCGATGACGGGCAGCCATAGTCCAGCATAAGTGGCCAGCAGCAGGTCTAAGCCCACTCTCACAGCTGCTGATGCGGTCACCCACAGCAGGGCATCCTGCAGCGTTAGATCGCTCAGGGGTTCGGCTACCGGCTCTGTAGGAGTGGTATCGGGAGAGCGCGATTCAGACGAAGTATCGACGTCCACTGCAGGCCGGGATAGGGGATACCTCAGAGATCGACCCAGCCGCTTGCCCCAGTTCAGAAGATAGTCAGATCCAGTTTGCACCCCTGAACCGCCACCTCTAGGTGGAATGGAGCTTGTAGGATAAACGCTACTGTTAGGATACTGACGAGACCTGAGACGGTAAGCAAGCTGCGCCGCATCCTCAACAGAATCAGTGAAGGGATAAGGAGCGGATTTATCTGAAACCTGCGCCCGTGCGGTAGGAACCCGGTAGGGTTCTACCACGCGAGCCCCAGTGACGCTGGTTTGAGCGAGTTGTGAGGTTGGGGGCTGGGTTTGAGCTGTAGAGATCTGAGGACGCGAAGACGCGGAAAGCGCTGGGACTGGGCGCATTGAAGTTGGGAGCGCTGAAGCCGGTGCTGATGGCGCTGAAATTGCCGAAGTAGCGCGATCGCCGACCTTTGCTCCCGGCGGTAGGTCAACGAGACGGTAAGGGCTCTCCCCCGCCGTGTCAGCCTCTGTGGCGGTCGGTGCGAGTGCAGATTTTTGGACGGGTATAGGTGAGGTGTCAGTGTGATGGCGAGCCTGGCGGCGCTGCCCGATGGTCTGCAGCTTGGTTTGTATACGGTGAATCTCAGCCGGAGTGCTGTGCATTGAAAACCTCCACAATTCCAGTGTAAGTACAAGTGTACTACAAAAATTGGAGCTGACTAGGTTTTGTTTGCATCGATTTAATAAGTTTGCTCTATGCCTCTCATAGACCGGGTTGTAGGCCGTAGGTTTTGGCCATTAGCTCATTGACTGCAGCCTAAAGAAGTTTATCGACTACGGACTGAGTTGAGACCACATGCCGCCCGAGGCCGAGCTGTTCTGGCGATGCCCCTAGCGCCAAGGCGACCAGTTGAGAGAGGTGTAAAATGGGCAGCTCAAAGGACTCCTCAAGCATCTGACTTACCTCGGGCTGTCGAGAATCAAGGTTGAGGTGACATAGGGGGCATGGGGTGACGATACAGTCGGCTCCGGCGGCGATCGCCTCTTTGATGTGAGTTCCAGCCATCCGAAACGAGGTTTCAGTGTCATAACTCGACAGCGGCCAGCCGCAGCACTGGGTCCGCCCCCGATAGTCAATGGGCGTCGCACCCACCGCTCGAAATACCCGCTCTAAGGATTGGGGGTTGAGCGGATCGTCGCAGGGAATCTGCTTTTGGGCCCTCAGTAAATAGCAGCCGTAAAACGCAGCACAGTTGAGATTGCGGAGCGGGCGGACAACTCGCTGCGCTAAAGCCTCCAGGCCGTAGCGCTGCACCAGTATCCACAGCAGATGGGTTATTTCTGTCGTGCCCTGATAGGGGGAGCACTGCTCTTGCTCTAAAAATTGGTTGACCTGGCTAACATAGCCAGGATTGTGGACCTGTGCAGCCTTAAGGCGTTCGTCAACCCGGCCAATAACCCCCTGACAGGTGCTGCAGTGGGTCAATAGCGGTAAATTGAGAGACTCAGCTAGCGCGATGTTGCGGGCATTAACCGTATCTTCGAGCAGCTGGGAGTCTTCCTTGAACGTTCCCGAACCGCAGCATGCGGCTCGCTTGAGCTCAACCAACTCAATGTCCAGGGCCTGGGCCAAAACCTGAGTCGATTGGTGCAGCTCTCGGCAGGCCCCTTGAGCCACACAGCCGGGAAAGTAGGCGTAACGGAGAGATGGAGTCACTATAAACGTGGAAGTGAGCGTAAATCGTTAAGACTGATGTCGCCAGCGTAAGAATAGGGGGCCACAGTCCAATAAAATAGGAAAACCCAAATTGCCTCAGGCCGCTGGGCTGTGCTGTTGCCTAGCTGCTGACGTTTGGATTTGGCTTCTGCTAGTGCGAACGTCCTGGGGAATGGTTTAATGATAGCTGCTGATAGTTAAGAAGAGACAATGTAATGGAACAGGAAAAGATTTTTGATAAGGTTCAGGAAATCGTCTGTGAGCAGCTGGGTGTAGAAGCATCTGAGGTTAAGCCAGAGTCTAGTTTTGCCAACGACTTGGGGGCAGACTCCCTCGATACGGTCGAGCTCGTCATGGCGCTGGAAGAAGAGTTTGATATTGAAATTCCTGATGAAGCTGCTGAGAACATCGCCACGGTCCAAGCGGCAGTGGACTACATCAACGAAAAGACCGAGAAGTAGACGCCGCTGCGTCTGCGCTGCGGACACCCCATGCGGCTGCGATCGCCCCTGGAAGATAGCTCCCCGATCCTAGAACTATGGTAAATTCTGATTCTGCTCGCAAGCGTGTTGTCATTACCGGGTTAGGCGCGGTTACCCCAATTGGGAACACGCGGTCTGACTACTGGCAAGGGCTGACGGAGGGGCGCAACGGCATTGAGCGGATCACACACTTCGATCCGTCAGAGCATGCCTGCCAAATAGCAGGAGAGGTGAAGGGATTTGATCCACTGGAATATATGGATCGAAAAGACGCCAAGCGGATGGATCGCTTTGCCCAGTTTGCCATCGCAGCCAGCAAGCAGGCCCTAACCGATGCCCAGCTCGAGATCACTGAGCTAAACGCTGAGCAAGTGGGCGTCATGATCGGAACGGGTATCGGCGGCCTGAGCGTCCTTGAAGCGCAGCACGAAGTGCTTCTGAATCGGGGGCCTGCGCGGTGCAGCCCCTTCATGATTCCCACCATGATTGCCAATATGGCCGCTGGCCTGACCGCCATCCACGTTGGGGCAAAAGGCCCAAACTCTTGCGCGGTAACGGCTTGTGCGGCGGGCTCTAACGCCATTGGAGATGCCTTTAGAATCATCCAAAGAGGCGATGCCCAAGCCATGATCAGCGGCGGCACAGAGGCCGCCATCACGCCCTTGTCCTATGCTGGCTTTGCCTCTGCAAAAGCCCTCTCGACCCGCAACGACGATGCGACCCGCGCCTCTCGGCCCTTCGATCGCGATCGCGACGGCTTTGTCATGGGGGAAGGCTCCGGAATTTTAGTCCTAGAATCTTTGGATCACGCCCGCAGCCGAGGCGCGAAAATCTACGGGGAGATTGTGGGCTACGGCATGACCTGCGACGCCTATCACATGACCTCTCCGCCCCCCGGCGGCACCGGAGCCGCCCGCGCCATGCGCCTAGCACTCAAAGACGGCGGCCTCTCCCCAGACAGCATTGACTATATCAATGCCCACGGGACCAGTACGCCGGCCAACGACTCCACGGAAACGGCGGCCATTAAGTCCGTGCTGGCTGACCACGCTTACCGCGTCGCCGTCAGCTCAACTAAGTCAATGACGGGCCACCTGCTGGGGGGCTCTGGCGGCATTGAAGCTGTGGCCGTCGCCTTGGCGATCGCCGAGGGTCGCGTTCCCCCCACCATCAATCAAGAAGTCCCTGACCCAGAGTGCGACTTAGACTACATTCCCAACCAGTCGCGACCGATGACGGTCAACGTAGCCCTATCTAACTCGTTTGGATTTGGGGGGCACAACGTCACCCTCGCGTTTAAGCGCTACGGCAGCTAGGCGCAGCTCTTACAAGAGTGACCAGGTATAGAGTTTGTACGCATTAAGCTATAAACTTATTAAATGGGAGCTATCTAGGTATAGATGCTTACTGCACTTCGATGCGATTTAAGCAGGCTTTTCCAGAGAGCCGCCCGGTCTGACACAGATGCCTAGATACGCTCTAGCTGCTCCCGTTCACCACTATCGTTGACTTAACCGAGAGGATTATGGCTGCCGTCACCCAATCTTTGGAAGAGCTTTGCATCAACTCAATTCGCTTTTTAGCTATTGATGCGGTTGAAAACGCTAAGTCTGGTCACCCCGGTCTTCCGATGGGAGCCGCACCCATGGCGTTCGTACTTTGGGATAAATTTCTGCGGTTCAATCCCAAAAATCCAAGCTGGTTTAATCGCGATCGCTTCGTTCTGTCGGCAGGCCACGGCTGCATGCTACAGTACGCGCTGCTGCACCTCACTGGCTACGACAGCGTTTCTCTAGATGAGATCAAGCAGTTTCGGCAGTGGGGATCTAAAACCCCCGGCCACCCTGAGAACTTTGAGACGGAAGGGGTTGAGGTGACCACGGGGCCTCTGGGCCAGGGTATCGCCAACGCAGTCGGTCTAGCGATGGCGGAAGCCCATCTGGCGGCTCGCTTCAACAAGCCAGATGCAGAACTCGTAGACCACTACACTTACGCCATTCTGGGCGACGGCTGCAACATGGAGGGGGTTTCCGGTGAGGCCTGCTCTTTAGCCGGACACCTCGGCCTGGGTAAGCTGATTGCGCTCTACGACGACAACCACATCTCCATTGATGGCTCCACGGATATTTCCTTTACAGAGGACGTCGCCAAGCGCTTTGAGGCCTACGGCTGGCACGTTCAGCACGTAGAAGACGGCAACACTGACCTAGACGCGATTCAAAAGGCCATTGAGACGGCGAAATCGGTAACCGACAAGCCTTCGTTCATCAAGGTCACCACCATCATCGGCTACGGCTCTCCTAACAAGTCCAACACTGCGGGCATCCACGGTGCTGCCCTGGGTGACGCTGAGATTGAGGCGACCCGACAAAACCTTGGCTGGAACCACGGCCCGTTTGAAATTCCCGATGACGTGCTCTCTCACTTCCGCAAGGCGGTAGACCGGGGTGCAGAGCTGGAGTCCAAGTGGCAAGACACCCTCTCCACCTACCGCAGTCAGTACGCGGAGGAAGCCGCAGAATTTGAGCGCATGCTCAAGGGCGAACTCCCCCAGGGCTGGGCTGATGCGTTGCCCACCTACACCAGCGCCGACAAGGCGATCGCCACCCGCAAGCACTCCCAAGCGACGCTGAACGCGATCGCCCCCGTCGTGCCAGAGCTGATTGGGGGCTCCGCTGACCTCACCCACTCTAACCTCACCGAAATCAAGGTTTCGGGTGACTTCCAGCACGGCCAGTACGAGAACCGCAACCTGCGCTTTGGCGTCCGAGAGCATGGCATGGGCGCGATTTGTAACGGCATCGCCCTGCACAATTCTGGCCTCATTCCTTACTGCGCCACCTTCCTTGTTTTCACCGACTACATGCGCGGCGCGATTCGGCTGTCAGCGTTGGCTGAAGCGGGCGTCATCTACGTTATGACCCACGATTCAGTAGGCCTGGGCGAAGACGGCCCAACCCACCAGCCGGTGGAAACCATTGCCTCCCTGCGGGTGATGCCCAACCTGACGGTGATTCGTCCAGCGGACGGCAACGAAGTCTCAGGCGCCTACAAAATTGCGGTGGAAAACCGTAAGGTTCCCACGCTGATCGCCTTCACTCGTCAAGGCCTGCCTAACTACGACGAGACCTCCATTGAGGGTGTCTCCAAAGGGGGCTACGTAATTTCCTGCGACGGCGTCCCAGACATCATCTTGATCGGTACGGGCAGCGAACTGTCGCTCTGCGTTGAGGCCGCTAAGCAACTGCGCGAGGGCGGGACAAAGGTCCGCGTGGTCTCTCTGCCTTCCTGGGAGCTGTTTGACGCTCAAGATGAGGACTACCGCGAGTCAGTGCTACCCAAAGACATCACCAAGCGGCTTTCAGTCGAGGCTGGTTCTACCTTTGGCTGGTGCCGCTACGTGGGCTCAGCGGGAGCATCTATTGGCATCGACCACTTTGGCGCTTCTGCTCCTGGCAAAATCTGCATGGAGCAGTTTGGCTTCACTGTGGATAACGTGCTGGCTAAGGCTAAGGCACTGTTGGGTTAGGGGCTGATTGAAAGAGGGCGTACGGCTGTGCGCCCTCGCAAAATTAAATTACCGGTCTCATGCGGCATCTGCCAGCGCTTTGTTTTCGGTCTGAGGCTCGGCGCCCTGGGCAATTTCGCTCTGCAGCAGGTCAACCGCAGCCTGATACTGCTGATCGGCGTCGGTTGCTAGTTCAGGGCGCGTCAGCGGCGGCGCCGTCACCACACGGTCCGGTAAAATACCCTGCTTGTTGATGTCGGTGTGGTTGGGCGTTTCGTAGCGGGCTACCGTCACCGCCAGCCCAGAGCCATCTGAAAGCCGGAACAAAGACTGAATCAGCCCTTTACCGAAGGTGCGCTCGCCCACGATTTGGGCTCTCCCATTATCTTGAAGGGCGCCCGATAGAATTTCGCTAGCGCTGGCGGTGCCGCCGTTGACCAAAACGACTAGAGGCGCCTGGGTCAGGGCTGAGCCAACGGCGTCAATTCGATCTTGGATACCGTAACGGTTGACGGTGTAGACCACGGTTCCTTTATCAAGCCAAAGCCGAGAAATCTCGATTCCAGCCTGCAGCAGCCCACCTGGGTTGTTGCGGAGGTCTAAAATATAGCCTTCAGCCCCCATTTCCTCCAAGTTGTTAATGGCCCGGGCCAATTCCTCAGTCGCGTTGGCGTTGAACTGATTCAGCCGGATATAGCCTACTGGAAGTGGGCCATCAGTGCGTAGCGTCTCGTAAACCGGGTTGAGGGCGATGCGATCGCGCACAATGTCAAAGTCAACCGGCCCCTGGTCGCGCTCAACGGTGAGCACCACCGTCGTCCCCACCACCCCTCGCATCAGCTTGGCCGCTTCATCCAGCGCAAGCCCCTGAGTCGAGACACCGTCAATGCTCAGGATGTGGTCCTGGGCGCGTATCCCCGCCGCTTCCGCTGGTGAACCGTCTACTGGAGAAATAACTTTCAAATAGCCAGCATTATCTTGGGTAATCTGTAGGCCAACGCCAGTCAGCTCCCCCGAAGTATTGGTCTGCAGGCTCTGGTACTGATCCGGGTCTAGAAATCGCGTGAAGGGGTCTCCTAACCCCGCCAGCATTTCCCGCACTGCCGCGTAGGCGGCCGCTTTATCCGGTACAGCCTTGCGCAGGGTCCGCTGCCTCACCAGCCACCAGTTCTGCCCATTGAAGCTGTCGTCAACGTAGGACCGGTCGACGATGCGCCAAACCTCATTCAAAAGACGATGGCCCTCAGAATAGGCGATCGCGGGTCTAACGCGGAACCCAATGAATGCAGTTAAGGTGACCAAGCACGCCATTAGCGTGGCGATGAGCGATTTTTTCATAATTGTTGGGGTGCGAGACACCAGCGATATCGGATTGCACCAGATAGACCAGTTTAGAGTACATCAGCGGCACAAATCTTAAGTCTTGTTGAACTCACCACGCCAGTCCTGGGGCATGATTTGAGGCGCTACCGGTCGGCGAAGCGCTTAAACCCATTTTCTGAAGCGCTGTGCGACCAACCTTTGCCGTGCCTTAGGAGAAGTGTAACGAGGTTTGTAACGTTGCGTCAGAACCGCTGAGATTAACCTGAGGAACGTGTTACATTTTTTAGTATGAGGTAGATACAATCGCCCTTCAATCTAACTTGAAAAAATTTTTGCTCAATGTTTACTAAGCAAGTCACCGATTCAAAGCCCTATCAGTGGTTCGAAGAGCGTCTGGAAATCCAGGCGATCGCTGATGACATCTCATCTAAGTACGTTCCCCCCCACGTCAATATCTTTTATTGCTTGGGCGGCATCACCCTAACCTGCTTCTTGATTCAGTTTGCCACTGGCTTTCTGATGACCTTCTACTACCGCCCCACGGTGGCTGAGGCCTTCACGTCGGTTCAGTACTTGATGACCGACGTCAACTTTGGCTGGCTGATTCGCTCGATCCATCGCTGGTCTGCCAGTATGATGGTATTGGTGATGATTCTGCACACGTTCCGCGTCTACCTCACTGGCGGCTTCAAAAAGCCCCGCGAGCTGACCTGGATCACTGGCGTCGTGCTAGCTGTCATTACCGTCACGTTTGGCGTCACCGGCTACTCTCTACCTTGGGACCAAGTGGGATACTGGGCCGTGAAGATTGTCTCGGGCGTTCCGGATGCGATCCCCGTTGTGGGTGGCTTCATCGTCGAGCTTATGCGCGGCGGTGAGAGCGTAGGTCAAGCGACACTGACTCGCTTCTACACGCTCCATACCTTCGTTCTGCCCTGGGCGATCGCAGTCTTTATGCTGCTCCACTTCCTCATGATCCGGAAGCAGGGCATTTCCGGTCCTTTGTAAACCTTCACCTTTGGAGAATTGCGAATCAAATGGCAACTTTAAAAAAGCCCGATCTAAGTGATCCGCAGCTTAGAGAGAAACTGAAGCAGGGCATGGGCCACAACTACTATGGCGAGCCTGCGTGGCCCAACGACCTGCTCTACACCTTCCCTATCGTTATCTTTGGAACCATCGCCTGCTGCACCGCGCTTGCGATTCTAGACCCGGCGATGGTGGGCGAGCCCGCTAACCCGTTTGCAACTCCGCTTGAAATTCTGCCTGAGTGGTACCTATACCCCACTTTCCAGATTCTGCGGATTGTTCCGAACAAGCTTCTGGGTATTGCTGCCATGGCGTCCATTCCTCTCGGAATGATGCTGGTGCCCTTTATCGAAAGCGTCAATAAGTTCCAGAACCCTTTCCGCCGACCGCTGGCCACTGCAGTATTCATGTTCGGCACTGTGGTTACCCTATGGCTGGGTATTGGGGCGACTTTCCCAATTGATGAATCTCTAACGCTGGGCTTGTTCTAATGAATGCATCTTGGCCGGCTTGCTCATCGCGAGCTTGGTAGATTCGGACTAGCATTCTAATGAACTGAGAAATCTCCTTGGCACAGACGCTCAAGGAGATTTTTTTAGACAATTGTCGCGATCGCTCCGCTGAGCACATCCAGCGCTGTTCGAGAGTGTCGCCACAGACAAGCCCTTCTGGGTCGATAAGACGGTAGTGTCGTCTGATGCGGTGCATTTGGAGCAAGGGGGCCTCGCCACCTACCTTTGCCTCCCCGTTCACATGGCTGGTGATAAGATCGGTAGCCTTGCATCTAGTGCTATAGATAGATAAAAGGCCTTCAATTCCAAAAGATGCGGACTGCGCTACCGTTACCTTGTAAGTGCATAACCACAATTAAACGAAAAGGGGAGTGCCCCCTAGCAGCTACGTTTACTTAGGGCGTTCTACTTAATCGCGTCGATAAAATTAACCACTGCATGCCTCGCCATGTCAATTAGTGCTGAGCACCGCCCGTTTGCCAATCTAGGCGCGTCGCTGATCGCGCGAGATCCTATTGTTGCTTCGCCGGATACGGCAGTGTTAGAGGCCATCGCCCTCATGCATGGGGCCCAGATGCATCAATCGCAGCGTGACCCTAGCTCTGTCGAAGCTGATGATGCGCAAGTGCTGCACCGAGTCCGAGCGAGCTGTGTGCTGGTCGTCGACAGCGGACGATATGCCGGATTTTTGTCTGAGCGGGATATTGTACGGCTGATTGCGCAGCAGCAGTCCCTTGCGGATATTGCTGTGGGTCAAGTTATAGCGCCTGCTGCTGTTAGTCTTCGGCAGCGCGATTGGGTTGATGCCACCGCCGCGCTTGATTTGATTCAGCAGCACGGCGTGAGCCACCTGCCCATTTTAGATGAGCAGGACTATCCCATCGGTGTGGCGACCTGCGAAAGCCTGCAGCCTGCTTTAAATCGAGAGCTGCGCGAACGACGCCGGGTTGAGGCACTTCTGCTTGATAGCGAGCGCCGCTATGCGTCTCTGTCAGCGCTTGCCCCAGTTGGCATCTTTCGCGCTGACCTGTCAGGCCGCTGCACCTACGTCAACGATCACTACTGCCAGCTGCTTCAGGCAACGCCAGAGACTATTCTTGGGCAGAGCTGGAGTCACAACATGCACCCCGACGATCAGCTGCAAGTCATTGAAGCTTGGGAGCGGCATATTCAAGAGAATCACGCATTTTTGGTTGAGTGCCGCCTTTACCGATCTGACGGGACGACGGTGTGGGTCTACAACCGGGCAATGGCCGAGTACGACGATAGCGGCAAGCTTATCGGCTACGTGGGCGCCATCACCGATATTAGCGATCGCAAACAGGCTGAAATTGCCTTGCAGAAACGGGAGGCTCAAAGCCAGGCCCTACTTGCCCTCATCCCCGACCACATGGTGCGGATTGGCGCTGACGGCGTTTATCGAGAGCTAGTCACATCGCGGCGCGGACACGAAATCATTCCCCAATTGGTTGATCCCGTTGGCCAGTCGATACAAGCGCTGTTGCCTGAGCCCTTAGCCGCACGAAAGCACTACTACATGCACCAGGCGCTGCAAACCGGCGAGCTACAGGTCTACGAGCAGCAGGTGCAAATCGGCGATCGCCTCCAAGATGAGGAAGTGCGCGTGATTAAAAGCGGCGAGGATGAAGTCCTGTTTATGATTCGGAATATCACCGAGCGCAAGCAGGCTGAGGCGCAGCTGCAGCGCTTGATTACAGGTACCGCGGCTGCAACTGGGGAAGACTTTTTCCCTGCCCTAGTGCAACATGTCTCAGAAACCCTGCAGGTTTCTACTGTTATTGTTGCAGAACGCCTTGGCGAAGATCTGCACACGCTGGCCTGGTACGCCGACGGGGCGCTGCAGCCTAAATTTTCTTATCGGACTAACAACACGGCCTGCGGACAGGTTTTAGAGAACGGTTTCTTTCACCGCGAAGGCCTCACTCAGCAAGATTTTACTGAGGATCTTGCGGGGCTGGCTGATATGGGGGTGGATAGCTATCTAGGCGTGGTTCTGCGCAGCAGTTCCGGTGATGCAGTGGGTACGATGTGTATCCTCGATCAAGAGCCAATCAAAAAGCCGCGGCAGGCCGAAAAAATTCTGCGCACGTTTGCAGTCCGCGCTGCTGCTGAGCTAGAGCGTCAGCAGGTGACCCAATCTTTAGAGCAGCTTAATCAGCAGCTAGAAGCCAAAGTAGAGGAGCGCACCGCCGAGCTACAAGAGCGAGAGCAGTTTTTGCAGACGGTACTCGATACGCTGCCGATTCCCGTATTCTGGAATGATCGCAACTCCGTTACGCTGGGCTGCAATCAGAAGTTTGTTGACGTTCAGCAGGTGAAGTCGCCTGCTGATTTGATTGGCAAATCGACCTTAGAAATTGTCCAGAATCAGGACGAGGCCAGGGGATTTGTCGCTGACGACAAATGGGTCATGGAAACCGGTCGCCCCAAACTCCATATCGAGGAGGTTTTCACCACATCCAGCGGTGAGCGAAAATTTCTTGAAACCAACAAAGCGCCATTGAGGGACTCGACTGGCAACGTTGTCGGCATCGTGATTACATTTCAAGACATTACCGAGCGCAAACAGGCTGAGCAGGCGCTACAGGAGCGAGAGCAGTTTCTGCAGACGGTACTCGATACGGTACCCATTCCCGTATTTTGGAAGGATCTCAATTCTGTGATCCTGGGCTGCAATCAGCATTTTATTGACGTCAATCAGGTAGAATCGCCTACTGATGTGGTTGGCAAATCTACGCCGGAGTTTGTGCAGGACCCCCAGGAGGCCAGCGGATATGACGCAGATGACCGATGGGTCATGGAAACGGGCCAACCCAAGCTCGGTATTGAAGAGATCTTTACTACGCCTAGCGGTGAGCAGAGACTACTTGAAACCAATAAAGCGCCACTGAGAGATTTATCGGGTAACGTCATTGGCATTGTGGCCACCTTTCAAGACATTACCGAGCGTAAGCGGGCGGAGCGGGACCTGCAGGACAGCGAACGGCGCTTCCGCAGCGCGATTGCCAATGCCCCCTTCCCGATCATGATATACGTTGAAGGCGGGGAAGTGCTGCAGATTAGCGCCGCCTGGACCGAGATCACGGGCTATACCCGCGAGGAAATTCCCACAATTGAGATTTGGACCCAGGTTGCCTACGGCGATCGCGCCCAGACGGTTCGCGAAACGATTCGCGAAACCTACAGCCAAACGAATCGCAAGGACTACGGAGAATTTACCATCGCGACGCGGGACGGCAACCAGCGAATTTGGCAGTTCAGCTCTGCACCTTTGGGTCCACTTCCCGACGGACGCCGCGTGGTCATATCGATGGCGGTAGACGTCACGGAGCGGCGACAGGCAGAGCTGGCGCTACGGGAGAGCGAAGAGCGCTATCGCACCATTTACAACCGGGCGGCAATGGGCCTTGTCAGCGCCGCCGCCGATGGCAGAATTATCGATGCCAACCCCCACTTTTGCGCCATGTTGGGCTACTCCCGCGAGGAGCTTCTAGCAAAAACGGTTGAAGACATTACCCATCCTAGCGATCGCAATGCCATCGTACTGTCGAGCGATCAGCACTCTGAAAACGAGGTAGCGGAACACTCCCAGGAAAAGCGCTACATTCGCAAAGACGGCACCGCCTTTTGGGCATCGACGGGTATCTCGTTTTTGCACGACGCTGCGGGTCAGTTTGAGCATGGTTTAGCAATCGTGCGTGACATTAGCGAACGGAAGCGGGCCGAGGCCCAAGTCCATGCCCTACTGCGCCGCTCTGAGCTGTTGAACCGCATCAGCTCAGAGATTCGAGCGTCGCTAGAACTAGACACCATTTTGCATAACTTGGTCAATGCCGTTGTGGCTGAATTTCCTATCGATAGCTGTACGTTTGGCTGGTATAAGCGTAGTGAAGGTCCCGAGAAACCGGCCCAGCTTACGGTAATTCGAGAAAAGAAAATAGAGGGATTGGAGAGTTGCCTAAGAGCCTACTATTCTAATCAGTATCCTACGCTGTTTGAGAACCTTGCAGCCGATCAGATCTTCAGGGCCGATCAGATAGTGGCATCATCTGATGAGGCGCTTGCCGAGCATTTAGATCGTATGGGTCTTGCCACCTACCTCTGCCTCCCCATTCACACCGCTGGCGGCAAGATCGGCTGCCTTCAGCTGAGTCGAACCGATGCTGAGCAGCCCTGGACCGATGAAGAAATTGAGCTGTTTCACAGCATCGCTGACCAAGTGGCGATCGCCATATACCAAGCGCAGCTCTACGAGGAGTCCCAGGCCAAAACCCGAGAGTTGGAGCTCTCCTACCAGGAGCTGCAGGAGGCTCAGATTCATATGGTGCAGGCCGAGAAGATGGCGAGCTTAGGGCAGCTCGTCGCTGGCATCGCCCACGAGATCAACAACCCAGTCGGGTTCATCTCCGGCAACCTCGCGGTGGCCGAAAACTACGTCAAGACCCTAACGGCGCTGGTTGAGCGCTATCAGCAGGCCTACCCACAGCCGCCCCAAGCGATCGCTCAGCTTGCAGCGCAGGCCGACGTCAGCTACCTCCTGACGGATTTTCCCAAGCTGCTGACCTCTATGGAAAACGGGGCCACCCGCATCCAGGCCATTGTCCAATCGCTGCGCACCTTCTCGCGGCTAGAGCAGGTCGGGCAGTCGGCGGTCAATATCAACCAGCGAATTGAGAATACGTTGGTCATCTTACAGAATCGCCTCAATGGCCGCGCCGGCAAGCCCGAAGTTGAGGTGGTGAAGCAGTACGGCGATCTGCCTGAAATTGAGTGCTACGGTAGCTTGCTGGACCAAGTGTTTATTAACCTGTTGGTCAACGCCATTGATGCCATCGAGGAACGGCAAGCGGCGGCTAACTCAGGCTACAGCGGACGCATCTTGATTACAACGGCGATCGCAGACAGCAGCGTTTTGATCTCGATTAAAGACAACGGGGTGGGCATGGATGCTGATACCCAAGCGAGTATCTTTAATCCCTTTTTCACCACGAAGCCGACCGGCGTTGAAACGGGCATGGGCCTTTCCATTAGCTACCAAATTGTGACGGGTAGCCACAATGGCAGGCTGTACTGCCGCTCGATTCCCGGTGAGGGGACTGAGTTTGTGGTGGATATACCGCGACGCTTGGGGTAGCGGCTAGTCGAATTTGCATTTCACCTGGATCTCGAAGTTACCTTCGGCGCTGCCCTGGGTGAGAACGGGGAGGCCAGTGGAGCCGGAAATTTTGATGCCAAACTTGAGGGTCATTTCTTCGACGTTGGCGCCGCCGACGGTTTTGAAAGCACCGATGGCGTATTCGGCGTAGCCTTTGAGGGTGTCGTGGATGTCGGTGAGCTTGGCCTGCACCTCGTCGGTGATGCCGTAGGATTCTTCGTCGTCATTGGCGGTGGGGGCGTTGGGGTGGTCTAAGGGGTCGGTGGCTTCGACGTACATGGTGTAGGTTTGGCCGTGGGCGTCTTCGAGGACGAGGCGTTCGATATCTGACATTGCTTCATTGACAAGATTTTGGGGTCGTCCGCTATCTTAGGGGGATAGCCCTGTGGTGGGCGAATTTTTCTGCTAAGTCTTAATTTTGTTGCGTTGGCCCTGTCGCTTAAAAGCACATGTCTGGTTGAAAGCTCTGCACGTGTAAGCGACAGAGCGCGCAAATGTCCTAACAAGTCAGTCCATTTGCTTATGGCCCGCTACGCCCTGGTTGTTGGCATTGCTGAATACAGCAGCAAATATCTGAAAAACTTGAGTAAGCCGGTGGGGGATGCGGAGGCGATCGCCCAAGTTTTACGAGACTACGGCCAGTGTGA
>JBHJHJ010000253.1:0-54771 GCA_050330955.1 Elainellaceae cyanobacterium | reverse complement strand
TCTTGCGCCCCCTGGTTGGCCCCTAATATTTTTTTTTTTTTTTCCCCTTTTTTTTGCAATTTTTTATTTTTTTGTTTTTGGGGGGGGTGCCCCCCCCCCCCCCTCCTCTCACCTACACTTCATGCGTGATTTGGTATCACTATGGTGCTGCGTTTGCAATCCAGTGATCCAATGTATCATCATCGTTCAGCCATCCCCCCTATCTTGTAGCACTAGGTCACAAAGCCAAATGGCGCTAATCATTGCAGGCGATCGCAGCGGCGTGGGCAAGACGACCGTTACCCTGGCGCTGCTGGCGGGCCTGCGCCACCTGTTTCCCCATCAGCCTGTACAGAGCTTCAAGGTGGGACCAGACTACATCGACCCCATGTTCCACGCCGCCATCACGGGGCGGCCCTGCCGCAACCTCGATCCGGTGCTGACCTCTGAAGCCTACGTGCGGCAGTGCTTCACTACCCACAGCCAGACCGCCCACTACAGCCTAGTGGAAGGGGTAATGGGCCTATTTGACGGAGCCGGGGCCACCGACACCGCCAGCACCGCCCACGTGGCAAAGCTGCTGGGGCTGCCCGTGGTGCTAGTGCTCGACGCCCAGCGCACCTCCCGCTCCATCGCCGCCCTGGCCCACGGGTTTCGCAGCTTCGACCCCGCAGTCACGGTGGCGGGGGTGGTGCTCAACCGGGTAGGGAGCGATCGCCACCGCGCGCTGCTGCTGGCGGCGATGCAGTCGATTGAGATGCCCGTGTTGGGAGTGCTGGGGCGAGAGGAGGCGATCGCCCTTCCCAGCCGTCACTTGGGTCTGGTGCCCGCCGCTGAGCTGGCCCTTGAGCCGGTGCTAGACCGGCTTGTGGATCTGGCGAAGGTGGCGTTTGACTGGGGGCAGTTGCGATCGCTGCTGGCGGACCAGAACTCTGGTCCGTCGAACAACAACAGTAGCCCGAGCCCATCGAGCAAGTTTCCCCAGAAGAAGCTGCGCTTGGCGATCGCCTCCGACGACGCCTTCAGCTTCTACTACGCCGACAACTTAGATCTGCTATCGCAGCAGGCCGAGCTTGTCCCTTGGAGCCCCCTGCGGGAACCGCTCCCACCTGGCGTCCACGGCCTCTACCTCGGGGGCGGATTTCCAGAAGTGTTTGCCGCCGAGCTAGCCGCCAACCGCACTGCCTTAGCCCAACTGCGTCAGCTCGCCCGCTGCGGCCTGCCCATCTACGCCGAGTGCGGTGGCCTGATGTATTTATGTGAAGCCCTGACGGATTTGGACGGAAATTCCCACCTGATGGCGGGACTTATTCCGGCTAGAGTAACTATGAAGGCCCGTCTAACCTTGGGATATCGAAAGGCCACTGCCCTAACCGCCACAGTCCTTGTGACCCAGGACACAGAAGTTTGGGGCCACGAATTTCACCACTCCCAGCTTCAGAGGCGATCGCCCCAAGATGGCCCAAGCTCAGCTCAAATCTATGCCCTGCGCAGCTTTAATCAGCAGCAGCCCCTCCCCGCCGAAGGGTGGCAGGGGCACGCCATTCACGCATCTTACCTGCACCTGCACTGGGGGGCGACGCCCCATCTGCCCCAGCGATTTCTCCAAAACTGCGATCGCTATGCTGATCAAAATCACGTCTCAGGGGTGATGTAGTCTGGCGAATTGGGCTTGCGGCTGACCCATACTGAGGTCAGTGAGGCATTGGTATAGAGCCATGACAAACCAGACGAGCAACGCAACTCCCAAAACAACGGTAATGTCGCGATTGGTGCAGGCGGCGATATTGACGCTTCTGCTCCAGCTCATCGCCCAGTTCTATCCGTCAGCGCTGACGCGAACGACCTCTTATCAGCTCCAAGAAGTCAACGACGTCATGCTTGCCTGGAATACCCTAACCTCAGAGCGTGGCTCCGAAGGTTCCGCTCGCTGAGTCCCTCTCACCGACTAGCCCGCTACTATAGGGACATAGCCCTCTACTGACCTACTGCGCAACCATGGTCGACCTCCTCAACCGCGCCACCCCAGCTCTGCCCGCAGGGCCTCGCAGCGCCCCCGCCCTACAAATCTTCAATTGGATCAGGCGGCCTTATCCTTTCTTAGACGACTGTGCCGATCAGTTTGGCGACACCTTCACCCTCCGCCTCGGCAACCTAGAGCCAATCGTATTTTGTAGCCATCCGGAGACCATTCAGGCCATATTTAGGGCAAGCCCCAACCGCTTCACCGCTGGGGCCAATAACCAAATTCTCAGAGTTTTGGTGGGCGATAATTCAATTTTGCTGCTCGACGGCGATCGCCACCGCCGTCAGCGCCAGCTCTTGATGCCCCCCTTCCACGGCGAGCGCATGCGGGCCTATAGCGCCACCATCCACCACGTTACGCTTCAGGTTTCTGACCCCTGGCAGATGGGCGATCGCGTCACCATTCGCCCGACCATGCAAGATATTTCACTGCGGATAATTCTAGAGGCGGTTTTTGGCCTGCATGAAGGCGATGAGCTGGAGCATCTCGCAGCCCTGACCAGCGCAATGCTGGATGTCACCAGCTCTCCCCTCAGCTCCTCCATGCTGTTCTTTCCCTGGCTGCAGCAAAACTTAGGCGCGTGGAGCCCGTGGGGCCAGTTTCTCGACCGACAGGCGCAAATTGACGCGATTCTCTACCGCCAGATTGAGTCGCGGCGCCGGGTCCTGGCCGAAAGTGGGCCGGGCAGCGACATTTTGTCCCTACTGCTCATGGCCCGCGATGAAGCGGGTGAGCCGATGACAAACTCAGAGCTGCGGGATGAGCTGATTACGCTGCTAATTGCGGGGCACGAAACCACGGCCTCATCGCTGGCCTGGGCGCTGTACTGGGTGCACCAAGACTCCAAGGTTTTGACTACTCTGCGGGACGAGCTGGGGCAAGCCGACGATGATCCGATGGCGATGCTTAAGCTCCCCTACCTCAACGCCGTATGCCAGGAGGCACTGCGGCTCTACCCCATTGTGCCTATCACCTTTCCCCGCCGCGTAATGGGGGAACCCTTTGAAACTCAGGAGCACACCTTACCTGTAGGCAGCCTCATCGCCCCCTGCATCTATTTGACGCATCACCGCCCCGACCTCTACCCCGAGCCTAAGCACTTTCGGCCCGAGCGCTTCCTAGAGCGGCAGTTCTCCGGCTCTGAGTTCATCCCATTCGGTGGCGGCAACCGGCAGTGCATCGGCATGGCCTTTGCCTTATTCGAGATGAAGATTGCGCTGGGAACGCTGCTGAAGCGCTACAAATTCACGCTGCCCCAAGCCCAAGAACTCAAACCCGTGCGCCGCGGCCTGACAGTGGCCCCGCCCCCATTCCAGCTTGCAGTAGGGGGCTAACTGCCCATGGGCCTAAGCTTGGGCGGCACACCCTGCCACCTCTACTGCCCTGGGCAAGTGGATTACCAAACCGCCTGGACTTGGCAGCGATCGCTTCTAGAGCAGCGGCGACATAACCCCGACCTGCCGGACCTGCTCCTACTGCTGGAGCACCCCCCCACCTACACCCTAGGCCAGGGTGCTTCTCTGGATTTTCTCAAGTTTGACCCCCAGCAGAGCAGCGTGGCGCTATTCCGCACGGAGCGGGGGGGCGAGGTCACCTACCACGGGCCGGGGCAGCTCGTGGGCTACCCGATTTTGAACCTGCGCCGCCACCGCGCGGATTTACACTGGTACCTGCGGCAGCTCGAAGAGGTGATCATCCGGGCGATCGCCCCCTGGGGCTTGCAGGGGGAGCGGGAGGACGGGCTGACGGGGGTGTGGGTAGCGGGGGAAAAGGTGGCGGCTATCGGCATCAAGGCCAGCCGCTGGATCACCATGCACGGGTTTGCCGTGAACGTCTGCCCTGACCTGACGGCCTTTGAGAAAATCGTCCCCTGCGGCATTGGCGATCGCCCGGTGGGCAGCCTGCAGCGCTGGGTGCCGGAAATTAGGGTGGCGGCGGTGCAGCAACAGGTTTGTGCGGCATTCGAGCAGGTGTTTGAGCTGCGGCTGCAGCCGTCAGCCTTGGACCTGGGCTGACCCTGGTCAATGGCGTTGGTGAATAGCAGTATGCATTCTCATCAGACAGTCCCAGAGTCATGCGGCAGGGACGTGGCAGTGCCACGTCTGGCCCAAAATTAGCAACGCCCTGCCAATAGCCCGTCAAGCGCTGGGGCGGCGAGTAAGGGGCAAAACGTCGTTGGCGATCGCGGTACCCAGTAAAATCGAGCCACAACCCAAAACCATCGATGCGGTCACCACTTCGCCTAGGACAACCGCGCCCCAGAGAATGGCAAACAGCGGCACGAGATAGGTCACGGTGAGGGCTTTAGTGGAGCCGACATTTTGAATCAGCCGAAAGTAGAGCAGGTAGGCAACGGCGGTTGACAGCAGGGCTAGGGCCGCTACCGCTGCGATGACATTTGCCGGCGGCGTCTGCTGCGGCACCGTAAATGGTAAAACCGGCATCAGCAAAGCTGCGGCCCCCAACTGGCTTCCGGTAGTGACCACTAGCGCTGGAATCCCTGCTAGGGTTTGCTTGATGTAGGGCGCGGCAATCGCATACAGCACGGCGGCGCACAGCCCAGCCCATACCGCTATAAGAAATCCTGGAGCGGCCGCGACGACCTTCCAACCCACTAATATGAAATCCTGTAGATCGCTTCTACATGCAGAATCAGTGAAAGCCAACATAGATAAGAGATAGAGCGATTGAAGGACCTCACTTTGTTGTGACAGTCTAAGCGGATTTCATATAAGATCACAACCCCCACAAATCCCAGCACCAGCCCGGCCACCCGAGGGTAGGTTAACCGCTCTTTGAGCCAAATCGCTGCGACCACAGTCCCAAACAGCGGTGCTGTAGCATTGAGAATCGAGGTGACCCCCGCAGGGAGTGATAAGGAGACAAAGGCCAGCAGCACAAAGGGCAGGGCCGAGTTAATGCAGCCCACCACGAGGAGCGGCATCCAGCGTTGCCGCAGGTGACCCAAAAGACCCAGCCGCATCAGGATGGGCAACAGCGCCAAACCGGCCAGCAAGACGCGGAGCTCAATCAGCCACGCGGGCCCCAGCACGGGAGCAGCAATCCGCATAAACAAAAACGACCCACCCCACAGCGCTGCCAGCAGCAGCAGCTCAGCCACATCTGAAAGTTTCATGTCAGTCTTGATGCACGTTTTGGGATGTCGTTCCCTCACTGTAGGAACATCATAGTCCTAAAGCTATCCGTTTCTTGCTGCCAAATTTTGCTCACCGCGTTAGCAGGCCCCGCTGCCGGTAGTCTTCAACCACATCTTCAAGTGAGGCTTCTAGGGTGCGGAAGGTGAGGCCGAGCTGCCGCTGGGCTTTGGTGTTGTCGAAGATCATAGGCGATCGCGCTAGCTTTACCCCTGTGAGCGGAGCCGAGGGGGGCGACTTTGTGATGGTGTCCGCCACAAATTCTTGCACTGCGCTGACGCCAAAGGCCAGCCAGTAGGGAATCTGTCGCTTGGGCATGGATAGGCCGGTGAGCGACTCTAGGTGGCGCAGCAGCTCCCCTAGGGTCAAGTTAGCGTTGCCCAAAATGTAGCGCTCTCCCGGCGTGCCTTTCTCCGCCGCCAGCAGGTGCCCTAGGGCTACGTCGCGGGCGTCAATCAGGTTGAGGGTGCTGTTGAGGTAGGCAGGATACTTGCCGTTGAGGAAGCCCAGCATCATGCGGGTAGGGGGCGTGATGCGGCGATCGCCCGGCCCAATAGGGACTGTGGGGTTGACGATGACCACGGGCAGACCTCGCTTGGCGGCGGAGAAAGCCTCTTGCTCGGCGACATATTTACCCCGACAGTAGGCCCCGGCCATGTCGTCTAAGGTAAGAGAGACGGTTTCGTCGGTTTTTCCAGCCTTGGGCCTGCGAACGCTTTTAAGAATAGACTCGGTGGAGCAGTGGACCACCTTTTCCGCTCCGGCGGCGATCGCCGCTGCCATGACGTTACGGGTGCCGGTTTGGTTGATGGTGATGAAATCTGACTTGCGGGGGGACCAGAGACCGGCGTTGGCGGCCAGGTGGTAGACCTGCTGGATCCCTTGAGTGGCCTGATGGACGACGGCGGCGTCAGTAATGGAGCCGGTGACGTAGTGGATATCGGGGTGACGGGTTTGGGGGGTGGCGAGGTCGAGGATGCGGACGGTGTGGCCGCGCTGCTGCAGGAGGGTGACGAGGTGGTGGCCGATAAAGCCGAGGCCTCCGGTGACGAGGCAGTTTGCCATGTTGATGGAATTTTGGAGTGCTGAAAGTGCGGTTGGTCTCTAAATTTTAGAGGAGATTTTGCCGTATCGCGGATGCGCTGCGCTATGAATCAATGATTAATCCCATTCTCAGCTTTGAATTAGCTCAGGTTTAGCTTCATGCATGACGATGCTGGTACTACAGAAGCAAACCACGGTACGAATAGGAGAATGTCCCATGATCAGTCGCAAATGGATTTCGATTGCTGCCGCCTCAGTTGTCGGCATCGGTGCCGTTGCTGCAGGCTACGGCTACGTTACCCACGGCAGCCTGAACCCGCTGGCGATCGCCCAAACCGTCGGGGGCGCAGGGGCTAAGGCTGAAGTTTACGCTCAAAACGGTATTGCGATTAAGGGCGCCGACCCTGTCGCCTACTTTACGCAAGGGCAGTACGTTTCCGGCAGCAGCGCCCATGAGTATGTATGGCAGGGGACGACTTGGCAGTTCTCCAGCGCCGAAAACCGTGACCTATTTGCCGCAAATCCAGAGCAGTACGCCCCTGAGTACGGTGGCTATTGCGCTTGGGCGGTTAGCCAGGGCTATACAGCCCCGATTGACCCCACGGCGTGGTCAATTGTGGATGGAAAGCTGTACCTCAATTTCAATAGCGAGGTTCAGGCTCGCTGGGAAAGGGATATTCCGGGATTCATCTCCCAGGCCAACCAGAACTGGCCTGGAGTACTGGCGCAGTAGACTTTGAGCCAAGCTGGGGGCGGGCGCACGAGGAGGCCAGCGGTGGGGGCGTCAAGCCAAAAATTGGCGATCGTCTTACCATATCATTATCCGCCATTCGACTTAGCTCGCTATAAAAGTCGGCGGTCTCCCAGCTCTTTTAATCACTTGCAATACCCTATGTCGCCCTTAACTCCAGTGCTCCATCTCGTTGGTTCTGGCGCAGCCGCCTACCTCATGGCCAGCCGCATCCGCGACGCCAAAACTCGCCCCGACCTGCTGGCTGGCTTTCAGCTTGCCGAGTCTGGCGCCGTACCTTTCCTCACGACCCTGCGCGATCGCGCTGAGGCTGAAGGAGACGAATGGCTCGCAGAAAAGCTCACCATCCACGCCAACGATGAGCGCCGCCACGGCCAGATCTTCGCCAACGCGCTGAAGCAAATTGGTAAAGAAGTCATTGATTTCAAAAGCCAGGCTGAAGCTAAATTAGAAGGCGGGAAATCCAGAGAATCAAAAGACGCCTCAAAGCAGCGCAGTCCTTTCCTAGACAGCTTTTACCGGGGCTACAGCCGAGAGGACCTCAAACCCGAGCGCATCGAGTGGCCCGTGTTCTTTGCCAGCACCCACATCCTAGAGGCGGACGCCTGCAAAGACTTTCATAACATGGCCCAGGCCCTCCGCGACTTGCCTGAGATGGACCGCGTCCGGGCGGGCATTGAAAGCGTGGCCAAAGACGAAGCGCGCCACGCCGCCTATCTCAAAGAAGCCATGGTGCGCCGCTACGGCTACGCCACTACCGTCGCCCTGATTGACGAATGGCGATCGCGCAAGGTAGATGCGCTGATGGCGATGGTGGGCAATTTTATTCAAAAGGGCGACGATACCCGGAAGCTGGCCAAAGACCGAAGCCCAGAACAGGCGCCGCAGTCCGAAGAGCAGTCCAAAGAGCGGATTCTAGTTCAAGACCAGGCGGCCTGACGTTCCTCCTGCCGGGCCTGGCGGTGGGCCTGACGCTGCTGAATCTCGTCGACGCTGCCGGTGGGAATCGACGAGATCAGCTGGCGGGTGTAGTCCGTGCTGGGGGAGCGGTAGACCTGCTCCGAGGGGCCGATTTCCTCGATTTTCCCCTGGTTCATCACCATAATGCGATCGCTCATGAACTTCACCACCCCGAGGTCATGGGAGATGAAGATGTAGGTGAGGCCAAACTCGCTTTGGATGCCCTTGAGCAAATTAAGCACTTGGGCCTGCACCGACACGTCGAGGGCTGAGACCGACTCATCGCAGATGATGAACTGCGGCTGGGGCGCTAAGGCTCGGGCGATGCAGATGCGCTGGCGCTGTCCGCCCGAAAATTCGTGGGGGTAGCGGTTGGCGCAGTTGGGGTTGAGGCCGACGCGGTCCAGCAGCTCTCTCATCCGCTGACGCTGCTGCTGACGGCTTCCCTGGCGGTGGATACGCAGCGGCTCCATCACCGCCTCCCCAATGGAAATGCGGGGGTCGAGGGAGCTAAACGGGTCTTGAAAGATGATCTGCATGTCCCGCCGCAGCTTTCGCATTTGCTTGCGGCCAAGGGCCATCAACGACTGACCCGTGAACGTAATATCGCCGTCCATTGCGGGAATCAGCTTCAAAATAGCGCCCGCTAGGGTGCTCTTGCCGCAGCCCGACTCCCCCACCAAGCCCAAGGTTTCTCCGGGGTAGACCTGGAACGAGACGTCGTTGACCGCCATCACATAGCGCTGCACCTGACCGAACGCGCCCTTAACCGGGAAGCCGACCCGCAGGTTTTGGACATTTAGAATAGGCGCTTCACTATGCAAAGGGGGAACTGGCAGGGAGGCGCCATTTTGGGGTTCTTCGCTGGCCTCCAGCACCTGCTGCACGTCGTGGTGCTTTTCGCGAATCACCACTTCTCCGTTGTCGGTGGTGGTCACTTCCATAAAGTCCGACACCGTCGGCAGGCACTGGAGCTGCTGATCGGGGCGGGGGCGACAGGCCAGCAGGCCTTTGTTATAGGGGGGCTGGGGGTTAGAGAAGATCTGCAGCACTGAGCCATATTCCACCACTTTCCCCTGATACATCACCGCCACCGTGTCGGCAATTTCGGCTACGATGCCCAGGTCGTGGGTGATGAAAATCATCGACATGCCCCGGCGATCGCGCAGCTCCCGCAAGAGGCTGAGGATGCTGGCCTGCACCGTTACATCGAGTGCGGTCGTAGGCTCGTCGGCAATCAGCAGCGCCGGGTTGCAGGCGATCGCCATGGCAATCATCACCCGCTGAATTTGACCGCCTGAGAGCTGGTGGGGGTAGCGGCTGAGCATTGACTGACGGCGATCGTCGGCATAGGCCTCAACCTCGGCTTCGGTGGGCGCTTTTTTGAGGCGATCCAGCGCCCACTCATCCGTGCAATCGGCGCAGAGCTGCTCAGCCGTCGGCAGCAGCTTCACTTCCTCTAGCAGGCTGATGGCGCGGGCTTGGGCTTCGGCCATCGAGATGTCTTCGTGCTGGCGAATGGCCTCGATGAGCTGGTAGCCGCAGGTAAATACGGGGTTTAAGGAGCTCATGGGCTCCTGAAAAATCATGGAAATCTTGCCACCGCGAAAGGTTTGGCGCTGCTTAGGCGTCAGCGCCAGCAGCTTGACCGTCCCCGGCTGGGGCGCCGTGGGGTGGAATAGGATTTCCCCTTGGGTGATTTTCCCCGGCGGGGTGGGAATGAGCCCCATTACCGCCAAAGCCGTGACCGATTTACCTGAGCCCGACTCTCCCACGATGCCGAGGGTCTGCCCTCGGGTCACGCTCAGGGAGATGCCGTCGACGGCTTTGATGTCCTGGCCGTTCTGATCGAACTGGATGTGGAGGTCGCGAACATCAAGAATGGCGTCAGACATAGGGGAGATCTGCAAAACTTCAGGAATGGACGGGAAGAGGCATGGGTTTCAAGACGCTAAAACACCTTAATACCGTCTATAGACGGTAGCGCCAAGCGACTTAGCATCCTGTTGTCAATGTTACAAGCTAAAGCGGTGCTAGACCGGATGTGGTGTTAAAGTAGCCACTCCAGCACCACCGCCGCCTGGGTCTCGCTCTCGCCAACGGTTTCGATTTGAATATCGCCCCCGATGCGGAGCTGCTGGGTGAGGGCATATCCGGCAGAAACGGTGAATCGGCTCGCCTCTTCCCCGCCCCCTGGGTTGACCAGGGTTTGAGCCACCGCAAGGTCGGCGGCTCCCGTGCGAGAGGGGACCAGCAGAAGCCGCACACCCACCGCAACCCCGTCCACTGCGTCGCGGGAGGTTTTAATGCCGCGATAGCCCACCACTGGCGCAATGTTAACCCGCCGCCCCAAAGGCAGTAGGTAGTAGCGCAGCTCGCCCCCCGCGCTGTGGCGATCGCCGTCTAATGTGCCGCGATAGTCGGCGCTGAGGGTGAGGCCGCTGCGGGTCAGTAGAATATCCTCTACCCCCGCTAAGATGCCGCCTTTGTTTTCGCCGTCAGTCACCCTGACATACCCCAACCGCAGCCGGGGGCGAAACGCCGGGTCGCGGCGGATGTCCTCCCTTAGGTCGGGGGTTTCCTCTAGCCAGCGCTGCAGCACCGGGCTCGATTCAACTACAGACGGGTCGATGTCGAGCGCCTCTGCTGCATTATTTACCATATTGGGGTCTGCCGTATTGGGCTGCGCTTCTACAGACTGCGCCGATGCAGGCAACCGTGCCGCCGTGTGTAGAACTACCGCCGCAGCGCAGCTCAAACCCGTAACCCATCTCACGGCCCAACGCCTACGCAGACCTTCAGACATACTCCATCCCAAAAAACGCAAAGTTAAAGACGCTAAAAAAAGCGGCTCTGAGTTTGTTCAGAACCGCTTTCCTATAAGTTAGACGCTTAAGCTAGCGCACAGTCCCAGCCAGACCTTCGGCATCAATAGGCTTCATTAGGTAGAGGCGCAGCAGATGCCCTGCGTTAGACAGGTAGTAAGGCAGCTTCTTCAGCAGCTTGACGGGAGCCGGTGCCGATGACTCCGCGATCGCCGCCAGCTTGCGGTTGTTCTCCACACAGACATCCAAACGCTCGTAGAACTTCGGATTCTCAACGTCGAGGATTAGGGGGAATACCCGTCCCGCCGTTTCGTTGGTCTTTTTAATGACGTGAATGTCGTATTCCCGAGCGTCTAAGCCCAGCGCTCCGTAGAACCCAGACCGCTGGATGTCGTTGAGGTACATGGTGGCGAACACCGACAGCAGGAAGAACCGGGCCCATAGCCGCGACTTCCATCCTGTGAGGATAAAGGGCTGAGCCCGCATGATGGCGTCGAAAAAGTCGCCGTGGCGGTTCTCGTCCTGGCACCACTCCTTAAAGAACCGGAAGATGGGATAGACGCGGTTCTCGGGGTGCTGGTCGAGGTGACGGAAAATGGTGATGTAGCGCCAGTAGCCAATCTTCTCAGAGAGGTAGGTGGCGTAGAAGATGAATTTAGGGGCGAAGTGAGTGTACTTACGGCTTTTGGTGAGGAAGCCGAGATCCAGCGACAGATTGAAGTCGGACAGAGCTTTGTTGAGGAAGCCGGCGTGGCGGGCCTCATCCCGCGACATGAGCTGGAAGCACTCTGCCAGCACGGGGCTCTTGCCTTTGAGGCGGCGAGATAGCTCCTTATAGAGTAGGAAGCCTGAGAATTCTGCAGTACAGGAGCGCTCTAGAAACTCGACAAACAGTCGGCGGGTTTCGCCATCGATGTGGTCCCAAGACTGGTTGAACTCGTCGTCCCGCACGAAGTGGTGGCGGTTGTAGTCTACCCGGAATTCTTCAAGGATGGCCCGCAGCTCATCCTCGTTGACCGAGATGTCCATCTCCGCCATGGCGTCGAAATCGGTGGTATAAAAGCGCGGCGTCAGAATGGTCTCTTTAGCCGGGACTTTGACCCCAGGACGCAGCTCTTGAAATTCGGGCTTCTTTAAGGAATCTACCATCGGTGTGTCATGTTAAACGGAGGCTGCTACCCGTTGCCACCCTGGGCGAGGGAACGACAGCGCTTACGACAATCAGTCTATCAAGGTAAATCGGGCTCGCGGCTTATATTAAGTAAAGAGTTGTACATCCCGTAACAGTCTGAAATATATAGAAATCTTTCGGCTAGCAAAAGGCAGGGTTAAGGTTCATCCGTAACTCGGGACGGGGGTTGGAGGGCTGACATACCCAGGACTGTCTCGGATAACGCTAGGTTCAAGCGGAAGGCTTGATTAGAGCATCACGGCGTATCCTCAGATTTCGGAAATTTAAGAACTATCGCAAGTCTTCTACATAAAGCACAAAGAAGGGGCCGAGACAACGCTCAACCCCTTCTAGATTAATCTACGTCAATGGCTAAATTGACAGGCTAAATTGACGGGCGGTTCGTTAAGTCAGCGCCTCAAGATAATCCCGCACCCGGTTGCGGCGCTTGGGCTGGCGCAGCTTTTGTAGCGCCTTAGCCTCAATCTGGCGCACCCGCTCCCGTGAAAGATCTAGGGCACGGCCAATTTCGGCTAGGGAGTAGGGGTTGCCGTCGTCTAGCCCAAACCGCATGCGAATCACGTCCCGCTCCCGCGAGGTTAGGTCGGTTAAGAGCTGCTGCAGATCGCGGTGCAGTGACTCCCGCATCAGGGTCTCTTCCGGCGAAACGGTGTCGGTTTCCAGCAAGTCGCCTAGCTCGGTGTCTCGCTCTTTGCCCACCTTGGTTTCTAAGGACACAGAACGCGGCACCCGCAGCAGAACTTCGCGCACCTGGGGCGGCGTCATCTCCAGTTCGTTAGCGATGTCCTCGATGGTCGGGGTGCGGCCTTCCTTTTGGGCTAGCTTGCGCTGGGCTTTCTTGATTTTGTTCAGCTTTTCGGTGATGTGAACCGGCAGACGGATGGTGCGGCTTTGGGTGGCGATCGCCCGCGTGATGCCCTGGCGAATCCACCAGTAGGCGTAGGTGCTGAAGCGGTAGCCCTTGGTGGGGTCGAACTTGTCGACGGCCCGCTCGAGGCCCAGGGTGCCTTCCTGGATCAGGTCTAGCAGCTCCAGTCCACGGTTCTGATATTTCTTCGCCACGGAGACCACCAGACGGAGATTCGCTTTAATCATGTGGTCTTTGGCCGCCAGCCCTTTAGACTGGGCGTCGTCTAGCTCAACTAAGGAGATCTCGGCGACGCTGGCCCAAAGCTGCTTGCCAGCGGCGAGGACAGCCTTGAGTTCTGGGACTGAAACCCCTGCGGTGGTGGCCCAGCGCTGCCAAGAGGGGCGATGACCCAGGCTGGAGTGGAGGCGATCGTGGACTTCGACGAAGTCTACGTAGCGCTGAATCGCTTCATCATCTTTAGCTGCGCTGCGGCACAGGTCAAGCAGTTGCATATAGCGCTGGACTTTCTGCGCCTCTGCCACTTCTTCATCTCGACCCAGCAAGCGAACTCGCCCAATCTCTTGAAGGTAAATTCTCACTAAATCAGTTGTGCGACGGTTGGGCGACTTCCCAAAATCGATAGAGTCGTCATAGTCAACCTCAAGACCGCTGAGGTCTTCTTCGGGCTGATCTGCGTCGGAGTGCTTAGAGGGCTGATTCCCGGAAGCGACATCTCCTACGACGTGGCGGCTGTCGCTGTCAACGAAGCGGTTATCGGCGCTATCAACTTCGTCGAGTATGGCGGCGCTGGCTTTTGACTGGTGATAATCAGACGGTTTAGACTGTGATGGCATAGTGATCGTCTCAGTTGCTCCAGATAGTGGGGGCAATCCTGCTGGTCTAAGGTTCGTGCTCTCGGGTACTAGTCTTCCCCTAAAGCAATGACTGGCTAACACCTTTATGGGTTCCGGTTTAGTTCCGGATTGGGGCGTTAGCCTGCTGTATTGCGCGAGATATTGCGGGACTTTCCAGAAGTGTAATTTACTTTTCGCGGACGTTTTATGAAGTCAGGCCAAAGATTAGGCTACCTATATAAAGGGCTTAACTCTCACCTAGACAACGTTATGGAGAATTTACGCTGGACTAGTGCTTGGCATCAGAAATTGACCTAACTTGAGCAAAGACGCCCACGAACTTCAACAGGGTTGACTCTGAATTGCACAGGATGATCTACAGCTCGTTTGGGCCTATTTCCTGACGATTTATCGTTTCCATAGCAATCTTGAATGATTTGTGATGTGGGGGGTGGGCTCAGCCCATTCCTCACATCGCTTCACAGTTCACCAGCGATTTAGTATCGTTCTAACGGGTGTTTTTAACCGAATCGCTACACTGGGCTTACGTAACTGGCTTCAATATCATTGTGATTCTATGACGATCGCCCCCTACGAGCATCTGCTGTCAGTCTGTAGCGATCGCAACAGGCTAATCGCCCTGATTAGAGAATTTCGACCTTATTTAGAGCTTCTGCCTAGTCTGCGCCGTCCGGATGAGAGCGTCATTTCAATTCCCCTGCCGCTGGTTCGGCTGCGAGAAACTGTACTGGTCTCCTCCCGCGATGCGGGTCGGTTCTCGTCAGGCGATTTGGTGCATCTTCCCTGTGATGTAGGCGTCATTATGTGTGACCCCGAGTGGCAAATTAAAACTGGTGCAGAAATTTTTATATTCATCCACCGTCCCCAGGAAGACTTCTCGACGCTGCTGAGGCGCTGGCGTCAAACGCAAATGTGGACTGACCGGGGCTACGACTGGGTGATGCCAACCCGCTACCAGCACATCTTCAGCGAAGGCGCTCAGCAGGTTCATCCGCTATTTATCTTGACCGAGGAAACGTCAGAGTCGGTTGTGCAGGGTCTTACCGGAGCATCTCTCCCTTTTATTCGCGCCTCAACAGAGGCCGCGGATCAGGCCATCCCCCCCCGTCAAACTCAGGCCTTAGATGACATTCAGGCCTTAGAGGAGTTAGGTCACCCCGTCTCTGGGAAGCCGAATGCCTCTGAGCTATTTGACTTCCCATCTGAGTCTGGCGCCTAGCCTCAGGGTTGTCTTAGGAAAACTTAACTTTTTGCCCTACGGGATCCGAGTTGCGATCGCGTCAGCTTTTCGCGTGATTTTGCCGTGCTTCTAGGGCGGGCGGCCTCACTTGACAAAGGGACCATGCTTGACGGCTTAAACAAGTTGCGAGAAACTAGTTGGCACAGTGAGCAATGGCTCACCGAAATGCTAAGCCAAATAAACAGATGTTTCGAGTTGTCTCAGGTTTGTGCCTTTGGCCAAGCAGTGGCTCGTAGCCTTTAGCGCTTACTACCGCTACTTTCGACAGAGGTGGGTTGTTCTGTGGCGATTTATCTTGATTATTAAGCTGGCAATAATTCGTAACCGTTAGCGGTCGTCACTGTTAGGGGCTCGGTTGTCGTTCTAGCCCGTTGTTATTTCGGGTCGTCTTAATAGATATGGAAACATTAGAATTCATTATTCACCCCGATGGCCGTGTAGAGGAGAAAGTCAGCGGCATTAAGGGGCAGTCCTGTACTCAAGTGACCGAAGCCCTGGAATCGCAGCTTGGCGTGGTCATTCAGCAGCAGCAGACCTCTGACTACTTCTGCAACACCAATCTTCAGCCCCAATCCGTCGCTCAGACCGCCAGCGCGTGGTAACAAGGCTGATTGACCGGTTTGATTTCTCTAGCTTGCCTTGGCATCCTCAAGCCTTATGTTTTGGCCACCATGCCGCGCCGCTATCCCAACAAAGCGCTTTTCTAGCCTCGACGTTTATCTTCTGTTTGTTACTGTCTAGCCATACCGAGTTACATGTCACACTTTAGCCAGATCAAAACCCAAATTCGAAACCTGTCATCTTTGAAGGCCGCGCTGACGGACAGCGGCGTTGACTGGCAGGAAGGCCCCGTGGACATTCGAGGATACCGGGGGCAGACGCAATCTGCAGACGTCGCCATCGCTCAGGACAATGGCTACGACCTCGGGTTTTGCTGGAATGGGGAAGCGTACGAGCTGGTTGCAGACCTGCAGTACTGGCAGCAGCCCCTCTCTGTGCAGGGTTTCTTGAACCAGGTGACTCAGCGGTATGCCTACCGCACGATTGTCGCCGAATCGGCTCAGAAAGGGTTTCAGGTCGCGGAGCAACAAACCCAGCCCGACGGCTCAGTGCGCCTTGTACTGCAGCGCTGGAGCGCGTAGATAGGCGCTGACTCAGCACTTTGGAGCGGTTGACTATGGAACAGAATGGGTCTGGGCTAGCGCCCGAGCTCGGGGGTGCCTTGCGCCATCAGCTCGATCAAACTGGGCTAGAGCCTGAGCTTGGTGGACGCGATCGCCAGTCCGGGGTTTACGTCGACGAGCCTACCTGCATTGGCTGCAAACACTGCGCTCACGTGGCTCGAAATACGTTTTACATTGAGCCAGACTACGGTCGCTCTCGCGTCCTCCGCCAAGACGGCGACTCCGAAGAGCTGATTCAAGAAGCGATTGATACCTGCCCTGTAGACTGTATCCACTGGGTGGACTACACCGAACTTAAGCAGCTTGAGCGATCGCGGCGGTTTCAAACCGTAAAACCCGTTGGTTTTCCCACAAAGCAGTCTGCCGCCGACCGGCACCGGAAGCAGCAGCGCTGAGCTAGGCTTCGGCATGGCTCAGACTGTGGAAATTGAGTGGCAGTGAGCCTTCAATGACTTACCATTATCTAATCAACCCATCATCTAATCGATTTATCATTAGATGATTGAGGCTCGCCTGATCAACTGAGCCGGCGGGTTGTGTTGTGAGGGGCTTTTCATAAAGGGCGTATGAGTACAGTTTTAGCAGCGTCGGGCCACGGGGTAGATGAGGGCGCGATCGCGAATCAATCCGTTTCCATCGTTGTGCCAATTTACAACGAGGTGGAGAGCCTTGTCTTGCTTGTGGATGCGATCGCAACCACCGTTTCGGAGTTAGGTGTTCCGTACGAAATCATTTGCGTTGACGACGGCTCGACTGATGGCTCCACCGACCTGCTGCGCCAGCTTGCGCGGGAGCGTCCCTACTTGCAGGGCATTATTTTGCGCCGCAACTATGGCCAGACGGCAGCGATGGCGGCGGGATTCAAGCATGCTCAGGGGCAAGCCATCGTTACTCTAGACGGCGATCTGCAGAACGATCCGGTGGATATTCCCCGCATTATCGCCAAACTAAATGAGGGATACGACCTAGTTAGCGGCTGGCGCCGTCACCGCCAGGACGATGCCCTCACCCGTCTTTTACCCTCTAAGATCGCCAACTGGCTGATCAGTAAGGCCACTGGCGTGCAGCTCCACGATTACGGTTGCTCCCTCAAAGCCTATCGCTCAGAGCTGGTGGCCGATATGAATCTTTATGGCGAGCTGCACCGATTTCTGCCCGCCTTAGCGTTTATTGAGGGGGCCCGCATCACGGAAATTCCTGTGGGCCATCACGCTCGCCAATTTGGCAAAAGTAAGTACGGTCTAGGGCGCACCATCCGCGTCATGCTGGATCTGTTCACCATTTCCTTCATGAAGACATTCTTGACCCGCCCCATGCACGTGTTCGGGGCGTTTGGCCTGGGTTCAGCCGGGCTTGGCATTTTGATCAGTCTTTACCTAACGGTGCTCAAGCTTGTGATGGGGCAAGACATTGGCACCCGACCGTTGCTGATTCTGGCTGTCGTTCTGATTTTGGCGGGTCTGCAGCTCTTGAGCTTTGGGCTCCTAGCTGAGATGATGATGCGGACTTATCACGAGTCCCAGGGCCGTCCCATTTACCGGATTCGAGAGGTCGTGGGAGGATCTGGGCAGTAGCAAAGCCATTGATACATCTGAACTAATGGCTTAAACTAGGACCATTGCGTTTAATGCCCCGCTATGGGTCAACCTGATCGTCTGTCCCTCACCGACCTCACGCAGCGAATCTTGGAGATGTCAGAGACGGGCATCTACAGAGAGTCCATTTTCGAGGTGTTTCACTCACTGACGACCAAGAAAGACGTTCGTCGGGCGATCGCCTACGCCAAAACCCTGGGGCTCTATTCGGTCGCTAGCCTGCGGGACGATACCCTTGGAACCTTCTACCAGCTCGACCCCGAGGTGTACCAACAGCGCAAGCACGCCGTGGGCGATATTGCCCTTTGGGAGGCAAAGCAGAAGCGCGACGCCGAAGCGAAGCTACACACTGTGCCAACAATAAACAAGGCCGCATCCAGTGAGGTAGCCCAAGCCCGCATGGCGCAGGACTTGCTGTCAGTGGTCAGACGCGTGACGGGGCTGCTCTTGCTGCTTAGCCTCTTGTTTGGCGTGAGCGGACAGTCCTACCTGGCAGGGGTTGGCTTCTACGGCGCGCTGGGCGCGGCGGCGACTTGGCAACTGCAGCGGCTTTTGATTCGCCGCTGGTTATAGGGGCGCCTTTAAGCGCACTCCTCTAGCCTTAAACTCGGTCTGTCGGGCGACAGGGATACGATAATGGGGTCTGGCGTTGTTGCAGTGGCGTGGGCGGCAAATCTCTGGGCTAGCGGCGGCAAGATGGCAAACGGGCTGCCAAAGCCAGAGAAAACGTGGACGTTGTCGGCACCCGGTATGGGACCAATCAGCGGTAGGCGATCGCCGCTGAAGGCCACTAGACAGTGATGACATTGGCCGACCACGTCTTTCAACGCAGGCAGCAGATGTCCCACAGCTTGCCGAATCTTAGCGTCGCTCGACGCTAAATCTATAGGGGCAAATGGATCCCCGAGGGCACGGCTCATTTGGCCTAGGCAAATTCGCCCGTCTAAAAATTGAATCGCCCCTGGATCTAGGATAGGGGGAACGACGCTGCCCTCTTCCTGCTGCCACAGCTTTTGATGCTGGGGCTGAGCGGCCGCTGCTTCGAGATCAAAGCGCTGAGTGCTTGCGGGCATGACCAGCGTTTTGAGCACGGGGGGCCGCGGCGGCGTCTCAATTAGCTCGGCGTGGGTGAAGTACTGCTGAATTGAGAGACCCGACTGGGCGACGAGGCGGCGGCTGAGGCCCCCTGCGCACACCAAAACCTCAGCGCTCGTCAGGCGCTGGCCGTCTGCTAAAACCTCGGCTTGATTACGGCGCTGAATAACCTGCGTCGCTTGAGCAGTATGAATCCTGCCACCGAGGCGAGTGAACGCTTGCTGATAGGCGCCGACTATGCAGACGGGATCGACGTGGCCGTGCTGCACCACTAACGCCCCTGCGAGCGCCGCAGGGTTAAGCTGGGGCTCACGCTGACACGCTTCGGCAACGCTCAAAACCGTCGGCGAGATCTCACAGTCTGAGTAGGCCTTTAGGGCCTGATGGGGATCATCTTCGGCAGCAACCGTAAGCAGTAGGTCCAGCTCTCTAAACTGGGTGTCTGCCTCTAGCTCATCTGAGAGTATGCGATGGCGCTCAATCCCGTCTTGGCAGAGCTGCTTCATTAGCGGCGTTGTGCCAGACCAATAAGGGATTCCGCCATAGCTGTAGCGTGTGGCCCTCAGCGGTGAGCTGGAGTCGAGCAGAAGCACCGTCAGCTCACGTCGCGCAAGCTCGTATGCGACTGCTGATCCTGCCAGGCCGCCGCCAATCACGATCCAGTCGTACTGATTTGTGTCCAAGACCATAGTTTTAGAGGTTACTCAATGCGACCTGAGCTGACTTGGCCTGAGAGTACCGCGTCAACCTCGATCTCTACCAGCATGTCGGGTGTGGCGAGCTGGCTGACCTCGACTAGGGTATTGGCCGGGCGTACTGCATCAAAAAATTCTTTGTGGGCGCGAATGACCTGGGCGCTTTGGTCCATCTGCGTGATGTAGACCCGCGATCGCACGATATGGCCCCGCTCCGCCCCAACGGACTCAAGGGCAGCTTCAATTTTTGCCAAAACATACGCCGCCTGGCCGTACAGGTCACCGGGATGCTGAATTTTGCCCTCAGCGTCAATGGCCGTTGTCCCCGAAATATACACCAGCGGACCTACTTTCACCGCTCTAGAGTAAGCCGCACGTTCTTCCCAGGGTGTGCCGCTCGAAATCTGCTGTCGCTCCATATTTAGAAAATCTCTGTAGATGCGCAACTACCGTAGCCCATAGCCCATGCGCTGCAATAAATCTATGCGAGCAACTTATCAGATAATGCCTCGAAGGTTAGCCCCCCGGTCAGGTGAACTGTCTTTAACCCAACAGCGTGAGCCCCTTTGAGGTGACCTGCTGTGTCATCTACAAATAGTGTGCCTGACGGCACAAGGGTCTGCTCATCGACGATACGCTGAAACACGCTGGGATTGGGCTTGCGATCGCCTACCAGGTGCGAGTAGTAGACCGCCTCAAACGGGTCAGCGAGGGCAGAGGAACGCCCCACTGACGCTTCAAGGTGCTGCTCAAAGGCCGCCTTGTGAATTTCGTTGGTGTTGGAGAGCAAAAATAGCCGAAACCGCTCAGAGAGCTCGCCCAAAATCTTGAGTCGCGCTGGCGGGAGGTCAAGCAGCATTGCGTTCCAGGCCGCGTCAATGCTGTCATCCCCGACGGTATCGTCCAAACTAAGAAGCGATCGCAGCCCTTGGCGAAACTGGGCTGAGGTCAACTGACCCGTTTCGTAGGCGTCGAATAGGGTGGTTTGCTGGTGCTGGGTGTAGAGCGGACTGATGTCATGGCCCGCAAGCCGGCCAAGCGCGTCTAGGGTCTTTTGATAGTCAATATTGAGGATGACGCCCCCCAAGTCGAAGATGATGGCGTCTGTAGCCCGAGGATCGAGTGGATCGATTTTATCGGTCATCGGTAGACCTAGGGCTGAGGCTTAAAGCTTGACTTCGATATCTACGCCGGAGGGCAAATCGAGCTTCATCAGCGCGTCGATGGTTTTAGAGGACGGCTGATAGATATCGATGATGCGGCGATGGGTGCGGGTCTCAAAGTGCTCTCGGGAGTCTTTGTTGACGTGGGGCGATCGCAGAACGCAGTAAATGCGGCGCTTTGTGGGTAGGGGAATCGGCCCAATTGCCGTCGCGTTGGTGCGGTTAGCGGTGTCTACAATTTTTTCACAGCTCGTGTCGAGCAGGCTGCGGTCAAACGCCTTGAGGCGAATGCGAATCTTTTGCTGTTGAATGGTTGCCATAGCTGGAGATTAAACGTTCTAGGGATATAGCGATTTTTAGTCGTGTGAGGGATAGATATAGGCTCAACCAGCAGTGGAAACGCTGTATCGAGAAAAAATATCAGCAGCCGGCGGTGTGCCGAACTGCTGATATTTTCAAAGCCCATAGGTTAGAGCTACTTGAGAATCTTGGAGACTACACCTGCTCCGATGGTGCGACCACCCTCGCGGATGGCAAAGCGCATGCCTTGCTCAATGGCAATGGGGCTGATCAGCTCAACGGTCATCTTGATGCGATCGCCGGGCATTACCATTTCCACGCTGCTGCCGTCGTCAGCGGTGTACTCTTTGATCTCGCCGGTCACATCGGTGGTCCGGATGTAGAATTGGGGACGATAGCCGCCGAAGAACGGGGTGTGACGTCCGCCTTCTTCCTTCTTCAGGACGTACACCTCAGACTCAAAGTTGGTGTGAGGCGTGATGGAACCGGGCTTGGAAATCACCATACCCCGGTCGATGTCTTCCTTCTTAAAGCCTCGCAGCAGGATACCGGCGTTGTCACCCGCCATACCCTCGTCTAGGCTCTTGCGGAACATCTCAATTCCAGTAACCGTGGTCTTGCGGGTTTCGCGGATGCCGACAACTTCAACTTCTTCACCCACCTTGACTTTGCCACGCTCGATTCGACCGGTGGCAACCGTGCCTCGACCGGTGATAGAGAAGACGTCCTCAACCGCCATGAGGAAAGGCTTGTCGACGTCCCGCTCAGGGGTGGGAATGTACTCGTCTACGGTGTCCATCAAAGCGTAGATCTTCTCGACCCACTCGTCAGAGTTACCGTCTACCAGAGCTTCAACCGCTTTTAGCGCAGAGCCAACGGTAATGGGAATATCATCGCCCGGAAAGTCGTAGTCGCTGAGAAGCTCACGCACCTCTAGTTCGACCAGCTCCAGCAGCTCTTCGTCATCCACCTGGTCTTGCTTGTTCATGAACACCACCAGGTTAGGAACGTTAACCTGACGCGCCAGCAGGATGTGCTCCCGAGTTTGGGGCATGGGACCATCAGCTGCCGAGACGACAAGAATGGCACCGTCCATCTGCGCCGCACCCGTGATCATGTTCTTCACGTAGTCAGCGTGACCAGGACAGTCTACGTGGGCGTAGTGACGGGTGTCGGTCTCGTACTCAACGTGGGCGGTGTTGATGGTGATACCACGAGCCTTCTCTTCAGGGGCCGCGTCGATATCCTCGTACTTACGAGCCTCCGCGCCACCCTTAGCCGCTAACGCCATCGTGATAGCGGCTGTCAGCGTTGTCTTACCATGGTCGACGTGACCAATGGTGCCAATGTTGACGTGGGGTTTGTTTCTTTCGAACTTTGCTCGTGCCATGAGTTATGTATCCTTTTCCGAATCCTCTGAATTACGCGTTCCCTTTACTTTTAGCAATGATAGTCTCCGCAACGTTGCGAGGCACTTCATCATACTCGCTAAATTCCATGGAGAAAATGCCTCGACCTTGAGTCTTTGACCGAATATCGGTGGCGTAGCCAAACATTTCTGCCAGTGGAACCTTGGAGGTTACTTTAGCAAGTCCATCGTCCGATCCCATTCCCTCAATCTGGCCGCGACGAGAGTTTAAATCTCCCATCACGTCGCCCAAAAATTCTTCAGGGACCTCGACTTCTACCTTCATCATAGGCTCAAGCAACGCAGGTGCCGCTTTGAGAACGGCGTCCTTAATTGCCATCGATCCTGCGATCTTGAAGGCCATCTCCGACGAATCTACATCATGATATGACCCATCAACCAGAGTCACCTTGAGATCGATAACCGGATATCCAGCCAATATACCAGACTCACAAGCTTCTTTCATGCCCTGTTCGGCCGGATTGACGAATTCCTTTGGGATTGAACCCCCTACAATCTTAGAGACAAACTCAAATCCGCTGCCAGGCTCCGTCGGCTCCACGTCGATCACGACATGACCATACTGACCTTTGCCCCCGCTCTGGCGAATGAATTTACCTTCAGTGCTGACGGGCTTGCGGATGGTCTCACGGTAAGCAACTTGAGGCGCGCCGATATTGGCTTCTACCTTAAACTCCCGCAGCATGCGATCCACCAGGATTTCCAGGTGCAGTTCCCCCATGCCCGCAATCACGGTCTGGTTCGTCTCGGGATCAATGCTGACGCGGAAGGTCGGGTCTTCCTCTGAAAGCGACTGCAGCGCTTTGGAAAGCTTCTCCATATCCTGCTTGGTCTTAGGCTCAACCGCGACCGAAATCACGGGCTCTGGTACGTAAAGCGACTCTAGAACAATGGGAGCATCGATATCGCAGAGCGTATCCCCCGTAAAGGTATTTTTTAGCCCTAGAACGGCGCCCAAATCGCCCGCACGGAGCTCATCCACCTCTTGACGATCGTCTGCCTTGAGAATAATCAACCGCGAAACCCGTTCCTTCCCCTCTTTAGTCGTATTGATGATGTAGCTGCCTTTAGTCAGCACACCCGAATAGACGCGCACAAACGTCAGGCGCCCATAAGGGTCAGACATAATCTTGAAGGCTAGCGCCGAAAAGGGCTCATCATCGCTGGAGCGGCGGACAGCCTGTTCACCATTGGGCAGCAAGCCCTCGATGGGCGGGACATCGATGGGGGCAGGTAGGTAGTCGACAACTGCATCTAGCAGTAGCTGAACTCCTTTATTCTTCAGGGATGAACCGCATAGAAGCGGCACCATTGTGCCGGCGAGTACGGCTTTTCGAATCGCCTCACGCACCTCGTCTTCGCTGAGCTGCTGGCCCTCAAGGTATCTCTCCATCAGCTCGTCGCTGGTTTCAGCGATCGCCTCCACCAAAATGGTGCGATATTCCTCGGCCTTCTCCAGTACGGCCTCGGGAATAGCCACGTCGTCCATGTCCATTCCCAGATCGTCGTTGTAGATACGAGCCCGCATTTTGACTAAATCCACAACGCCGCTGAAGTCCCCTTCAGCCCCGATGGGAACCTGAATCGGGACGGCGTTGGCCCTGAGGCGATCGCGAATCTGAGCGTTGACCTTGAAGAAATCTGCGCCGGTCCGATCCATTTTGTTGACGAACGCGATGCGCGGAACGTTATATCGGTTGGCCTGCCGCCACACTGTTTCAGACTGGGGCTGTACGCCTCCTACAGAGTCAAAAACCGCAATAACGCCGTCCAGCACTCGCATTGAGCGCTCGACCTCGATGGTAAAGTCAACGTGACCGGGAGTGTCGATAATATTGATCCGGTGATCCCGCCATGTCGCGCTAATAGCCGCTGCCGTGATGGTGATCCCGCGCTCGCGCTCCTGGGCCATCCAATCGGTTACAGCGGTGCCGTCGTGAACCTCACCAATTTTGTGAACCACACCGGAGTAGAACAAGATTCGCTCTGTTGTGGTGGTCTTACCTGCATCAATATGTGCAGCAATTCCAATATTGCGTACTTTTTCCAGGGAAACGCTGCGCGCCACGGCTGCCTCCGATTATCACAATCACGCTCATTGAGCCATCATAATCAAGCTATCTCTTCCAGCTTTCTCACTAGGATTCATCGCCTCTACAGCGTTAGAAAATCGCTAACATAAGCTCTTAAAGATGGGCTCGACGTATTCTCTATAATAACGAGTTGCAAGAGGGCTAGTAGCGATAGTGGGCGAACGCTTTGTTTGCTTCGGCCATGCGGTGCGTCTCCTCACGCCGCCGAATAGCGCTGCCGGTTTCGTTAGCCGCATCCATCAGCTCATTCGCTAGCCGCATTGCCATAGTTCGGCCTGCCCGCTGCCGGGAAAATTGTATCAGCCAGCGCAGCGAGAGGGCGATTCCACGGTCGGCTCGGACCTCCATAGGAACCTGGTAGGTTGCACCACCCACCCGTCTTGCCTTAACCTCCACCAGTGGCGTGGTGTTGCGAACAGCCTGCTCAAAGACCTCGAGCGGATCTGAACCAGTGCGCTCTTCAATGATGCCGAAGGCGTCGTAGACGATACGATAGGCCAAGGATTTCTTACCGCTCTCCATGATCCGGCTAACCATCATGCTGACGAGGCGGCTATTGTATTTCGGGTCGGGCTCGATTGTACGCTTTTGCGCTGATGTACGGCGAGACATATTAACTTAGCTGCGTTGAGTGATATGGGTGGATAGTGAGTACCTACTTTTGTAGTCGTAAGCAGGTGTAATCGGAGCCAAAGTTCAAGACCGAATGCTGGCTAACCAGCCGTAGCGAGCCATCTACTCTTTAGGCTTCTTAGCCCCATATTTGGAGCGGCTTTGACGTCTATCCTTGACGCCAGCGGTATCCAAAGTTCCGCGCACGATGTGATATCTGACGCCAGGCAGATCCTTAACTCGCCCGCCGCGAATCATCACGACTGAGTGCTCTTGGAGGTTGTGGCCAATACCAGGGATATAAGCTGTGACCTCAAATCCTGAGGTCAGTCGGACGCGGGCAACTTTACGCAGTGCCGAGTTGGGCTTCTTCGGCGTCGTGGTGTAAACCCGAGTGCATACGCCCCGACGCTGGGGACAGCTCTTCAGGGCAGGAGATTTTGTCTTCTGTTTTGCTTTTTGGCGCTCGCTACGAACAAGCTGCTGAATCGTTGGCATTAGTAGACCAGCTTAACTAAAAAATATTTGCAACAGCCTCCCATGTTAGCAGCATATCTCAGGAAGAGTCAACAAGCGCGATAGAGCAGCCTAAGGCTGACCGACTGTGAAGGATTGGCCGCACCCGCAGTGGCTTGTTGCGTTGGGGTTGTGAAATCTAAAAGCTCCGCCGAGCAGGTCTTCTGAGTAATCGATTCTTAAGCCGGCGATGTAGGGATAAGCTGAGGGCGCGATCGCGACAATGAGCTTGTCCTGGGGCGATCTGTCCGGGAAGGCTACCCCAGGAGATATTTTAATGCAGCTTTCGGGAACTTGAGATTCAAAACGTAAGCGGTACGACAGCTCCAGGCATCCTTCTGAGGAAACATCGAGGGTGAGATAAGACTGCTGAGACTGATGGAGGCCCTGCTGTCGCGCTAGGCGCTGCAGTTCCCTAGTCGCTGCATCGGTTACATGAATCATATCGGGCCACGCTAAAGAGCAGATCCATACTGGCTAAGACCCTATCACGATAGATTGCTTAGGATCATCTTTTTGCGCTGGCCTCATCACTTAGGACAGCACGTGCGGCAGACCTATACGGTCAGCAATAAAAAACGGTGTAGAGTCAGAGAATTAGTCTCTCAAACTACACCGCTTGATTGCAGCAGCTGGCCAGGTGTCGGACAAACTGTGTACGAATGGGATTGGTAAGCAAAGCTCAGGTTGCGACCATAGGCCTGCCGCGAAATCTATTTCTTAGCTTCCTTGGCACGAGCGTAGTCATCCTGAAAGCGAATGATGTCGTCTTCGCCGAGATATTGACCGTTCTGAACCTCAATTAGGATGAGAGGAATCACGCCAGGATTCTCGAGGCGGTGGCTCGTGCAAGGCGGAACGTAGGTTGACTGGTTGCTGGACAGCAGGGTTTCGGCTTCGCCACAGGTGACCAGAGCTGTACCGGAAACGACAATCCAGTGCTCGCTACGGTGATGGTGCATCTGGAGGCTGAGGCGATGACCAGGCTTGACTTCAATCCGCTTAATTTTGTAGCCGCTGCCTTCCTCCAACACCGTGAATGAGCCCCAGGGGCGATTCTCTCCCATTGCACCCAAAGTATCTTTAGACATTTGAGCAACTGCGGAGATTGAGGATGTAGGCGCTTCTTTAGCTTGAACCATGTTGGCTTCTCCTTAGAGTAGAGGATGATTTTGGTTAAATGCGAGACGAATAGCTGCAAATTCCGACAGTGCGTCGGGACTTTGACGGGCTCACCTTATCGGTTAAGCGGCAAAATGAGTAAACTCGGTGCTGGCCTCATAAGCAGTATTTCCAAAAATTGCTGTCGCCAACTCGTCGGGTCTGGCACCGCGCAATGGCAACACACAGCGACTTGGGAAAGCTCTACGCAGCAATCTGAAACCAACATAGCAAGAGGTAATCAGCAGAGGGGGGGATGTCCGGCTCAAGATTACAGAAAATTTGTCTGTGCTTTACATCCCGAACATTATTTCCGATGTCGAACAATATTCTTGGTGAGGCCGCTTACAGCGATCGCCAATTACCGCGTGCTGCATCTGGATGCCCATACCCAAAAGGCAAGTGCTATCTGTATGGCAGGTATTGTGTTGTGTAGCGGCTGAGCCATCGGAAGTGACCCCACTCTGACGGTGTTGGCAAGCTGATTTAATTATCAAGGATCAGTGACCCCAGGTTGAAGATTTTACAAAGCCTCTTGATAATTAAGGTATACGGGACTGAGATGCAGCCGGTTAGATACCGTAGCTTTGTGATCCCATGTCATGTTCTTAAGGCTTGTCAAGCCCTGACTAGTCTGCTATAGAGATGTTATGGAGATATTGTGGAGATCATAAATACCTGCCTTATTTTGGCTAGCATCTTGACCGAATCGAGACAGGCTGTGCGGCGGACTTGCCTAGCGCTCATCGTCGATTTGCGGGTTAGTCAGAGCCAATTTTGAGCCGCTGCTGTTGTGATGGAAGAATCCTGCGGGAAATCTAAGGCTCGCCCATCGTTGGAGCGCGGGGCTATGGGTAAAGTGGCGTCGCTGCTAGGCGCATGGCTTACAGCGAACGGTAGTTTTGGCATCTCTTGTACGAACGGTAAATTCCTAGCCGCATTGGGCCTCACATTGCTGTCGGCGAATTTGTCAAGGTGCCAGAATCCCCCAGTTGCTAGAGCAAGGGTTCGCAAAGGTTGTGTGGCACACCGGGAGTCTTCCATAAACCCAGCGCTGCTCGAAAGCAAGCAGCATGCCATATATAGGTCTACACATCGCACTGAGTTATCCCCAGGTCAACTCAATTAAATTTAGCAGTTACGAGAGAAAAAATTGGTTATGACTATCAAGACGCAGTTACATCGAGATTGGGAGTCACACTGCCTGGGGCCGCGATGGCTGGTAGAAGAGCGCGATGCCTGTGGCGTCGGATTCATTGCCGATCAGTATGGCCGAGCGTCGCGATCGCTGGTGCAGAAGTCCCTTGGCGCGCTGACCTGCATGGAGCACCGGGGTGGCTGCAGCGCTGACCAAGACTCGGGAGACGGCGCAGGGGTTATGACGGCAATTCCCTGGAAAATTATCCAGGCCTGGATTGACGCTTTGGACCTAGCGCCATCCGGGACGCTGGCGGTGGGGATGGTGTTTTTGCCCCAGGGCAGCGCTACGGAAATAGCGAAGACTCTGATTGAGCGAGAAATTTCTGAGTCTGTCTTTGACTGCTTGGGATGGCGCGAAGTCCCTGTTGATCCATCTGTGCTAGGCCCCCAGGCACGCGAGAACCAGCCCCAGATCGAGCAGGTTGTCCTTCAGTCTGATCTTGAGGGCGACGCGCTAGAGCGAGAGCTATACCTGCTGCGCTGTCGCGTGGGAAATCAGGTTGTGGAGGCGATTGCCTCTGGCGACCTCTCTGATGAGGCAAAGGCGTCCCTTGAAGACCTATACATCTGCTCGCTGTCGGGCCGCACCATCGTCTATAAGGGCATGGTGCGCTCCGCGGTGCTGGGCGAGTTTTACCTCGACTTCAAAGATGAGAACTATGAGAGTCCCTTTGCCTTCTATCACCGCCGCTTCAGCACCAATACCCTACCCCGTTGGCCGCTGGCGCAGCCCATGCGCATCCTGGGCCATAACGGCGAGATCAATACCCTGCTAGGCAACGTCAACTGGATGATGGCGCGGGAGAGCGATCTATCCCACGAGGTCTGGGGCGATCGCTTCGACACCGTCAAACCCATTGTGAGCCTAGAGAACAGCGACTCTGCCAGTTTAGACAACGTGCTAGAGCTGCTAGTGCATTCGGGTCGTCACCCTGCCGAGGCGGTGACCGTTATGGTGCCAGAGGCATACCAAAATCAGCCCGAGCTTAGAAACCGGCCTGAAATTGTTGATTTCTACGAATACTACAGCGGCATCCAAGAGCCGTGGGACGGGCCTGCCCTGCTGGTGTTCAGCGACGGTAAAACCGTCGGCGCTGCCCTGGACCGCAACGGACTGCGTCCGGCGCGCTACTGCATTACCCAGGACGGCTGCGTTATTGTGGCTTCTGAAGCTGGCGTCGTTCCCGTGCCCGAGGCAGACATTGTCGAGAAAGGCCGTTTAGCGCCGGGCGAGATGATCGCGGTGGATTTAGAGCGCCACACCGTGCTGTACAACTGGGACATCAAGCAGCAAATCGCAAATCAGCAGCCCTACGGCGAGTGGTTGGCGGCCCATCGCCACGAGATTCAACCCCAGCCTTTTCAGGAAGAGACCCAGCTCAATGAGCAGGCGTTGCTGCGGCAGCAGGCTTCTTTTGGCTACACCACTGAAGACGTCGAGATGATTATTGAGGCCATGGCCTCTCAAGCAAAAGAGCCGACGTTTTGCATGGGGGACGACATACCTCTAGCAGTGCTCTCAGACAAGCCACGCCTGCTGTACGACTACTTTAAGCAACGCTTTGCCCAGGTCACCAACCCCCCAATTGACCCCCTGAGGGAAAGCTTAGTGATGTCTCTGGCGATGCAGCTTGGGGCACGGGGCAATCTGCTGGAAGAAAAGCCGGAATACGCCCGTCAGATTAAGCTTAGCTCCCCATTGCTCAACGACGCAGAGCTTGAGTCGATCAAAACTTCCGGCTTTGGGGTGGCCGAGCTATCTACGCTATTCAAAATTGAAGATGGCCTGACGGGCCTCGATCAAGCGATCGCCTCCCTGTGTGAGGTTGCAGCCCAGGCCGTGAAAAATGGCGCTCAGGTGCTAATCTTGAGCGATCGCCTCCGCCCCGATGGCAGCGCCGGGGGGACTGACAGTGATTACAGTTTAGTCCCACCGCTGCTGGTGACAGGTGCAGTACACCATCATCTGATTACCGCTGGCCTGCGGATGAAAGCGTCGCTGGTCATCGACACCGCCCAGTGCTGGAGCACCCATCACTTTGCCTGCTTGATCGGCTATGGGGCTAGCGCAGTATGCCCCTATCTGGCGCTAGAGACGGTGCGCCACTGGTGGTCTAGTTCCAAGACCCAAGGTCAGATGGAAAAGGGCCGCATGGACAAGATTTCTATCGAACAAGCCCAGGCCAACTACCGTAAAGGCGTGGAAGCCGGGCTGCTAAAAATTCTATCTAAGATGGGCATTTCTCTACTGTCCAGCTACCACGGCGCCCAAATCTTCGAGGCTATCGGCATTGGCTCTGACCTACTGCAGACAGCCTTTAAGGGTACCGTCTCCCGCGTCGGCGGCATCAGCATCGCTGACCTATCTCGGGAAGTCATTGCCATCCACGAGCGGGCCTTTCCCGAGATTTCCAAGAAGCTGCAGAACTTTGGTTTCGTGCAGTACAAGCCTGGCGGCGAGTACCACATGAATAGCCCCGAAATGGTGAAGGCGCTGCACAAGGCCGTCAGCGAAAACGACTACGACCACTACGAGGTCTACAAGCGGCATATTGCCAACCGACCACCGACCGCTTTGCGGGACCTGCTAGATCTAAGTAGCGATCGCAATCCAATTTCTATTGAGGAGGTGGAGTCCTTAGAAACCATCATGCAGCGGTTCTGCACGGGCGGAATGTCCTTGGGCTCTCTATCCCGTGAGGCCCATGAGACATTGGCCGTTGCCATGAACCGCATCGGCGGCAAGTCAAACTCCGGCGAAGGTGGGGAAGATGACGTGCGTTTTGAGGTGCTGCACGATGTGGATGACACGGGCCACTCGCCCACGATGCCTCACCTCAAGGGGCTACGTAACGGAGACACCGCCAACTCTGCCATTAAACAGGTGGCCTCAGGTCGTTTCGGCGTCACGCCAGAGTACCTGATGAGCGCCAGGCAAATTGAAATTAAAATCGCTCAAGGCGCCAAGCCCGGAGAGGGCGGCCAACTGCCGGGCCGCAAGGTGAGCGCATACATCGCCCAACTGCGGCTTTCGAAGCCCGGCGTCACCCTAATTTCGCCGCCGCCCCATCACGATATTTACTCTATTGAAGACCTTGCCCAGCTGATCTTTGACCTGCACCAAATCAACCCAAAGGCAAAGGTCTCTGTGAAGCTGGTGGCAGAGGTCGGCATTGGCACTATCGCGGCGGGCGTGGCTAAAGCCAACGCTGATGTGATTCAAATCTCGGGCCATGATGGTGGTACAGGCGCCTCTCCCCTGAGCTCGATTAAACACGCTGGGGTGCCCTGGGAACTCGGCGTCACTGAAGTACATAAGGCGCTGTTTGCCAACGGCCTGCGCGATCGCGTCATTCTGCGAGCGGATGGCGGCCTCAAGGCGGGTTGGGATGTCATCATGGCGGCACTGATGGGCGCAGAAGAATATGGCTTCGGCTCCATCGCCATGATCGCCGAGGGCTGCATCATGGCCCGCATCTGCCACACCAATAACTGCCCGGTGGGCGTGGCAACCCAGCAGGAGAAGCTGCGCAAGCGCTTTTCTGGCGTGCCCGAGCAGGTGGTGAATTTCTTCTACTTCATTGCTCAGGAGGTGCGATCGCTGCTGGCGCGCCTGGGCTACCGCTCCCTAAAAGACGTCATTGGCCGCGCCGACTTACTCAAGGTGCGCGACGACGCCTCTCTCACGAAGACCAGCGTGCTTAACCTAGACTGCCTGCTGACCCTGCCAGACGTGCGCGAGAATCGAGGCTGGCTGGAGCACGAAGCGGTGCACAGTAATGGCCCAGTGCTGGACGATCAGCTCCTGAACGATCCTGAAATTGTCGGCGCCATCGAGAACCACGGCACGGTGACAAAAGACGTGACTGTTGTCAACACCGATCGCTCCGTGGGGACAAGAATTGCAGGGGCGATCGCCAAGCGTCACGGTAACGCTAGCTTCAGCGGCCAGCTCAATTTCAACCTCAAAGGCAGCGCGGGCCAGAGCTTTGGGGCCTTTACCCTGCCGGGTATGATGCTCCATCTGGAAGGTGAGGCTAACGATTATGTTGGGAAGGGGATGCACGGAGGCGAAATCATCGTCAAACCTCTGCCGGAGGCGGCCTACGACCCTGCAGAAAACGTGATCATCGGCAACACCTGTCTCTATGGCGCCACTGGGGGCACGCTATACGCCAACGGCCAGGCGGGCGAGCGCTTCGCGGTGCGCAACTCGAAAGGACAGGCCGTTATTGAAGGGGCTGGAGACCACTGTTGCGAGTACATGACGGGCGGCGTTGTGGTTGTGCTGGGTCGGGCCGGTCGTAATATTGGCGCAGGTATGACCGGTGGCCTGGCTTACTTCTTAGATGAAGACAATAGCCTGCCGGAGAAGATGAATCCGGAAATCGTCTCGATTCAGCGGGTGTCTACTGGTGCAGGTGAAAGCCAGCTTAAGTCGCTTATTGAAGCCCATATGGAGCACACCGGTAGCCAAAAGGCGCAGCAAATCTTAGACCGCTGGGATGAAATGCTGCCTCAGTTCTGGCAAGTTGTGCCGCCGTCTGAGGCGGATTCTGCTGAGGCGTCGGCAGATGCTGTAGACGATAAGCTGCTCACTTCTGTGGGCTAGGACCGCAGCACTCAAAAAATATCTAATTGAGCGAATATTTGCGTGTCCAGATACCTACGCAACGTCTAGCTTCGAGCTGACGGAGTTATTCTGTAACTGGGCGAACGCAATAAGCAACGCGCCCCGTGCACAAAGCCCTGCAACAGCGGCTACATATTCACCAGAAGGGATCCTCAGGGATCCTTTTTTTGTCAACTCATGCGATCGCCCGTATTGCGCCAGCCTAGTTGCGCGCACTGAAGTAGGGCAAACTAAACCGTTCCAGGCGCTAACCCTAATGTCATGGGTCAGAATAAACCAATCTCGACAAAACTAATTTTTTTAAAGAAAAATTGGTAAGCGATGAATCCGGTGTAACCAATGTCTTCCTTTGAACCGTTTCAGCGGTGACAGAGTGCTCTATGACCAGGATGACAGATCTGGAAATCCAAAACATGAACTCTAGCACTAGCGGGAACGATTTATCTCCGATTGAGTCTATCGAAAAAGCGGGCGCTTAATAAGCCAACTAGACTACAGTAAGTGATACAAGGTTTTCAGAAGTATTGCGACGACCAACAACTATAGTAGAGGACAGTTTTGACGGCTTTTTAGCCTGAAAGTCTCCTAGGAGCAAAGCAAGCTTATATTTTATGATGAGCATCTTTCAGAATATTACGTGGACATCTTTAAATCTTTGCTCTATTATCCTCGTAACTCGTTCAAAATACGTGAACTGGTTGAATTTCAGAGTGTATCTGTTTCTGAATGCCGCTCCTTTTAGGTCGCATATAGGTTGATGACTTGATAATTGCATGTCTAGGCATGGTGCAATTGCCGCGCTGAGTTTAGAGATTTGTCATCAACATCACATACTGACTAGCTTAAGAAGCTACAGCTGATAACTGTAACTTGTGCAGTAAGGATTAGCATATGGAAACTAACGTCAACTACATCGATATTACTAGTATCTCTGAGGAAATACTTAGTGCCAATCAAGGACTATCCAACGCCATTGCTAACGATGGTATGGACGACTCCATAGCGATCCAAGCGGCGGTTGACTGGTTGACGGCTCAGCGCGCAGAAGGTTTTGTCGAGGAAGCAGTGATCTATATCCCTGAGGGTGTATATGATTTAGATGAAACTATCAAAGTAGATACCCCAAATATTGCTTTTAGAGGTGATGGCGCAGGTGCCACCGTTTTACAAAATTCCGACGGGTTTCAAGTCGGAACTGAGGGCTTACCTGACTCTGGCTTGAATGCAGCCTCTGCAAATCGGAGTGCCTACTTATTTGATCTTCACGAGAACGCAGATAGTGTCGCGTTTGCAGATATTGCCTTAACGGGACCAGATATTCATGGCGCGATCTTCGGGTTTAGATCTGACGACCTTGAGATTCGTAATGCTGAATTCAACAACTTTGCATGGAGCTCGGTTCGACTCTATAACGCAAGTGGTGCAAGTATCCACGACAACCTATTTGTCGATGCAGGCGGCCAAGCGAATGGAGACAGTGGGGTCACTGGGGGATCAATCTATGCTACTTACCTAGAAGATTCCGAAATATATAACAACCGGATTGACAAGAGCGGCAATCGAGAAGGAAATGTCTATGGAATCAAGGGTCGCGATTTCAGGAATACGCGGATTCACCATAATACAATAAATACAAATTTCGCGATCGAACTCCCTTTCGAAAACGATCAATTTGTCGAAATTGATCACAATTTTCTCGATGGAGTCGTATCAGTTCCTAAGTTTGGAGGCGGCCCTGTACCAGATGATGGCTTTACGTTTCATATCCATCATAACTACTTCACACGTTCATACTCCTTGGAGTGGGCCCGTAGTGGTGCTGAGATCAACAACAATGTTTTTGCCTTTGACGTCGATCGGGACCACGGAAATCTAATCTCCAGTTTTGGTTCAGAACCAGCAGAAGGACCAACAAAATTCCACAATAATCTCATCATAAATCCAGGCCGTGGCATTTTTTGGAGTCGAGGCGTCTATGATGGCTTCTCGTTTTATAACAATCACGTCATTGCAAACGAAACTATTACGTCAAGAGTAGATGGGCTATTTGGCTTTCATTCCCAGACCGATTTTAATACCATCGAGATTAAGGACAACTTAATCCAAGTTAATGGCACGTCTCGTCCGCTAATGAGGAACGATGCGAGCTATAGCGCTGTCATAGAAAATAACGAGTTGATTAACATTTCAGATGTCGATAGTTTTAGTAATCCAGATATGGCCTCGCCGAGCGGATTGCTAGAGTCTTTATTATTTCAAGTTGGTGCAGATGGTGAGCTCGCAGTAGATAGCGATGAAATCATTGCTTCAATGTCTACTCAAATAAGTCCTGCCGAAACTAATATGCTTGCTTCAAGACCGACTGAAGTGATTCGCGTTGAAGCTGAGGATTATAAGGCTGGCACTAATGGTGATGAATATTACGACGCTAGTCAATATAATATAGGCGGTGCATATCGACCCGATGAGCCGGTTGATCTCCAAGCTACAGGTGACGTGGGTGGCGGCTTTAATGTGGGGTGGGTTAGTGCCGGTGAATACTTGAGCTATGATGTCGACATTGCACAGGCTGGTAGTTACGATGTTGTTGCTCGTGTAGCCACACCTAAAAACGGTAAGAAACAGTTAGGCGTATCTTTTGATGGCCAGCCGCAGGAAGTTTTAGAGTTTGGCAGAACGGGGGGATGGCAAGAGTGGCAGAGTATAACTGTAGGGGAAGTGGATCTAAGCGCAGGTTCTCACGAGTTGCGCTTGAACTTTCTGACAGGTGAGTTGAATTTGAATTATATCGCATTGGTTCCAAGCTAATTTAGTAAGTTAGTTGAATATGAATCAATGGCTATTTCAGCCTAGACATGCCGAGAATATGCAGGTAATCTCCGAGGTAGATGATAAACCGCGTCCATCTCGAGAACTAGAGTTTTCCAGCCTATTCCTTCAAGACAGATAAAGCTGTACAGTCTACTACTCCGTTCTATGCTCAAGGTTTGATACTCAACGATGGGAGCAAACGCCTACCACGCTTGGAGACCAAGCGCCTAAAGCACCCGTCCCAGGACGCGCGAACGCCTACTGGCCCTCTACGAAGTCACTCAGGGGATGAATGCAACGCAGGTGGCTCTAAATACTGGACGTAACCCTCAAACGGTGATGAGCTGGGTGCACCAGTACAATGAGTTCGGCCATCAAAGCCCTCAAAGCATTGCCTACCAGCACAGCGGTGCCCCCTCCTTTGCCCTAAGGTTAATTTTTAAAGGGATGAAATCAGTTGAACCAAGTCATGCTCGAATAGGCGGATCGCCTGAGCAATGGATGACTGTCCTGCTTTGCGGAATAACGAAATGGCCCACGAGCGCAGTAATGCCAGCTGAGCGGGGCTTGTTGCTCAGCGCTCACCTGCGCTTGCTTCAACCGCTTGCGCTGATTGCCCTTGAGCCCAATGCAGTAGTGATTGCTAATCTCAACGATGTCAGCCACCGTTTGTCTTGGTGCGCTTTCCTTAGCGCCGGGAACCGGCGTGGGGTCGCACCGCTTTTTGTGTATGCAACGCGTCAAGCGTCATCCACACTCCCTTCATCCCCCATTGAGCCAGCAGCTCTCGTACGGGGGTCTTTCCAAGCCGCAAAACCGCGAGATGGCTATAAGGCGTGAATATCGCCAGCGGTATCAATATTGGGAGAGGGGTTGGGGCTTCTAACACGCTAAACGCATACTCAGCCCGCTTCACAGCTCACAAGGAATTTAGTGCGGACAAGTACAGCGCCGTAAGTAAACAAAGCTGTCAGGGGAAGCCGCCCCCGATACAGCCGCTCCCCCTTTCGTTTGATTGTGGCTACGCACCTACAGTATGTATATTCTTTGCCCAACTGTGTCGTTTTTTTAAGCCGAAACCGCCAGCCAGTAGAATAGGTTTAGCTTACTTCTAAGCGATAAAAGCTCAAATGGGTCTAATCGGGCTGTCTGCAGGTCTAATCGAGTTGCCCGATTGACATATAAGCCTATATATGATTTGACAACGGAAGGAAATTAGATATGGTTCAGCGCGGATCTAAAGTCAGAATTCTTCGTCCGGAATCCTACTGGTATAAGGATGTCGGTACGGTTGCTACTGTCGATCAAAGCGGCATTCGGTACCCCGTTATTGTCCGCTTTGACAAAGTGAACTACTCCGGCATTAACACCAACAACTTTGCCGTAGAGGAAGTGCTTGAAGTTGAGGCTCCCAAGGGCAAGGGTAAGTCTAAATCTACAGCCTCCTCCGGGGGTAAGCAAACTACCGTCAAGCCAGAGACTCGCCGCACGGGCCAAGCCGCTGGGGCTAATGAGAACCCCACTGAGGGCGACCCCAACCAGGGCACTGCTGAGCGCTAGAGGGCTAGCTTGGGTCTATACCTTCTGTAGGGACACGGCACTGCCGTGTCCCTACTTGGATTTTGGGCCTATCCCATGGTGTGATTCATGCCGCGATTTGTAAATGCATCGTGGCTACTACTGGGCGATAGTATTGGGCACAATCTCAGTCACCACCTGGTCACCCGTCACCACCAAGGTTTGATTCTCCAGTCGACCCACGGCGCGATCGCCTTTGAGGTCCAGGGGCGGGTCGGGCTGACGATAGGCCACGTTCTCTTCGGCAACGACGTTTTGGGTCGGAACAGTCCAGGTGAGGCGGTCCGCAGTGAGGCGCCCCCCGGTGCGCTGGGCCACCACCGACACGTTGCCCTGCATGTTAAAGACCTGAGACTCAAGGTTGCCTTGGCCACGATTGGCCCGAATCGTGGTTTGTTCGGCCTGTTGAACGAGGGTGAAGGGCTGGCTCGCCACCAGGGTTTGCTCTGCAATGCTCCACCGTAGGGCATCCCCCGTGAGGCGAACTGGGGGATCCTGGATGGTTACAACGGCGTTTTTCTGCAGGGTGGCCACCTCTGCCCCAATGTCGAAGCTGGCCCGATCGGCGTTGGCGCGGTGGGTGACCTGATTGCCCTGGCGCTGCTGGATGCGGATGGGACGGTCAGTGGTCAACTGCTCATCCTCAATCCGCCACACAAGGCGATCGCCGCTGAGCCGCACCGTCCCATCCGTGTTGGCAATTTTGACGCCGCCCTTGACCACGATGCGCTGCTCATCGATGTAGGCGTCAGCGCTGCCGGCGGAAAGGGTCAAATCGGGGTGGGTGCCCTCGACCTGGCCGCTGATGGTGATGAGGTTTTCTTCAGGGTTCCAGGTGAGTTCATCCCCAGTGAGGACCGCGCCGCTCTCTAGATCTTTAATCACCACCTGATCCCGCAGAACGAGCTGCTCACCGTTTTGAAGCACGTCTCCCTCGTTGGCCGAGACATCGTAGACCGGCTCGCCATCGCGGAAGAACTCCCCGGTGAGATTCTCTATCTCAGCGTCCTGGCGGTCTTGGCTGTAGACGGCACGGTCAGCCACTACGCGCCACTGCACGTCGCCGGCTTCGTCAGCCTGCTCCAGGGTAATGTTGCGGAAGGTCAGCCCCTCATCGGGATCCTCATCGCTGGCATCCAGGACGGGCGCCTCGCTGGTCTGGGGGCGATCGCGGCAGGATACGACTACGGGGGCCAAGAATAGCAGCAGCGATAGGGCAGCTGCGTTATGTCGACAAAAGCGCACCATCATGGATTTACCGGCTTACCTTGTAAAATCTCTGGGCAAGACTCTAGCATAGTGCCCCGCCGCGGAGTTGGCTCGAATGGCCGCTTATTGGTTTGGTCCTGTGGGCTGGCTCTGTTTGCCGGCTTAGGGCTCGTCATTCATCACCGTAATGCCAGACAGGGGCCTGTAGGTGTAGCTCTGCTGCCGCGGCGTCTTCTGGATATCTTCTTTGATGGAGTCTAGGTCGATGTAGCGATCGGCGACGTTGATCAAGCTATCGCTGGTCATCGAGCGCAGGCTGACCACCTCAACCCGGGCGCCCCGATAGCTGACGGCGTCCACGGCGTAGGCCAAGTCGCCATCGCCGCTGACTAAGATAGCCGTATCGTAGGAGCCGACTAGGGCCATCATATCCACTGCAATCTCCACATCGAGGTTGGCTTTCTTGGACCCGTCGGGGAGCTGAACCAAATCTTTCGCCACAACGCGGTAGCCGTTTCGACGCATCCACAGCAAAAAACCCTGCTGTTTTTCATTAGTGCGATCGACACCAGTGTAGAAGAATGAGCGCAGCAGGCGAGAGCCCGCTGTCAGCCGGCACAGTAGCTTGGTATAGTCAATTTCGATGCCGAGCTGGAGGGCCGCATAAAACAGATTTGAGCCGTCGATAAAGATAGCAACGCGACCTCGATTTTCGAGCACCTGCTCCGGCGTAAACACAGTATCCGTGTCAAAACTGCCGTTCATCATAATATAAAAAGCCTCTAAAAAATTGCTAAAGAGCTACGGAGGTCATTAAATCGATTGCTAAAAAAAGGAAGCGTAAAATTTGACGGACTATTCGGAACGGTCCAACTATGGTGATACTAACAGAATGGATGGGCAGAATGAATGGGATATAGATCCTACAGGTAGTGTCATAACGCTATGTCAAAGGCCATTACTCTAAAGGATCTAACTTTTGAAAAATGGGGACAGCCTCTCCCAAGGACTGATTTGCGGGCAATACACCCCACTGGCCGTGGCCCTCTAGAACGTTCTTATAGACTGAAATCTGATTGAAATCGGCATCAAAGCCGAGCTGCCCATAGATTTGATTACTCAGGTTGGGAATAATTGGGGCCAGCAGATAGGCCGCAACGCGAACCGTTTCCAGCACCGAATACAGCACCTGCTCGACTTGGGTTTGCTGTCCCTGTTTATACAAAGACCAAGGCGCTTGGTCGTCGAGGTACTTATTGCTGGCGCGAACTAAAGACAGCACCGCCTCACAGCCCTCGCTAAAGGCCAAGCGCTCAAAGGTCTGGCCCACTTCGGCGGCGATCGCCGCCCCTTTAGATTTGAGCGCATCGTCCTCGCTGATTGCGTTTGGAGCGACGTTAGGGACGCGGCGATCGCAGTATTTGTAGGCCATTTTCAGCGTCCGGTTGAGCAGGTTACCCAGGTCATTGGCTAGGTCAGCGTTGAGAATATTGATGAAGCGCTCCTCGCTAAAGTCGCCGTCCCGCCCCAGCTCGATTTCCTTCATAAAGAAATAGCGCACCGCATCCGAGCCATACTGCTCCGTCAGCCGCACCGGGTCCAAAACATTGCCCAGGCTTTTGCTCATCTTTTGACCGTCTTTGGTCAAAAAGCCGTGGCCAAACACTCGGCCCGGCAGCGGCAGCCCCGCCGACATCAGCATGGCGGGCCAGTAGACGGCGTGAAACCGAAGAATGTCTTTTCCGATTAGGTGCAGGTTGATGGGCCACCAGCGCTTGAGGGCGTTGTCTAGGGTGGGCTCATCCTCGGGGTCCAGCAGCGCCGTCACGTAGCCTAGCAAGGCGTCAAACCAGACGTAGAGCGTATGCTTGGAGTCTCCAGGAACGGGGAAGCCCCAGTCTAAATTGACGCGGGAGATTGAAAAATCCTGCAGGCCGCGATCGACAAAGCTCAAAACCTCGTTGCGGCGAATGCTGGGCTGAATAAAGTCGGGCCGCTCTTGATAAAATGCCTCTAGCTTCTGCTGGTAGCGCGACAGGCGGAAGAAATAATTTTGCTCATCTCGCCACTCCACTTTGAGGTTGGGGTGCAGCACGCAGTGCTGGTTTTCTAGCAGATCTCGCTCCTCTTTAAACTCTTCGCAGGCGACGCAGTAGTGGCCCTGCTGCTGCCCCAGATAGATGTCGTCACTCTTTTGGACACGGTCAAAAAACTCCCGCACGATCGCCTCGTGCCGCGGGGCGGTGGTGCGGCTGAAGCGGTCGTATTGAATGTTGAGCTGCTGCCACAGGGAAACGAAGCTTTGGGCAATTAGGTCGCAGTGCTCCTGGGGCGATCGCCCGGATTGAAGCGCCGTCCGCTCAATTTTCTGCCCGTGCTCGTCAGTGCCCGTAATCATCAGCACAGGCTGGCCCATCAGGCGATGAAACCGAGCAGCCACATCCGCCGCGATAGTGGTATACGCGCTTCCCATGTGGGGCACGTTGTTGACGTAGTAGAGGGGCGTTGTAACGGCAAAGGAATGGCGAGAAGAATCGAAGGTCATAGGACTAGGGCAACACCAAGATTGGGCCAAGTGCAGTTCACGAGAGCCCCTTCTAAACTAAATCCATTCTATGGGGCGACTCTTATGAAAAACCTTAAGGGATTAAGTGGTTTATCCAGATTGATTCCGCTTTACGTTTAGAAATAGACGCTCAGTAAAGCAGGTGACTTAAAACAGTGGACTCGGCGCAGTCAGCTCTAGGCAATGATCCCATAGCGATGAACTTATGCAGGAAAAGCGATAAATGGATGCGGAAGCGTTGCCCCGAGAGACAGTTGCAGCCTATTCTCCCTCCCGATGGTTATGTAACAATATATAAAGGGCTAAAACAAAACAAAAGCCCAAAATACAGCGCCTCACCGCCCTGCCATTTGAGATTTAACCTATCGCTTCCCTATGGTTGACCGCCGCCCGCTCCAACTCTCCCAGCAGATTCTCGCTGCAACTGGCACCCAGCTCTACGTCCATTACCGCGATCGCGTCCCGTTGGACGACGCGGTGATTGTGGTCAGCAACCACCGCAGCTTTATGGATGCCTGCCTCTTGATGGCCGCCCTCGATCGTCCCATTCGGTTTGCCTGCCACCACTATATGGGCGAAGTGCCCGTGATGCGAGAGTTTGTCCAAAGCTTGGGGTGCTTCCCCCTTGAAAGCCCAGACCAGCGCCAGCGCGCGTTTTTTAACCAGGCGACCGAGCTGCTCAAAACCCGGCAGGTGGTGGGCATTTTTCCTGAAGGCACTCAGCCCATGGTTAACCTGATGGCCCCCAACAGCCTACGCAAGTTTCAGCGGGGCTTTGCCCACCTGGCGCTGCGGGCTCCCGTGCGGGAGGTGGCCATTTTACCTGTGGCCATTGCCTCAAGGTCAGAATTTAGCGGTCCTGCCTTTCCGCTGCGGGCGCTGCACTGGATTGACCCGTCCGAACCGCTGTTCGACCGGCCCGGGTGGCACCCCCTCGTCGTTTACCACCACGTCACGATGTTCGTTGGTCAGCCCATCTGGATTCGGGCCAGCGATCGCCAGGAGTACGATGGCCGGCAGGCTAAGCAGGCGGTCCATGACCTAACTGAGCAGTGTTACCAAGAGATTTCTGACCTGCTGCTGCAGGCCTTCTAGGCCCTCGCAGACGGCTTCGCTTTTAATTCACGTTTTTAATTTTTAGGCCCCTCTCAACTAAAAGCTGCTATGCCGACTGAATCAGACCAGATGTTTTTTCTTAACCCTGAGCGTAAAGCGCCGTGTCAGGAGAATATGCCCCTATTTGTCTTTCTACCAGGGATGGACGGTACGGGGGAGCTGCTCCATCTCCAAACTGAGAGCCTGCACCAAAGCTTTGACGTCCGCTGTTTGGTCATCCCGTCGAGCAGCACCAGTGACTGGTCTGAGATGGCCGATAATGTCGCTGTGCTGATCGAGCAGGAGCTAGACCAACAGGCGCGGCCTGTCTATTTATGCGGCGAGTCCTTCGGCGGCTGCCTGGCGCAAAAAGTGGTGACGCGATCGCCTCAGCTCATCGACCGCTTGATTTTGGTCAATCCCGCCTCCTCATTCAGGCAGCGGCCCGCTTTGGCTTGGGGGGCTCAGTTCACACAATATCTCCCCGATGCGCTCTACCGCCTATCCTGCGCTGGTCTTCTGCCCTTTTTGGCTCAGCTAAAGAAGCTTGACAGTTGCGATCGCCAGGCGCTACTACGGGCCATGCGCTCGGTTTCCGCCGAGGCCTCTGGATGGCGACTATCTCTGCTCAAAGATTTTGACGTTACGGATGATGAGCTGTGCCAAGTAAATGTGCCAGCCCTAATTATCGCCGGGGTGCGCGATAAGCTACTGCCGTCCCTATCGGAAGCCGAGCGACTGATCGAGGTGTTCCCCAATGCCCAAATGCACGTGCTTTTCGGCAGCGGCCATACTTGTCTGCTGGAGTACGACGTCAACCTCAGTCAAATTTTGCAGGCCACTCAGTTTGTTCCTCAGCTTCAACAAAGCGCATCGGCCCCAATATCAGCGCAAAGGCGGAGCGGATAGGCGACATCTGAAATGGTAGGCTTCTAAATAAGCCATGTGCTGTACCTGTAGCAGATGCCCCTATGGATTAGGACATCTGCAAGTCTGATCCGTCTGTGCAACGTCAGGCTTTACGCCAGTTCAGTTGTCTTCAGCGGTTAGACCGATGCAATGGTGGATCCGGCGATCCAAAATTTAGGAGGAAATCTTGATATGAAACGACTGGTGAAGATACTTGCGCTAGCTGCAGCTCTTGTATTCGTAGGCGCGGTTAGTTTTACAGGGCGACCGGCGCAGGCGAGCTCCGCGAGTCAGATTACGGCCCTCACCCCGTCCCCCGTGCTGGCTGTAGAGCGCCGCAATTTGGTGGATGAGAAGGCGCGCAAGGTGGGATACAAAATTGACCTAAACAACTCTAACATTCGGGCTTTTATTCCGCTGCGGGGTATGTATCCAACCCTGGCTGGCATGATTGTCCGCTACAGCCCGTTTGAGTCAGTCGATGAGGTATTTGACATGCCTGGTCTATCGGATCGCCAAAAGGAAATTCTGGAGAACCACCGAGACGAGTTCGTGGTGACCCGACCTGAAGCCGCCTTCGTTGAGGGCGCAGATCGCTTCAACAACGGCATTTACAAGTAAGCAGTCTTTTGCCGGTTTACGTTAGACCTGATGCCGGCGACTCAGGACCTATCCCTACAGGGCTAGATTCCCTGCACCCTATCCCGTGTTAGGTAACCCCTGGGACTCTGAGCTGATGCCTCTGGGCTGACGCTTGGAGTCCTTTTCGTTTAGATTCAATCGAAGCTTCTTTGGGAAACGGTCCCTTCCCTGACGGCATCGCCTATTTATGGCTATCCACTCAACACGTTAAGCTTTGGTTAAATTAAAGTGGTAATACTACCCTCCGTGACTCAATCTCTGGAGCAAAATGCGTGTCTAACTTTGACGTCCTCGTCGTTGGGGCGGGTGCTGCTGGTCTCTACGCGTCACTGTGTCTGCCCTCCCACCTCACCGTTGGGCTGATTACAAAAGAGACGGTGTCTGAGTCTGCGAGCGACTGGGCCCAGGGTGGAATTGCAGCGGCCATTGCCCCCAATGACTCCCCAAAGCTGCACATTGCCGACACCCTGCAGGCGGGAGCCGGGCTGTGCGATCGCGCTGCTGTAGCGCTCATGGCCCAGCAGGCTGAAGACTGCATCCAAGCCTTGCTGGGCATGGGGGTGGCGTTCGATCGGGCAGAAGGCGAATTGGCCCTGACCCTAGAGGCCGCCCACTCCCGGCGGCGGGTGCTTCATGCGGCTGACACCACGGGGCGGGCGATCGTCGCGATCTTGGGGCAGCAGGTGCTGCAGCGGCCCAATATCCAGGTGATCAACCGGGGGTTTGTGCTGGATCTGTGGATGGCGGACCGCCAGTGTCAGGGAATTATCTTGCTGCAGGACGGCGAGATTCAATGGCTTTCTGCCCGTGCCGTGGTTTTAGCCACGGGGGGCGGCGGGCAGGTGTACTCCAATACCACTAACCCGGCTTTGAGTACGGGGGACGGGGTAGCCATGGCCTGGCGGGCGGGCGCTGAGGTCAGGGATTTAGAGTTTGTCCAGTTTCACCCCACGGCCCTGGCCAAGACGGGCGCTCCTCGCTTTTTGATTAGCGAAGCGGTGCGGGGGGAGGGGGCGCACTTGGTGGACCGTAACGGTCGGCGCTTCGCCTTTGACTACCATTCCGCTGGCGAGCTGGCGCCACGGGATGTGGTGAGCCGGGCCATCGTCAGCCATCTAGAGCGGGTGGGTGACGATCAAGTTTGGCTAGATTTGCGTCCTATTCCAAGCGATCGCATTCAGTATCGATTTCCCAATATCCTCAAGGTGTGCCGGCGGTGGGGCACTGACCCGATGACCGAGATGATTCCGGTGTCCCCCGCGGCCCACTACTGGATGGGGGGGGTACGCACTGACCTAAGCAGCAAGACCACCTTAGAGAACGTCTACGCCGTTGGAGAGACCGCCAGCACCGGGGTCCACGGCGCCAACCGGCTTGCAAGCAACTCACTGCTGGAGTGTCTGGTCTTTGGGGCGCAGCTGGCCCACCTGGATTTAGCCCCAGTCTCGAATGGATCTCGCCAAGAGAGCCTGCAAGCCACCCCACCGATAGTTAGCGCTGATCTCGGGGCCTTAGAATCCCCCGACGAGCTGACGCAGATTCGCCGCGCGCTGCCGCACCTGATGTGGACCAACGCGGGCATTCTGCGCCAGAGCCGTGGCTTGACGGCGGCAGCGACGCAGGTGGGGCAGTGGCGTCGCCGGGTTGCGCAACTTTCGCCATTAGCACAGTCGCTCTTGACGCAGCAGGCCCCTGGACATCCTTTGCCCGCCGCGGCCGGCGTGCAGCTCTGGGGAGAAACCCGCAACCTGCTGGATATTGCGGCGCTAATTCTTCAAAGTGCGCGCGCTCGGCGGGAGAGCCGCGGCGGCCACTACCGCAGCGATTTCCCCCAGGCGAATGACGCTTGGCAGGCACACACGCTGATGCGGGGCGATGAGATGTGGCTAGAGCGCCCCGAGGCTGAGGCTGATGCAGAGATTGAAGGCGATGTGCCACTTGCAGCCCCACTGCCCAAATCGCTGGGGTGAATGCCCCAGCGCGCCAGGGCGATCTAAGATACTGGGATAGTGAGGATGGAGGCGCTAAATTGCGTAAGCGCGTGGCCCTCTCCCCCAGCCCATCTCCCAATCCTGGGAGAGGGGAGTCTGGTTCCCTTCCCTCAGAATTGGGTGAAGGGCTAGGGATGGGGGCCTCCAGAACGCTAAACAGCTACAAATCGCCTCCACCCTCGACCTCAACTCCATATGGCTCTCTCGCTATGGTTCGTCTCCCTCACCCCAAGTCCCTCTGGCATCACCTGACGCTGGCGTCCTTCTCTGACGCTGACGCCAGTCCGCTGTGGCAGCAGGCTTACCTGACCCGCGTTGGCGGGCTGCTTTCGGGCTGGCAGCGGGAAAACTGGCTTTTGCGGCGAGCAGACGCGATCGCCACCGGGCTGGTGGTGCTGCTATTTGGGATTGCGCCGTTTACCTCGACAACAGCCATCGGTCTGGTGCTGCTGGGCTGTGGCGCCTTTTGGGGCCTGCTGGTGCTGCGGGATCGCCCCGCGCTGACGCCGATTCATTTGGTGGTGCTGGTCTACTGGGCCGTTTCCACTGTGGCCACCGCGTTTTCTCCTGTGCGGGCCGACGCTCTAGACGGCTGGCTAAAGCTCACTCTATACATCATTCTGTTTGCGCTGCTGGCCCACCTGCTGCGATCGCCCCGCACCCGTAACTTGACGATTACCGCCTACTTATTAACAGCGCTGGTGGTGGCGGCAGCAGGGCTGCGCCAGTGGTTTTTTGGGGTCGACGCTCTGGCCACTTGGGTCGACCCCGATTCTTCCCTGGCAGGGACGACGCGGGTCTACAGCTATCTCGGCAATCCTAATTTACTGGCGGGGTATTTGATTCCGGCGGTGCTTTTGAGCGCTGCAGCGGTGCTGAACTGGCGCGGCCTGAAAAAGCTGCTGGCCTTGACCATCGCCTTAGTGACCACGGCCTGCCTCGTCCTGACCTTTAGCCGGGGGGGGTGGATTGGGTTCGTGGTCGGGAGCTTTGTGTTTTTGGGGCTGCTGATGCAGGGCCTAAGCCGCCATCTGCCGTCACCCTGGCGTCGCTGGGCGCTGCCGGGGCTGCTAGCGGCGACCGCCACCGCGCTGACTATAGCGGTGGCGGCGATCGCCCCGCTGCGGGACCGGGTCGGCAGCATTTTCTCTGGGCGGGCGGACAGCAGCAATAATTTTCGCATCAACGTCTGGTCTGCCGTGGTCGAGATGATCAAGGCGCGGCCCGTTCTGGGCATCGGCCCTGGAAATGACGCTTTCAATCAGGTCTACCCGTTCTACCAAGAGCCTGGCTACACCGCCCTGAGCGCCTACTCGGTGTTTTTAGAGATTTGGGTGGAAACCGGGGTAATCGGGCTGACCTGCTTCCTGTGGCTGCTGCTCGTCACCTTTGGCAACGGCTGGCGCTATCTGCAGCGGCTGTGGCGCAAGCAGGAAGAAAGCTGGCTCTGGCTGGTGGCGGCCATGGCGGCCATGGTAGGAATGCTGGCCCACGGCCTGGTGGACACAGTTTGGTATCGACCCCAGGTGAGTATTCTCTGGTGGCTGATGCTGGCGCTGGTGGCGAGCTTTGACGGGGCTGCCAACTCGTCTCGCCCCAGTGAAGCGACGTCCAGCTAGCTTGCCTCGGTTCTGGTGGTATGGGTTAAACCCGACGACTTGCGTGGGCCGGATTGCTGCTGTGAACAGGGTTAATGATGCCCTCTAGCTTTGAAAGCTGCTCCTCAATGGCCGCCAGCCGCTCCTGGCAGGGCTTCATCCCCAAATATAGGGTCAGTGCCGCAATCATGATGTCTGATTTTGTCTGTCCAGTCGCTTCCATCCGAGCGGCGATCGCGCGCTCTAGTTCAGGAGAGATTCTTGCACCGATAAAAGGGTTGGCCATGTCGTTGGGGTCACGGCGGGCAACAGCAGAGATGCTCAGCGGAAGCTCTCACAGGGTATCAAGGCAAAAGTGACAGCAGCGCTTACGTCTAAGCTGATTTGCAAGAATCATAGCAAGCTGCTCCCCAGGCTGATGGCACTATGACAGGAAATTAACATCCAAGCCTGCCTTCACCCTTGTCTGTCAGGACTTTGAGTGTTTCTACTCGGTCGGCGATCGCGGCACCTTGACTGGCGCTATCTTAATCGGTGCAGTTGAGGCAGCTATCGAGCATTTCTCAAATTACGCAGGATTGATATATAAGATCAAAACTTAAGATATGTTGCCAAATATTGCTGTTATCGTTTGTTATCATAACTATTGGAAAGCTTTGTGAAGGAACATTGCTGAGAGGCTAGAGGTTATCGCGCAGCGCATTGTAGTCACGCTTTGTGGGGTCGGCAGTGGCGTCCACACTGCGCCTGAGCTACGCGATCGCGATGGAGTCAGCGTCGATCACGCCGAGAAGAGGGATATAACCATTGGCTAGCAAATGCAAGATCTTAGTCGTTGATGATGAGGCGGCCATCCGTCAAATTCTATCGACGCGGTTATCCATGGGAGGGTACGACGTCGTTGTCGCCGCGAACGGGCAAGAAGCGCTGCAGCTCTTTCCCCAGGAAATGCCTGACCTGGTGGTCCTTGATGTCATGATGCCTCGGATAGATGGCCTGACGGTCTGTCGGGAGCTGCGCAAGACCTCAGACGTTCCGATTATCATGCTGACCGCCCTGGGGGAGATCGCCGACCGGATTGTCGGCCTAGAAATGGGGGCTGATGACTACATTTCTAAGCCCTTCTCCCCTAAGGAGCTGGAGGCTCGCATTAAAGCGATTTTGCGGCGCACCGAGCAAACCAGCTCAACGAGCGATTCGGCCGTTGGCGTTATTCAAGTTGGCGGGCTGCAGATGGACGTGAACAAGCGGCAGGTCTACATCCGTGGCGAACGGATTCGCCTTACGGGCATCGAGTTCGACCTGCTGCAGCTTTTGGTCAGTCGCGCGGGTGAATCCATTCCTCGGGCAGATATCCTCAATGAGATTTGGGGCTATACCCCCAGCCGTCACAGCGATCTACGGGTGGTGGACGTGCACGTCTCTCGACTGCGCTCAAAGCTAGAAGACGACCCAGGCAACCCGGAATACATCCACACGGACCGAGGGCGGGGATACTTTTTCCCTAAAATCTCTTCGCTGCCGGAGTCCATTAGCGCCTGAGACTCTAGCGCCTAGAGAGCCCCCAGCGCCGACCGGCCGCGAAGCTAAAAGACTAGGTGGGAATCAGCTCCCCTGGGCAGAGCCGTGCCCACTTGCCCATTTCCTCGCGGTAGCTATCGCAGCCCACCACATCATATTCAAAGCCAAAGTCGCCCTCTTGGACGATACGATCGCCTTTTACGCTCACGGTGGGCGGCGTGATGTTGGCGTTGATGGTGGGATTAACGGGATTAAAGGTCGGGGTATCAGTGAGGTGAGGCTGCTGGTGATTCGTTTCCACCTCATGGTAAGTAACGCAGCGATCAACGTAGTGGCAGTTGATACAAATGCACATGGCTGACTCTCCCTTAACGACGCTGTAGCGGTATGGCGCTGCTTCTACTGTAGCGTATTCGATTTGAGGGCTGACTGGCGATGCCGTCAGCCCCAGAGGCCCCTATGCTGACAGAGATGCAGATGGAGAAGTGGCATAGACTGGCCTGTGACAATATGCCTGCAGTTCTAAGATTAAAGAGAGTTGATTAGAAGCATCTACCCATCCTGTGTTGGTCAACTATGTGACGTAAGCCCTAGGGATTCAGATCTCACTAGGGGGATGTAAACCTGATGTGTGATGTGTGTGGAGACTGAAAAAAATGCTTAACTATCGTCGTGTTCTGGCTGCTGCAGCGGGCTTGCTTATTCCCTTGACGCTGGGCACCTCTGCCCTAGCGCAGACCGTCAGCACCCCCATTCAAAACTACCAAGTTAGCGGTACTTCGGGCGGCTCTCGGCAGAGCAGCTGCGGATTTATTGACGAACCTGCGCTGCGGGTTCAGGTGAATGAGCCCCTGGCCTCTCTGCGATTTCGCGCCAGCGGCGGCGGCGCGCTGACCCTGCTAGTGACCAACGGTCAGAGCCAAGACTGCGTCATGTCTGACGGTCTGTCGGGCGGGGCGGTAGAGCTGCCGGGGGTTTGGGAGCGGGGAACATACTCCGTGTTCGTGGGCGATCGCAACGGCAACTCCCACCAATACCAGCTCTCCGTCACCCAGGAGTAGCTGCTGCTCCGCTAACCTACTCAGCGGCCAGCAGCGCTTGCTCTAGGGCAGCGGGGCTGGCTGCAGGGGTCAGGTTCGGTCCGAGCAAAATTTGCTCGGGGCCGACGTCAGACTGACCATAGAACGCCTCATTACGCTCTCCATCAAAGCTGATGGTGCTGCCGTCAAAGGCGACCCCACCAAACAGCCCTGAGCTTCTGGAGTAGACCAAAATATCGTCGGTGGCCACCTCAGCTGGATCTGCAAGGCTACTGCTCACGGGGCCAGCGGTTCCAGAGAGGTCGGCCCCAAACTCGGCGCCGCCGTTGATAATGTCGGCCACCGTAGCGCTGTCACGCACCAGCATTACAATGTCGCTGGAGCGTCCGCCAAACTGCAGGCCAACGCTGCCCCCGCCCAGGGAGATGAAGGCAGGGTTGCTCCAAGTGCCATCGGACTGACGCACCATCATCAAGCCGTCGCCGTAGCGTCCGCCAATGATAAAGCCCCCCTGTCCTAAGTTCGTAATAATAATCACCGCTTCACTCTGCTGAAGCAGCACGGGTGGGATGGCAGTGTCGGGATCGGTGGCGATCGCCTCAAACACCGCTTGAGACTCATTCATTTCCTCAACGGCGTCTTCGATGTCGTCCGCTTGGGCCGGAATCGCAAATCCGGTGATCAATAGGGCTGAAGTAGCCGCGATTAAACCTAACTTCATCATGGGATTTCCCTTCCTATAGTAATTATATTCCTGGAGCGATTAGCTTTCTGTGGCGATAGGACTGTGCTGTCAGGCCGAACGGTAGATGGATTGGGATAGCGTAATTAGTGACAGCGTAACCAGTGACAGCGTAATCAGTGACAGTGCAACCAATATTAGCGCAAGGCCCAGACCGTGGTCTTCTGCAGACGTGATGGCTTTGCACATGGTCTATTTTAATTAGACAAACGAGATACGCCGATCAGCCGAATGGGATAGAATCCGACAGTGTTGGGCGGGCTGTTGCTGTGCGAAAGCTATCGTTTCCTGGGCTGTCCTGTTTTCTGCTGCTGCTGTCCTACAGCAGCCTTAGCTGGTTTTTGAGCCATCAGGCGGTGGGCATACCAATGTGGATTGCGGCGATCGCCTTTGCGGCGGTGCAAGCGCTGCTGCTCACGGTGCAGTCTAACCGCTCAAAGCTGGCGATCTACGCCTGGCTCCAGTCTGACTTAGGCTACTTCTCCGCCGTAGTGGTCGGCGCGATGTTCGTCGCCTTTGCCTTTGTTTGGGCCCAAATTTTTGGCTACATTTTTGTGGTGCTTGCTGCAGAGCTGCTGGCGCGCCTAGACCTGCAGACCATCGGCTTTAACCGCGTCCAGGCGTTTATCATTTTGATGCTAGTCTCCTCCAGCGGACTAGCCATCGGCTGGGTCGCCAGCCACCGCATTCAGCCTTGGTTTTAGCGGGCGTGGTTTCAGTGGGGCGTGGTTTCAGCGGGGCGTGGTTTAATGGGGTCTACTTGACGCCGTCAGCTGGATTTGGGGACACACAGTAGGCTGTGTTGCAGCTGAGGGACAGCCCGTGAGACAGGGGCTAGCGTACGCCGATTCGGGCTCTAGATCAGGGGTCTGGCCAAAGACCATCCTGCAGCTCAGGGTCTCAAAATCGGGGGTCATGGTCAGCGGAATGCCGAACTGTTCGGTGAAGAAAGTTTGCGTTGGCAGCTTACACATGTTGACGCACATGCCTACGCAGCCGCTCTGCTCTAGGTAGCGACACTTTTCGATGTACACGCCGCTGTTCTGAGTGGAGGTTCCCCCGGTGGTAGAGATTTCAGCCGTTTCCACCCGGCAAGGCCCGACGAGCCACTCGAACATGACGCTAGCGAACCAGGCGTTGAGCTCGCAAACCAGCCGGGTGGGGGAAAAAGCCGCGCGAATGAAGGCGAGGGCTGGCGCCGGGACGAGGGAGTGGAGAATCGCAGCGACGGCATGCTGCTGCTGGGCTGGACTGCGCCCCCGCATAATCTGCCGCGAGAGATCAACGATGCCATCGTAGCCGCGATGCTGGGTCTGGTTTCCAGAGACCCGGGCCATCTTGCGGGCGAAGAGGGCAATGAACAGGCGGTCGAGGGCGCTATCGTGATAGGGCGTCTCGGGGGGCAGGGCGGTCTCTGGAGGCATGGGGCTGTAGGCGAAGGGTTAGCTTCATTGTAAGGGAGTGTCAAGGCGGCTTTTGCACGCGCTGCAGCGTGTCCCATGCCCGCCGGGCGGAAGCTACGCCGCTGAGCGACGGGCCAGCACTGCATAAAATGGATCGCCGCCCCCTACCCCCAGCATTTGCAGCAGCGCTGGCGCGCTGGCGGTCTCAGCGATGACCCTGGGCTCTGAGAACCCTGGCACGGACTGGAAGTAGCGCTTCACCAGCCTGACGCGATCGCCATCGGAGCCGTCTCGCCAGGCCTGGACCGCCTTTTGGTAGAACATACGGTTCGAGAAGCTGATGATAGCGACGCCCCCCGGCTTGAGCACGCGGTGAATTTCGGCAAAGACCTTATCGGGGTACTGCAGGTACTGCACAGATACGGCGTTGAGCACCGCGTGGAAGGACTGGTCGGGCAGCGGTATGGTCTGGTTCTGGTTGAGGTTTTGGACGAAGTAGTGGTCGAGGCGGGGGTTGCGAGCCAGCTCCTGCGGGTTCAGCCCGTGGCCCTCGACGTGCTCAAAGGCCATTTCCTCGGGCAGGTGGGAGACCCAGCTGCTCATCATGTCGAAGATGCGGGTGTTGGGCTCTAGGGTCTCTCGGTAGAGGGTCGTTAGGCGATCAATGAAGCCCTCGTCGACGTGGGTAACAAACCGGGGCAGGTCGTAAAAACGGGCGTCGTCTGAGGGGTCGAGCTTGGCGCGTTGGGTGGAGCTGAGCATGGCTAGAATGGGGGGCGATAGTCTTTAATTCAATTGTAAAGTTTTGAAACAGTTAGGCAACGGCTGCAATCGAGGGTGAGGGCAAACGGTGTTGAGACCTATTGCTCCCTCAGGGACTGCGCCATTGGACACCGCTTCATCTGGCGCGCTATTCTCCCCATGTCAGCGCTACCGCTACAGCCTTTGGCGGGTGTGGGACGCGGCGCGGCCCCGGCTGCTGGTGGTTGGCCTCAATCCCTCTACTGCAGATGCTGCCCGCAACGACCCCACAATTCGCCGCTGCATCGGCTTTGCGCGCTCCTGGGGCTACGGCAGCGTGACTGTAACGAATTTATTTGCCCTGCGATCGCCCTATCCCAAAGCGCTGCGGGAGGCGGCTGATCCGGTAGGGCAGGACACCGACGCCTGGATCGAGCAGCTTGCGGCCCAGGCGGATCTCTGCCTAGTGGCGTGGGGAAATGCAGGACAGTTCTTGGGGCGCGATCGTGTCGTGGGGGAGCAGCTTGCCCGTAGCCGTCGGGTCTTGGCCTGCTTAAGGCTGACAAAGCAGGGGCAGCCGGCCCATCCCCTCTATCTGAAGAAGAGCCTCAGGCCTATGCCTTGGTCCCCATAAGCATAGCCCAGCAGTCATCAACGCGCCCTGTGGCGTTGGTCCAAAACTCAAGCTGCGGGGCTAGCCGCTTTAGCGGTGGGAAGTGATGCTGAAGCGCATAGGTTTAGGGGCTGGATGGCATTAATGCCCAAGGCTTGACGCGATGGCATTGGGGGCACGGCTATCAGGCCGTTACCGACATGAGCCTTACCACCATGACTAGAGGTAAGGTTGGGCATTTCTTGGCGGCAGTCTCCGCAAAACCAGTAGATTCCAGTCTGCCGAATGTGACGCAGCAGCAAGCGGGCACAGCATGGACAGGCGTTCATTATGGGCCTCCAATCGCGAGTGTTGAGTTTTGTAAGTAAAAATTATTGTGCCGATGAACAGCGCGCCCAGGGGAGATGAACCTGGGCGCGGAAAATATTCTGGTGGCCTAGGCGAATTAAGCTGGTGGCTTGCCCCGCCTTATCTCAAGGGGAGGGATTCTTTGACAGGGCTATTTAAGCTGCTGCGGCAGACAGGAGGGGCTGCGGTTGGTTGTGTGAGCCCGCTCTTTCTGAGCATTCAAAGCTAGTGGCGCCATGTCCAAGGTTCAGTCATTTCGCTGCTAGTGAAGTCATGATGTCATGGCAATTCATATTTCTGCATGCAGGGCCCCACCCTCCATAGAGAAATAACCCCTGCTAGCGATCGATGCGTTTTGTTCCTTGCAGTAGTTGCTCCTCACACTTGTCGCCGTGAAGTACTGATATATCCCCAGTAGTTTCTAAAATAACGGCGCGCGCTTTAGAGAACTCAAGCACGTTTGCCTCACGGAGTTTGGCGATGAGATCGCTTTTTGCAACGCGAGTTTCAGCGAGGGCTTCGTCGAGTATTTTGCCATCGCGCATCAATACTACCGGCTCGTTTTGCATGATTGCCTCGAATTTGTCCGATGCCTTGCGAAGTCGGGCGGTGACGTATTGCACAATAAATAACGAGGCCATAGCTGCAAGCGGCTGTAAAAAAGCATTCCAGCTTGTAGCCTGGCTCGCTCCAGCAAGCAAAGATCCCACCGCCACCGTCATTACAAAGTCGAAATTGGTCATTTTTGAAAATGACCTGAGTCCATTGATGCGTACGAGCATGACGACCCACGACATGGCAAGTGCAGTTAGGATTAAACCCCTAAGGATTATGTCTAGCGTCGGCTCGGATATAAACATAGCGATGGTGGTTTCTTTTAACCCTAAATCTTTATTCAACAGCATAGCGGCGCAACCCAATCGAACGAATCATCCGTATGGCCACTCAGCACGCCGCGAGGCTCTACTTGAGGGAATACCAGCGGCGGGGGCCACAAGCATAAGACCATGCAGTAGCGATAACCGCCAGTGATAAGGGCGATACGCACAAAGGCCTATACGTATTGTTTCCTACAGTACACTTCTCTGCCTTGGGGCTGATAATGTAGTGCCCATGCAGCCCCACAAGTTCTCCAAACTTCCGGCCCTCGAACGACATGGTGAACCCGATATGGTGAACTGGTCCAGCGTCAAACCCTACGCCCTAGCCGCACCCCAGGCGATCGCCCTGTGCCTGTTCCTGGTGTTCCCCATCGCGCTGATTGCGGTGGTGAGCTTCTGGGAATTCAACGGCTACGCCATGACGCCGGCCTTCACGCTAAACAATTATGCCGGCATCTTCACCTCCGACGTCACCCTCAAAACCTACCTCAACACCTTTAAGTTTGTGGG
>JBHJHJ010000252.1:0-2201 GCA_050330955.1 Elainellaceae cyanobacterium | reverse complement strand
GGTACAGGTTACGCCGCGCTGGCCTTTGTGCTGCTGGAGGTGATGCTCACCGTCCGCAAGCGCAGCCGCAGTTGGATTGGTCGGATCAAGCTTCCAGGGTCAATGCAGCTTTGGCGAAAAATCCACATCTTTTTGGGAGTGGCGCTGGTGGCAATGGTGCTGGTTCACACCTTAGGTTCCAATGGCCTCAATTTCACCGCGGCGCTGCTGTGGGTGTTCTTTGCAACAACCCTGACGGCGCTGGTGGGGGTGGCGGCGGAAACCGGCATTTTAGAGTCCACCCGCAGCTATTTTGGCAAGCTTCCCTGGCTCGCCGCGCCGTTGACCAAGGGCCCGCTGATTCGGGGGCTGCGATCTCTCTTGCTGGTGATCCACTTTTTCTTCGTCTGCTTGTTTGGTGTGATGCTGATGTTTCACATTGCCCTGGTCTATTACTACCAGTAGCGATCGATTAGCGGCGTCCGTTCTTGTTAGTTAATTTATTCGTACAAACCTAACCCATCCCATGGCTGATACCCTCGACCTGATTGAACGTAGCTTCGAGAAGATTAAACCGAATGCGATCGCCTTCTCGAACTGCTTCTACCAGCACTTGTTTCAGAACAGCCCAGAGCTGAAGCCTATGCTTGCGGAGGTCAGCCCAGAGCTGCAGCAGAAAAAGCTGGTGGCGTCTCTGGCCCTGATCGTTGAGAATCTCCACAACCCCAGCGCCCTGTCCCACGCCCTACAGTGGCTAGGGGCGCACCACGTCACCAAAGGAACAGAAAAAGACCACTATCCGCTGGTGGGCCAGGCGCTGCTGCAGGCGCTGGAAGACTATCTTGGGGAGGACTGGACGGCGGAGGTGGCTGACGCCTGGCTGAAGGCCTATCAGCTCATCAGCAATATCATGTTGGAAGGGACGCACCATCCCGAGGCCCATCTGAAGGGGGAGCTGACCTTTTACGAATGGCTGGATCTCTACGGAGAGATGAGCCCCTCTTTCCGTGAGCTGGTGAAATCCACCACCCATTTCAAGTACGGCGTCCATTGAATTCACGTCCCTCGTAGGAACATGATCTCAAAGCAAGCAAATCTACGTCAGACCAACCTAATCGTCATCGCCCTAGTGGGCCTGTTTGCGATCGCCGCCGTCTTTTTAACCCGACCCGACACCTCCTCCCAGACCCTCTCCCCGGTGTCGGGGCTGATGGCCCTAAAGGCAAGCGCCCGAGCGGCGATGCCCCTAGAATTAGCCCTCACGGACCCCAAGCCGACCCTAATCGAGTTCTACGCCGACTGGTGCACCACCTGCCAGTCCATAGCCCCCACCCTGCAGGACATACATGATCGCGTAGGCGGCCAGATGAACTTCGTCATGCTCGACATCGACGACCCGCAATGGCGGCAGCAGGTGAATCAGTTTGAGGTGAACGGTGTTCCCCATCTCGCCTTGCTAGACTCAAACCACACGTTGGTTGACCGCTTTGTGGGCAGAGTTCCCCGGCAAATATTACTTAGTCGGATTGCCGACCTGCTTTAGCGCACATCTGCCCTATTGTTAGAGGCCAACTCCCATGGCAATACTCCACCGATTTCTGCTCTTACTGGAATTTCTAGATCAGGTTGTCGATGTCGCTGACGCGTCAATTGATTCCCTCACCATCCCAGCAGGGGTTGCTTTAGTGACCTGTTTTGTCAGCTATCAGGCTATGCTCATCAGCGGCTGCGACGCGCTGTCTTCCTCAGTTCTGGCCAGCGCGATCGCCCTGCCGCTCCACTGCGGACTTAACCGCCCAATGGTTTAGCCCCAATAGTCTAGAATATCTCCTAGAACGTTCAAGCTTTATCCCCAATGACCCATCCCTTTTCGAGCTGGCGCCTAGGCTGGAGCCTTATAAGCATGGTCATTCTGCTGGCAATTCCAGCGGGCTGCTCCCAGGCCGATGAGCTGCCTGCGGCCTCTGCGCCAGTCCCCCTCTCGGCCCAGTCGGGGGACCTAGACGCGCTGCTGGTGGATGTGGTTTACCTCGGTGAGCGCCACGACAGCGTCCAGGATCACGCCGCCCAGCTTGAGATTGTCCTGGCGCTCTACGCCGAAAATCCCGACATGGCGATCGCTCTGGAGATGTTCCAGCGCCCCTTTCAGCCTGTTTTAGATCGCTACATCGCCGGAGAGATTTCTGAGGCGGAGCTGGTGGCCCAAAGCGAATACGAGCAGC
>JBHJHJ010000251.1:0-4983 GCA_050330955.1 Elainellaceae cyanobacterium | reverse complement strand
GCAACGGTTCGGCAATAGCATCAGTATCGATGCCGATGCAGTTAAAACTGCGATTGACTTTACCCGCTTTCCTGTCCCAGCAGAGCCCGCTTACCAGGACATTCAGAGCTACCCCGGTTTGGTGCGCGCCGCCGACCTAATCGGACAGCTTGCGGATCCGGCGTATCTTTTAAAGTTGCCCCATCTGCTTGAAGAGATGCGAGAAACCGGGACGGCCCAGGCGCTGGGGTATCATCACCCCAAAGATATGCTGGATGGCTACCTCGATTTCTACCGCCGGAGCGTTTATCCCTATATTCAGCCGGCGTTGGGATATCTAAATGAGACTCCGGAAGGGCAGGACACCATAAGGCGGTTGTACAACAATTTGGCCCAAAGTGAGCGGGATGAAGTCCCGTCAGTGGGTCGCTTTCGGCAGATTACTATTGATGAGCTGGGTCGAATTAGTTAATTTACGAGGCATGCAGTCAGTGGCTCGCTGGTGCGTCAAATAGCCGATAATAAAAGGCGTCAACTGCACGCCTTAAGCTCTAGGATTTAACCATGGCAATACCCACTCCCCTAACTACGCTAGAGGGCAATTCCCTTTCCTCCGATGACCTCAAGGACAAGGTTGTTCTGTTCGTCAACGTGGCCAGCAAATGCGGGCTGACGCCTCAGTACAAAGAACTCGTTGCGCTCGACAAAGCGTATAGCGATCGCGGCTTTATGGTTGTGGGGGTGCCCTGCAACCAGTTTGGCGAACAGGAGCCCGGTAGCCCTGAGGAAATTAAGACCTTCACCAAAAGCAACTACGACGTTGATTTCACCCTGCTGGAAAAGCAGGACGTGAATGGACCCAACCGCAGCCCGCTATACCAAGAGCTGGTGGGCGACGGCCCCGACATTGGCTGGAACTTTGGTAAGTTTTTGGTGGGTCGCAATGGTGAGGTTTTGGCGCGCTTTGAACCCAAAACTGCGCCTGACGCACCGGAAGTGAAGTCCGAGATTGAAAAGGCGCTGTAGCGTTAGCGATGCTTTAGATAAAAAGGCCCCTGGGATTTTCGGTACGTGTTTAGCGTCTCGGTCTGACCCCCTCTAGCTCCCCCTTTCCAAGGGGGAGAACGGCGCTTCCCCCCTTTCCAAGGGGGGACTGAGGGGGGTGAAGCCGAAGTGTGGCGGGCTCTCCCACACTCGCTAAACATGTACGATTTTAGAAATCCCAGGGGCCTTATTGATTACACCGTGCTTTGGGGGTGGGCACTAAAGTAGTCATCTACTTTTAGCACCGCTTGCTCAGAATCGTAGGGCTCTAGCTCCACGGGGACCGGCTGTACCTTCCAGATCTTGTCGCAGTAGTCCTGGATAGAGCGATCGCTAGAGAAGTAGCCCATACGCGCCGAGTTGAGGATGGACATGCGGGTCCAGTGCTCGGGGTTGCGGTAGGCCTCATCCACTTTTGCTTGGCAGTCGATGTAGGATTGGAAATCCGCCATCAGCATGTAGGGGTCGTAGTTGAGCAGGCGCTCTACCATGGGCTTGAACAAATCGCGATCGCCGTGGCTAAATACCCCGTCCTGGATCAGGTGCATTACCTGCTGCAGCTCATGGTTGGTGTCGTAGTAATAGCGCGGGTTGTAACCCTCGGCCTTCGTCCGGTAGACCTCGTCGGCGTTGAGGCCAAACAGGAAGAAGTTCTCTTCGCCCACGGCGCTGCGGATTTCCACGTTAGCCCCGTCCAGGGTGCCCACTGTCAGCGCCCCGTTGAGGGCAAACTTCATGTTGCCAGTCCCAGAGGCCTCTTTACCCGCCGTGGAAATCTGCTCCGACAGGTCAGCCGCCGGGTAGAGCCGCTGGCTGTTGGTGACGTTGTAGTTGGGGATAAACACCACCTTGAGGCGATCGCCCACCGCCGGGTCGCGGTTGACCACGTCCGCCACCGACGTAATCAGCTTGATCATCAGCTTCGCCTCCCGGTAGCCCGGCGCCGCCTTACCCGCAAATAGGAAGGTGCGGGGCAGCACGTCGAAGTTGGGATCCTGCTTGATGCGGTTGTACAGGGCGATGATGTGCAGTACTTTCAAGTGCTGCCGCTTGTACTGGTGAATCCGCTTCATGTGCACGTCAAACAGGGACTCAGGGTTGACGCTCAGCTTCGTCGTAGTATAAATAAACGTCGCCAGCTCTTGCTTGACCGACTGCTTCACCTGACGCCAGCGCTGACGGAACTCGGGGTCGTCGGCGTAGGGCTCAAGCTGACGCAGCTGATCGAGGTCGTGAATCCAGTCGCGGCCAATCTTATCGCTGATGAGTTCGGTGAGCTGCGGGTTGCTCGACACCACCCAGCGGCGGGGGGTGACGCCGTTGGTGACGCTGGTGAACTTGTGGGGCCACAGGCCGTAGAAGTCTTTGAACACGTCCTGCTTCATCAGCTTGGTGTGCAGCTCCGCCACGCCGTTGATGTGGTGGCTGCCCACGCAGGCCAGGTGGGCCATGCGCACAGTCTTTTCACCGTCTTCGCCAATGAGGGAGAAGTGGGAGAGCCGGGCCTCGCTCATGTCCTGGATGCGGATTTCGTCCAAAAAGCGCTGGTTGATTTCGTAGATGATTTCCAGGTGGCGGGGCAGCATCTGGCCAAACAGATCCACCGACCACTTCTCTAAGGCCTCAGGCAGCAGGGTGTGGTTGGTGAAGGCAAAGGTGCGCTGAGTGATGTACCAAGCGGTGTCCCAATCCAGGTGCTGGCGGTCCACCAGCAGGCGCATCAGCTCTGCCACGCCGATGGCCGGATGGGTGTCGTTGAGCTGCACCGCAAACTTCTCGTGGAACTCGGTGATGGGACGCCCGGAGGCCAGGTGAATGCGCAGCATGTCCTGCAGGGCGCAGGAGACGAAGAAATACTGCTGCTCTAGCCGGAGCTGCTTACCCTGAACCATCTCGTCGTTAGGGTAGAGCACCTTGGTGATGTTCTCGGAGGTGACCTTAGCATCTACCGCGCCGTAGTAGTCCCCCGTGTTAAAGGCGTAGAAATCAAAGGACTCAGGGGCTTCCGCTTTCCACAGCCGCAGGGTGTTGGCGGTGCTCACCTGGTAGCCCAGAATGGGCGTGTCGTAGGGGATGCCTTTGACGATGCGGTCAGGCACCCAGCGGACGCGGAAATCGCCTTTGCTGTTGGTGTAGGTTTCGGTGTAGCCCCCGAGCCCCACGGTCACTGAAGACTCAGGTCGGGCAATCTCCCAGGGGTTGCCGTTCTGCAGCCACTTGTCCGTCAGCTCGACCTGCCAGCCGTTCTGAATCGCCTGGTCGAAGATGCCGAACTCGTAGCGGATGCCGTAGCCAATGGCAGGGATCTGCAGCGTGGAGAGTGAATCCATGTAGCAGGCAGCGAGGCGACCCAAGCCCCCGTTGCCCAGACCGGGCTCCTCTTCGTGGGCAATCAGATCCGCAAGACTAAGGCCAGACTCTTCCACCGCCTGCTTGACCGAATCTTGCAGCCCCAGGCTGATGAGGTTGTTAGCCAAGTGAGGCCCAACCAAAAACTCTGCCGAGAGATAGCTAACAATTCGGGTTTCAGGTTTGAGGTAGAGCTCGAAGGTTCCGAGCCACTGGGGCATCAGCCGGTCGCGGACGGTCTGCGCTAGGGCAATGTAGAAGTCGTTGAGCGTCGCCATAGCGATGCGTCGGCCCTGGGTAAAGCGCAGGTGGTCGGCCATGGCGCGGCGCATTGCTTCAACGCTCAATCCAGTGCGATCGTCTTCAACTCGCGATTGAGACGTATGGTCTGCAGATAAGGTCATAGGAAGTATTCCCTGTGGATAATCGGTGTAGGCTGAACACAGTTGCTATGTGGCCTGCTGGCGGCGATCGCCAGACGGTAGGAGCTGCGCTTCCGAGATTCTAGTCTCAGAAGTGACCCTAAGGTAGTGACAACATAGCAGCGGGTTGCGCTGCTCACCACTGACACAGTGGTTGTGCAGCACGGAAAAACTAGGTCATTACATTTCTTCAGAGGGATGACAGAGCAAAACAGTTGCCCTGCGGTGTCTTCACCCACAGTAAGACTAAACTTCTTGACTCCTGTATAAGTTAAGGATGATCTAAGCAATTCGTCAAAGACCGCAATCTGTAGCCCTAAATTTTATCCCCACATCTAATTCATATGAGTCTTAAGCTATACCTTCTGCGCCATGGCGAAACCACCCACAGCCAGTCTGGCGGCTTCTGCGGCTCCCTCGATCCCGGCCTGACAGAGTCGGGGTTTGCTATGGCTGAGGCCTTTGCAGATGCCTATGCCCACGTCCCCTGGGACGCAATTTATGTTAGCCCCATGACCCGCACCCGCCAAACAGCAGCGCCGCTGTGCGATCGCATCGGCATGGTGCCCATCGTGCGCGACGGCCTCAAAGAAATGCACTTTGGGGACTGGGAAGATCTGACCAAACCTGAGGTCAACGAGCGCTACCACGACGACTACGTTCGCTGGCTGACGGAGCCCGCCTGGAATCCACCCACCGGGGAGGGCGGCGAGACGGGGGTGCAGGTGGCGAGTCGGGCTATGCTAGTGATTGCCGAAATTGAGGAGAAGCACCCCAGCGGCCACGTGCTGGTGGTGTGCCACAAGTCCACGATTCGCCTGATGATCTGCAGCTTGATGGGCATGGATCTGGGCCGCTACCGCGATCGCATTGAGATGCTGACGGCGTCGGTGTCGTTGGTGATTTTTGACGTCCATGGGCCGCTGCTGAAGATTTTGGGCGATCGCCATCATTTACCACCTGAACTTCGCGAGCGGGCTGGGACTTAAGGCGGACTGGCAGAACAAATTCGCGACGTTGTGGTGGATGACATTGCGATCGCCTGGCTCTCTGGATTACCCAGCGGAGCAGCGTGGGCAAAGCCTTACCGGTATCTACTTTTTTTCCTCCGATCCGCCTGTTTGCCCACCCATCCATTTGGCCCAGAGGCATTGTTGGAGCTAAGTTTCTATGGGCGCTGCCTACCCTC
>JBHJHJ010000250.1:0-3348 GCA_050330955.1 Elainellaceae cyanobacterium | reverse complement strand
GCCGTGGCGGGAGAGCGGGGCACCCTGCGATCGCGCTTCCGGGATACGCCTGTGGCCGGGCGGTTCTGGGGCAAGTCGGGGGGCTTGACGGGGGTATCTTCCCTGTCGGGCTATCTCGAACCGCCGGGCTACGCCCCGCTGGCGCTCAGCCTGCTGATCGACCACTCCGATCGCGCCGGGTCAGTGCGGCGACAGACCCTAGACGCCATGGTGGAAGCGATCGCCCGACTCACCCCCTGCGAGTCTAGCTCCAGTCGTCCCGCTTCGCGTTGACGTGGCGATAGACCTGCCCCACCTGATGGATGCTACGGGTCTGCTCAAATAGCGTTTCCTCGCTTAAACGCCAGGAGGTGAACACCTGTTTTAGATCTCTTTGGATATCGCGAGCGCCAGGGAAATTTTGATAGCGGAGGTGCAGCCGGGCCAGCTCAGCCAAGTCGTGCTCCGAGGGGCTGTCGGTCTGCAGCAGGGCGCTGACGATGTCGCGATCGCGCTTGTACTGGGGGTGCTGCTGGTCTTGTTGCTGGTCGCTCATTGGCTAAAATCCCCAGGTGCGGCGGGGGCCGATGTCCAGGTGGATGATATTGGGAAACCGGGTGTAGATACCCAAGCCGCCGGGCCACCACAGGAGCAGCTCATTGGCCACCTGACGACCGCTGAGGCCATCCACATCAATGTCAGCAGCCATGCCAAACAGATGGTAGCTCTGGGACGCGCCCCCCACCGCCGCGTTAATGGCGGGCGGGCGATACCAGGAGGTAATGAAAAAGATGCGGCCAAGCTGGTCGCGAGCCTGCTGAAGCTGACGGGCCAGTTGGACAATGTTGTCTACAATGTTGACCGACGATGGGATGCGGGTGGCGTCTTTGGTGGCCTCTCCCCAGGTGAAGCTCCCTCCGGGAATAATGGGCTGGTCGGTAAAGAAGGTGCTCCGATTGCCGGGTAGGTTGAACGGAATGCCGCCAAAGCTGGGCGCCGGGGGCTTGGGGGAAGGAAACACAACCTTACCGAGTCGCTCAACCTGGGCGTGGCCCTGAAAGATGTACCAGGTATTCATCCCGCGAATGTAGTCTTTGGGGTACTCAAAGGCAATCTTGAGGTGGCCGTTGAACCGATTGCCCTGAGCGTCTCTGTAAGCGTAGGAGTTGAGAGGGATTAGCGCTCCTTTTTTCACCGTTTGGAGCTGATCGGGGGAGAGGGTAGAGCTTTGGACTGGCTGCCGTTTGAGCGTTGTATCTTCTGTAATCCTTAACCGGGGTAGGTTGGGGTCCTCGGGGGGATAGACGGCCTGACCGTCATACTCAACGTAAGCGTGGCGATCGTACACAAACCAAGTGCTTAGCTCGTTGACAAAGTCCTGCTCATAGCGCAGGGAAACCTTGATGTGGCGGTTGAAATTCCCCTGGGCATCGGCGTAGGCATAGGAGTGGAGCGGATAGATCTTCCCGCCTGAAATGGGGCTGACCTCGTCTGAGGGGAGGATAGAGGTCTGTAGCGGACGGCGCTTAAACACCGTGTCGCGCGTCACCTTCAAAACCTGCAGGGCTTCTTGATCTTCGTGGGGATAGACGACGCGGCCGTCGAACTCAATTTGGGCGTGGAGGCTGTAGATGTACCAAGTATTGCGCCCGTTGATAGACGAGTCCTTGAGGGCAAATTTGACGTGGCCGTCAAAGTCTCCCTTAACCGGGTCCGCATAGGCGTAGGACTGAATTTCAAAGGTAGTGCCTGCCGATACGGCATGCTTTTCTGCATCGGGCAGCTCAGTTGACTGAAGCGGACTGAGCTTGAGAACTGTATTCGCTTTAACCAGGAGAACTCGACGCGCCATGGTCACTCCAATCGAATTTAGGCTTTTGTCCTAATGATTTTAGGCTAAGCTGCCCTCTCAAAAGTTGAAAACGGCCTTAAAAGCTAAGAAATTTATCTGCCAGCGGCTATTTTGCGTTCGCCTCCGATAATCGCCGCCGCAGATCGCGCAGGTGTCCCGCTCGCCCCGCCACAGTGATCTGGCTATCCGCTTGCTGGAGGTAGATGCGTCCTGAAAGCAACTGACGTAGCGGCGATCGCTGGTAGATTCTGACGGGGTTGCCCTCATCCCATTGGGCTGACTCAGCTAGGCCGTAGCCCATTTCACCCAAAGCTTCTTCAACTTGGCCTAAGGCACGGCGCTTGGGCAGCACAACCGATAGCTCCACCGTGCGGTTAAAGTATCCCCCCGCCCAGCCGGCTAAAAGCCCCACGATCAAGCCAAGCTGCTGGGGCACCCCTGACGCTAGGCTAACGTTCAAGCCCCGAGCCGCAACCAAGGCAGTCAAGATAGCTGCGCTAGTGAAATAGTACAAAAATGTGGCGGTAAAGCCCGGACCAAAGTCTGAGGCTTTCGACAGGGGCTCTATTTTACGCTGCGTCTCGCTGTGCTTGCTCATTGCAATTTACTCATCCGGCAATTTACTCATCCGGCAGTTCACTCTCCTCGCTGCTTCCATTGAACAGCGTCAGTGCACAGCGACAAAATCGCTTAAGCTTCTCCTGCAGTTCAGGAACGGGGGTGGACTCGCCCAACACCTGCCATTGATCAATCGTGGATAGCTGCCATTGCTTACCGCGATGGTCAAATCCAGCAATTTCTAAGCCGATGGCGCGGTAACAATCGCCTATGGCGGACTCGTTGGAACCGCTGTGGGGATCGCCTTGAGAGAATCGAATTTGAACCAGTAGGCTGCGACCTTTGAGGCGGCGGCTGTAGCCAGGCATGTGAAACCCAATGTCAATCGAGTCGGGATCAACGAGGGATTGGGTCTCTTTGTCGTTGGCCCAGGGCTTGAGGTCGGATCTAGCGTCGGGAAATTCTGCTTTAAAGTGAGTGACCACTGCCGCAATTTTACTAGCGGCATCGACAGATTTCGCTTGTTCAGCAGCATTCACCAGATTCGTACTCCTTGAATCGACGCTCGCCCCAGGGGCAATGCTCAACTATTTTAAATCAGGTCTCCAGATGATTTAGGTAACTACAGCAGCAAACCGAGACCAAAGGCTTAAAGCGACGAAGAGAATTAGGCCTGCGATGGGAGTAGCAACCTCAGTGACGCGCTACCAGCGACGCGTTATCATCCAGACGTAGGCGACCCTCGCAACCGTCTGCGGTATGTCATCCAAATCTCTAAAAGTTACCTTCAAGCTGCCCTCGGCCACCTTAGATGACGCCATTGTCTATTTGTCTGAGCGATTTTTACGTCAGGCGCGGGGCCTGCGCGTCGTCAAATCCCCCAATGAGGCCTGTCTGCTGACGCTGTGCCGTCCGTTGGTGGATCGCTGGCTGGCGAGCCAGCTTCCCTATGGCCCGGG
>JBHJHJ010000249.1:0-6668 GCA_050330955.1 Elainellaceae cyanobacterium | reverse complement strand
AGCGTCAGGATTTTGTTCGAGGGCTGACGGGATTCTACTGGTGGTTAGAGGCCGTAGCCTGATTGTGATTAACTAACCGGATTTGATATAAGCAAAGGCCCCAGCTCTATCGTGTAGGCTAGGGCCTTTGCTGTTCAAACAAGCTAGCTAGATGCTCGCCTTATTTCAGGTCTTGCTTTGAGCGCATTAGTACTAACTGCTGACGAGCTTGAAGGCGCTTGCCTTGAGTCATTAGGCGGACCTTTTGGTCCACAGGAGAACCTCTTCGGGTTTGCCGGTTACCTCGGTCGCTAGATTGCTCAGCATAGTTGCCCCGGAGCCACAACTAAGTAAGACAGATAGTCTATCTGTACTGCCCAGAGCCTATGCAGAGCTGTTGCGTCCGATATCTAATCAAACGGTCGTTTTCTTTGCGCCGCAAGCAGCAAAAAACTATCCGCCAAAAACTAATTTACAGCGTATTGCGCTGCTTGAGAGCCCTCCCGTAGCCCACCTCCCCAAAACACCTATTGAGCCTTAGCTTATTACAAGGCTACCGCGATCGCTGCTACTGTAGGTGCTCTTCCAAGAATGCCGTAGTGCGCTCCCAGGCCAGTTCCGCCGCCTCAGGGTTGTAGCGCGTGCCGGAGGGGTTGGCAAACGCGTGGTCCGCCCCATCGTAGAGGTAGACCTCCACCGACTTGCCCAATTCCGTCAGCACTGCTTCAAACTCCCGCGCTGTCTCAGGTGAAGGACTGCTGTCGAGCATGCCAAAGTGACCCTGAATCGGCATCTCTAGGGTCTGGAGGCGATCGCGTTCGGTCGTAATGCCGCCGCCGTAGTAGATCACCGCTGCGTCTAGAGCCTGAGGAAACAGCAGCGCCGTGTTCAAAGACCAGGTGCGCGCTGAGCGGCTGAGGGCGCAAAGCGAGCCGTCCCCGCCAGCACAACCAGCAGACCGACTAAGGCAAATCTGAGCAGTTTGCGAATGGACATGGAGGTTTGAAATGAAAATGACGCATCAACGATAGCGCATCGGCATTGCAATGGCAGCGTTTGGCGAAGTTCACTCGTATAAACCAAAACCATTTTGGGAAGTGGAGTTCCCCCCCCGGGGGAGGGAAACTCCACTTCCCAACCTAAACGAGGTTTAGTAAACGGATTCAATTGCCATGCCAGGACATCAGGCGATCGCCCGCCAGGATTGCGACAAGACCGTTCCAGCAGAGCGGGCGAAAACAACAGTGAGCAATAGCCCTACCAGTAAATCCGGGATAGCAGACTGGGTCAGCAGCACCAGTCCTGCCGCAACCAAAACCGATGTGTTGGCAATGATGTCATTGCGGGAGCAGAGCCAAACTGAAGACATGTTCAAATTGTCTCGGCGGTGGCGAGTGAGCAATAGCAGGCAGACCAGGTTGGCCGCCAGCGCCAGCAAGCCAACAACGCCCATCAGCTCTGCTGTGGGTGCGGCCCCTGTCACAAACTGGTAAACAGCTCGGGCAAAAACGGCGATCGCAAACCCAAACATAATCACCCCCTTCAGCAGAGCGGCCCCAGCTTGAGCCTTAGCGCTGCGATGAATGACGTAGAGGCTGGTGCCGTAAACCAAAGCGTCTCCCAGCATATCCAGCGAATCCCCAGTTAGCGAGAGAGACTCTGCCCGTACACCCGCCCCAAATTCCACCACAAACATGACCAGATTGATGGCCAGGACGATCCAGAGTACCCTAGCCTGCCGCTGTTTCAGCTTTACTAGCGCCGCTTCTTTATGTTGACAGCAGTGATCGGTCATGTCCCTCACCCAAACGCTCAAAAGAATGTTTGAATATAGGGTAGCTCATTATGATGTTGGTTTGAATGAGGGCTAGAGCGACTAAACTTGAGCCGTCTCTCTTGTTATCTGCCTCAACCCATAGTGCAGGATGTCAGCAACCCGCTGGTCGCGCAAAGAATAGTAGGCCAGCTTGCCGTCGTTGCGATATTTGAGAATCTTTAGATCCCGCAGCTTGCGGAGGTGATGGGATGCGGTTGCCACCTTAACCGCCAGCAGGGTGGCGATGTCGCAAACGCAGAGCTCTTGGCCCTGGCTGAGGGCGTAGAGAATTTTGAGGCGCGACTGGTCCGCCAACGCCCCAAAAATGATTTGAGCGGTTTCCAGGATATCTTCGCCAGGGAGATCGTTTTGAGCCTGCGCAACAAGCTCGGTGTTGAAGCACCGAGTCTGGCAAACGTCTTTGGGTTTGGCGTGGCTCACTAGAGACCTCCAGGCTACATGGGCTCATTATGTCGTAAGGGTTGCGTTCTCAGCGCAGAGCCAAATTTAAGCGCTAGATTCAAGCAAACGATAAGCTCGCCTTTGTGAGGGCAGGCACGATTCGCTTGGACGCCAACTTCCCCCCGAATAAGTTGCGGGCCACTGGGCCGACTTGTAATGCCGCCCAGGGCCCCATCAAAAACAATTCACAGCCTGGCCAGCGCAGGTGCTCGTCTAGCAAGGGCAAACCGCCAGTGGTTTCAATGGGATACGCCTCTAAAACGTCTTTCAAAAGAGGATGCGTATTGATGTTGAGCGTAGATCCGGTGGCGAGCCAGATGCGGTGAATGGGTTGATGCGCAATGCAGGTGTGCACTGCGTGATTATCGCAGCATACGTTCCAGGCATTCTGGTGCCATTGGGCCTCGGCGATCTGGCAGTGCTCGTAAAAGGTGACCTGCCCCTGATGCTCTAGTCTACGCAGGCGGGTCATGATGGTAGGGGTGAGCGAGCCGCCATTACGGGCCTGCTGCACCATTTGCCAGCGGGCCTGCATATCCGGCTCGGCTTGGAACCCCTTCAGATACTTTGGCCCCAGCCACCCTGGGTCAGCGTCAAACAGCTTTTCTTGGAAGGTGCGGCGCGCCATCATCACCACATGGGCTCCGCGCCCCGCAGCCCCAACCGCGAGGTGCCCGCTGGTGAGCCCGCTGCCGACAATCAGCACGGTCTCTCCAGCAAGGGACGGCAGCGCGGACAGCTTGACCTGACTGGCGTGACGCAGCCGCTCTGCTGGATAGGAGGAGTCAATATGACGGACCCAATCTGGATAAGCGGGCTGGCCGCCGCCTGTGGCTAACACCACCCGCCGCGCCTGTACCTTGTCGCCATTGCTCAGGGTCAACCGAAACCGGGACGGACTTTTTTCCAGCGGTTCCAGGCGAGTCACCTGGGCAGGAATGACCGCATCCTGCAGCTGCCATCTGTGAATTAGGGCCTGGCAAAAATCGTAGAAAAGCTGGGTACCGGGGCGGTCGTAGGGGGGGTGCAGTTCGTGGAAGCGGCCTTCTGCAAAGGTTCGCAGCGCGTGGGAATTTGGGTCGGGATGATGGACGGCGGGCGATCGCAGCTCTGCAATTTCCTGGGCTGCAAACTGCTGCTGCCACTGGGTCATCCAGGTGCCGCTGGGGTCAAACACCCGGATGCGATCGCGGAGCTTCGCTTTCTTCTGCAGCAGGTGAGTGACAAGCGTGAGTGCCTGTGGCCCCGCGCCAATGACCGCAATATCGGTCTCGGACTGAGTCATGGACTTAGGTTGTCGAATAGGGTGAGCGGTGTGATAATGATTATCGTTCATATTCTACAAGCCTATGCTCATTGTCGTCGCCGGTCCCTGCGGTGCAGGCAAAACAACCTGGATTTGCCAGGAGCTTGCTCAAACCTCCGCCCCAGTGGGCTATATCGCCTTGGGAGCCGGCGCGGTGCCCATTGATGCGACCCGGGTGGCAGCGCAATTTCCCCAGGCTGAAATCTTGCAGGACCAGTCCGGGGCGGAGCTGCTGCAGCGGCTAGCTGCTGGCGTCCCGGTCTACTTGGAGCTGGGCTCCCAGCTAGAAACAGACATCCCGTTTTTAGAGGCTTTGCCCCACCGCCGGATAGCATTGGTGGGGGGCAACAATCAGGATGCGAGTTGGCAGCAATGGGCCAATGGGGCCGATGAGGTGGTTCAAGGCAGCCCCTCCACGGTTGCCCTACAGTCAGCCCAACTCTGGCGGGCACCCCTGAGCGGCCAGGTGTTTGACCCACCTAGCTTGGATACCTTCTGGCAGGAGCTGACCCAGGGGGCCTACGGTGAGGTACACCGCGCCAAAGGGATTTTTGAGCTGGCCGATGGGCATGCGTTCCATTTTGATTTTGTTGGCGGCCTGCCGGAGAGCGCCTACACCAACCTCAATCTGCCGCCGTGGCTGCAGGGCCGTCCCCAGCGCTTCAGCGGCCTTGAAGTGGTGGGGCAAAACCTGGATGAAGAGGCGATCGCCGCTACAATCAAAGCCTGCTACCTATCTGATTCGCTCCTGGCCTCGCACCAAGCATCCTTGCAAGCATCCCAACCACTAGAGGTCGCATGAACATCGCCGTCCTGTCCTGCATCCACGGCAACCTAGGAGCCTTGGAAGCTGTCCTCAAAGATATCGACCAGCAGTCCGTTGATCAGATCTACTGCCTGGGGGACCTAGTGGGCTACGGGCCCTACCCTAACGAAGTCGTCGCCCGCATCCGCGAACTAGAGATTCCCACCTGTCAGGGCTGCTGGGATGAAGATATTGTCGAAGGGCTAAACGCCTGCGACTGCAGCTACCCTTCTCTGCTGGCGGAAACCCGGGGTCACCTGGCCCACGAGTGGACCAACCGAGAAGTCACCCCCGAGACCCGCACCTATCTGGCTGGCCTGCCCCTGGCCCTGCGCCAGGATAATCTGTGCTTTGTGCACGGCAGTCCCCACAGTCAGCACGAATACCTGCTGCCCGACACCAGCGCCTTCATCGCCCTGGAGCGGGTGATGGCTACCGGCGCTGACACCTTGTTTTGCGGGCACACCCACGTCCCCTACCAGCGCCACCTGGACGATAGCCACATCACCCTGAAGGTCCTGCAGCCCGCGCACTCGCCGGCCCAAGCTCCCACCGTGCAATCCTCCGTCGCCCAATCCCCCGTGGCCATTACCTCCCTCAAGCGCATCATAAACGCCGGTTCCGTCGGCGAACCCCGCCATGGTCGCCCCAACGCCACCTACGTCATCTACGACACCGACACCCAGGCGGTTAAACTCCGCGAAGTGGAGTATGACTATGCCAAAACCTGCGACGCCATTGTCCAGAAAGGCTTACCGGCTATCTTCGCCTGGCGGCTCGCGCGCGGCCTAGAATTCGCCGAAAAAGCCGACGACCCCACCCATGTGTGTGAACGATGACCCACTGGGCAATTCTCTCTGGTATCAACGGCAATCTCTCTGCCTATGAAGCGGTGCTCACCGATCTCAGGCGACAGCGCTGTCAGGTAGAAGCGCTGTATATTTTGGGGGACTTGGTGGGCCTTCATCCGCAGTGCGAGGCGCTGGTGCAGCGGGTGCGCCAGCCCAAGCGGGGCGAGCACCAGCCCCAGGTTTGTATGGGCTGGTGGGAAGAGCAGTGCTTTAACTTACACGGCCTGGGCAGCGACCCGGAAGCCACTGAGCTGCTGGAGCAGGTGGGTCCGGATGGGGTGAAGCAGCTTTGGAAAGCGGTGCCACGGCAGACGGTGCAGTGGCTTCGGTCGTTGGATTTTGGCTTTTTTGAGCTGGACTGTCTGCTGATTCACGGCAGTACGGTGGGATGCGGTGACCTCTTGACCCCAGAAACGCCGCCGATGCAGCTCTTAGACAGACTGCTGCGGGCAGAGGCCAACACGCTGTTCTGCGGGCGCTCAGGGCAGGCGTTTCACCTGCAGATTCCAGCAGGGGCAGTGACCTCCACCGTGACCACGCTGGATGCCCCGGCGCAAACCACGACCCAGACCGTGCGCGATCGCCAAGTGGTGGACGTGGGCAGCGTGGGCAGTGAACCGGGGAAGGCGACCTACACCTTGTATAATCACTATGCCAATGCCGTCAGTTTCAAGACGGTACGCTACGGGAACCGGGGCGGCTTTGACTAGGGCTGTATGTGAGCGCAGGCTTCGTACAGGCCGAGTCGCGCTATGAAAAAGTCTATGATTCTCGTTGTTGCTTCGGCGATCGGAGAAGCCGATCATAGCGGCGTCTCCACGCACAAGAGGTTGGTAACCCTTTGAATGATTGCTCCGAGAGAAGATCGCCTAACATAAAGGGACGCCGATTCTCCCAAAGACATCATGACGCAAGCAATTGAAGCCACTGGAATCATCGATAGTCAAGGTTACCTTCAGCTCGACCAGCCGCTCAGCGACGCTAAAGCTCAGCGCGTCCGCGTCATCGTGCTGCTCACCGAGAACGAGGACGCTATCACGGAGCAAGTCTGGCTCAGAGCCGCTGCAACGAATCCTTCCTTTTCATTCCTAGAGGATACTGAAGAAGATATCTATACCCTCAACGATGGACAACCCATAAATTATGAAGGGTAAAGTCGTTTTAATTCAGTTTCCATTTGACGATTTATCTTCAAGTAAGGTTCGACCTGCTTACTGTCTCACCAATTCCATCGGCAGCTATCGACATGTCATTTTCGCATTGGTCACCAGCCGAGTAGAGAAGTCCTCCTTAGAAACAGACATACGATTAGACAGCAACCATCCTGATTTTACGACCAGTGGCCTGCTCAAGCCTTCGATTATTCGGCTCGATCATCTCATTACCCTACGACAGTCTATGATTCGTCGTGAACTAGGGAGTCTCAGCGCAGATACGCAATCAGCCATC
>JBHJHJ010000248.1:0-3849 GCA_050330955.1 Elainellaceae cyanobacterium | reverse complement strand
GAGTACTGCGGCAGCTATGGACGCTTCTCTCACCCTCTCTCCCGCAGACTACGGCTTGCTCACCGACCTGTACGAGCTCACCATGGCGGCCTGCTACGTCGGCGAGCAGATTCACCAGCGGCCCGCTAGCTTTGAGGTGTTTGTGCGCCGCCTGCCGGAGGGGTTTGGCTATCTGATTGCGGCCGGGCTAGAGCAGGTGCTCGATTATCTGACCCACTTCCACTTCAGCCCAGAGCAGCTCCAGCAGCTCCAAGAGACCGGTATCTTTGCCCAGGCCCCGGAGGCGTTTTGGTCTTTGCTGAAGCAGGCCCAGTTTACTGGAGACCTGTGGGCCGTGCCAGAGGGGACCGCCATCTTCCCCCATGAACCCCTGCTGCGGGTTGAAGCCCCCCTCTGGCAAGCTCAAATTGTGGAGACCTACCTGCTCAACAGCATCAACTACCAAACCCTAGTGGCCACCCGTGCCGCCCAAATGCGGGACGTGGTTGGGGAATCGGGGACGCTGCTAGAATTCGGCAGCCGCCGCGCCTTTAGCCCCCAGGCCTCGATTTGGGCGGCCAGGGCGGCGATCGCAGGGGGCATGGACGCCACCTCCAACGTGCTGGCCGCTCTGAAGCTGGGTCAAAAGCCCAGCGGCACCATGGCCCACGCCTTGGTGATGGCAATTTCCGCCCTTAGAGAAGAGGAGGATGCGGCGTTTACGGCTTTCCTCAAGTACTTTCCAGAGTCGGCGCTCTTAATCGACACCTACGACACCCTAGAAGCCGTGGAACGACTGGCCGCTCGCGCTCAGGCGGGGCTGGAGATTAAGGCAGTGCGCCTGGACTCGGGGGATTTGGTGGAACTCTCCCAGGCGGTGCGATCGCGACTGCCTAATGTGGCGATTGTGGCTAGCGGCGATTTAGATGCCCAGGAGATTGCGCGGCTGAAGCAGGCCGGGGCCGAAATCGACGGCTTCGGCGTGGGCACGAAGCTGGTGACGGGGCAGCCGGTGAATGGGGTCTATAAGCTGGTGGAGATCGACGGCATTCCGGTGATGAAAGGGTCCACTGGGAAGGGCATGTGGCCGGGACGGAAGCAGATTTTTCGGCGAGTCGACCCTCAGGGGCAAATGCAGCAGGACCGGCTAGGGCTAATGGACGAACCCTGCGAACCGGGAGAGACGCCGCTGCTGGAATGCGTCATGCACGGCGGAAAGCGCCTCCAGTCTGACGCTCTTGACCAGATTGCCGCCCGCACCCGACAAACCCTGCGATCGCTCCCCTCGCAAGTGCGCGAACTTAACAATCCGAGTCCGTCTCCTAAAATCTCGGATGCTCTGCAGGCTATGGCGCAGCGTACTCAGGCGCGGATAAGCGCTCTGTACACTTAATTCAAATAGGACTTACTAAAGATGAGAGTTTGTCAGTTTTGGAAAGACCCCCGCCTCCGGCGTCCCCCTTGGTAAGGGGGACTTTAAGGGGGGTAGCTCGGGCAAGTCTAGCAGCACAATCTCTCTTGCGTAAGTTCTGTCAAGCTATCTGAATCTCAGGGTGTCCTGCTTTTAATTCAAGTCCACTGCCCTTCCATCCCCATCACTGCCCCATCACCGCCTCTACCCCATGACTTCAATTGCTCTATTTGTCACTAGCGCTGACCCCCCCACGGCGGGGCACCAGCAGATCCTCAACTGGCTCTCCTACCAGTTTGACCGGGTGCTGGTGTGGGCCTCCGACAATCCCTTTAAGCAGCACCAAACCCCCATCGAGCATCGGGCCTCCATGCTGCAGCTCCTGATCGACGACATCGAGCCCCACCGCGCCAATATCCACTGCGACCAGGCCCTGAGCCATCCCAAGACGCTGTTCACCGTGCAGCGATCGCAGCAGCGCTACCCCGAGGCAAGCTTTACCCTTGTGGTGGGGTCAGACCTGCTAGAGCAGCTCCCCACCTGGTACCGCGTGGATGAACTGCTGAGCCAAGTAAAGCTGCTGGTGGTGCCTCGTCCAGGCTACCCCGTTCATCCCACTGCGCTGGCCCGCCTTCGTCAAATGGAGGCCCAAGTGGAGGTGGCGGACTTGACGGGGCTGCCGGTATCCTCCTCGGCCTACCGCAATGAGGGAGACTTAACGGTGATCACGCCGCCAGTAAAGGCCTATATTCATCGAGAGCACTTGTACACATGCCAGGACGTTCCCAACTTGACCTGAGGCGAGCAGAGGTCGTGGTCAGCGTCGAGAGCGGCATTTTCTCCGTGGATGCCGCGGCAGGGCGTCTGCTGGTGCTGTTGGTGACCCGTGAGGCGGCCCCCTGCGACGGCGGCTGGAGCTTACCCGGTGCGCTGGTGCTGGTGGGGGAGTCCCTAGAAGCGGCGGCCTACCGGGTGCTGTCGGAGAAGATTCGGGTTGACAACCTCTATTTAGAGCAGCTCTACACCTTCGGTGGCCCCAACCGCGACCCTAGAGAGCGGGAGTCGGGCGCCCGGTACCTGTCGGTGAGCTATTTCGCCCTGGTGCGGTTTGCGGAGGCTGAGCTGGTCGACGCCGATTCAACTGGGGCGATCGCAGGCAGCCATACCGCGTGGCATCCCTTCGATCAGGTGCCTCCCCTGGCCTTTGACCACGGTGAAATTCTCCGCTACGGCTACCGCCGCCTGCGCAACAAGCTGGAATACAGCCCCATTGCCTTTGACGTGCTGCCGGAAACCTTTACCCTGGGCGACCTTTACCAGCTCTACTGCATCGTGCTGGGGGATCAATTTTCAGACTACTCCAACTTCCGCGCCCGGCTGCTGAAGCTGGGCTTTTTGACCGATACCGGCGCTAAGGCCTCCCGTGGGGCAGGGCGACCCGCCAGCCTCTATCGGTTTGATTCGGAAAAGTTTGCCCCCTTTAAAGATAAGCCGCTGGTGTTTGTCTAGTCGCCAAGGTAGCCCACGGACCAACCTATTTAAACTTGAACCCTATGAAAATTGCGATCGCTCAGCTCAACCCCATCATTGGCGACCTGCCGGGCAACGCAGAAAAAATTGCGGCGGCGGCGCAGCGGGCGGCAGGGGAGGGGGCCCAACTGCTGCTCACCCCAGAGATGTCAATTTCCGGCTACCCGCCCCGAGACCTGCTGCTGCGACCGGGGTTCATTGCGGCTATGGCCCGTCAGGTAGAGGCTCTAGCCGCCCAGCTTCCGACCGAGCTATTCGCGCTGGTGGGCTACGCCCAGCCCAACCCCAGAGCCAATGAGCAGGGAGAAAAACCGCTGTTCAACAGCCTGGCGCTGCTGCACAACGGCCAGAATCAGGCCCAGTTCCACAAGCGCCTGCTGCCCACCTACGACGTATTCGACGACAAGCGCTACTTTGCCCCTGGTCCTGGGGATAACCTACTGGAAATCGGCGGCGTCAAGCTGGGCATTACCATCTGCGAAGACGTGTGGAACGACGAAGCATTCTGGGGGCGGCGCAGCTACAGGGTCAACCCTTTAACTGACCTAGTCAACCAAGGGGCGCAGCTTATTTTGAATGTGTCGGGGTCGCCCTACAGCTTGGGAAAGCAGCGGCTGCGGGAGGAGATGCTGAGTAGTTCAGCGGCGCGGTATGGCGTTCCTGTCCTCTACGTCAACCAGGTGGGCGGCAATGACGATTTGATCTTTGACGGCAGTAGCGTGGGAGTCAACCCTGGGGGCATCGTGTGTCGGGCCAAGGCCTTTGATTCAGACTTTTTCGTTGCCGAATTTGACGCTCCGGCTGGGGCATTAAAACTCGGCCCGATTTCCCCTTTGAACAACAGCGACGCGGCGGAGCTGTGGGGGGCGCTGGTGTTGGGGGTGCGGGACTACGTGACCAAGTGCGGCTTCTCGAAAGTGCTACTGGGG
>JBHJHJ010000247.1:0-12833 GCA_050330955.1 Elainellaceae cyanobacterium | reverse complement strand
GGCAAAAGCAGGTGGTGGGTCTCAATGGCAATCACAGGCTCATTCTGCGTTTCCTCGGCTCTGCCTCTCAGTCCTACTACTTGCTCTGCTGAACTACCGCCTTATTCCTCATGTGCCGATCTAAAGTGCGGAATGTGGGTTGAAACGGAAGTCGCGATATTTGAGACGTCCACAAGCGCCCTAAATCCCTACCGCACCTCATACCCAAACAAATTCGGGTCCACCGCAGCGCTCAGCTCCCCCAGGCCATACTCTGCCCACCGTTGACTCACCCGCTCCGCCATCGCCGGGTCAGAAGCCAGCGCCTTGCCCCAGGGGTGGTCGGTTTCCGGCGCCACCTTCGTCGTCGCGTCGATGCCCATCCGTCCCCCCAGCCCCACCTTTTCACTGGCAAAATCCAGGGTATCAAACGGCGTCTCCGGCAAAATGAACACGTCCCGCACCGGGTCCACCTTAGAAGTGATGGCCCACACTACCTGGCGGGGGTCGCGGATGTTGATGTCTTTATCCACCACAATCACAAACTTGGTGTAGGTGAACTGTGGGAGAGCGCTCCAGAAGGCCAGGGCTGCCCGACGCGCCTGGCCGGGATAGGCCTTATCGATGGAAATGATGGCCGCCTTGTAGCTTAGCGCCTCCATAGGCAAAAAGAAGTCCACAATCTCCGACACCTGCTGCCGCAGAATGGGGGTGTAGATGCGGTTAAGGGCGATCGCCATAATTGCCTCTTCCTTGGGAGGGCGCCCGCTAAAGGTGGTGAGATAGATAGGGTTGCGGCGGTGGGTCATGCAGTGGAAGCGCACTAGGGGCGAATCCTCAACGCCGCCGTAGTAGCCCATGTGGTCCCCAAAGGGGCCATCCGGCAGCACCTCGCCAGGGGTTATGGTGCCTTCCAGCACGAACTCCGAGTCAGCAGGCACCTCTAGGTCTACGGTCTTGCACTTGGCCAAATTCACGCCGCTGCCGCCGTACAGCCCCGCAAACAGCCACTCCGACAGGTCCACCGGAATGGGAGTGGCTGCCGCCATGATGATCAGCGGGTCTACGCCGAGGGCGATCGCCACCTCCAGCTTTTTGCCCCGCTCCGCCGCCTTGCGTAGGTGCCGCGCCCCGCCCCGCACGGAGAGCCAGTGTACGGTCATGGTAGTTCTCGACTGGAGCTGCAGCCGGTATACCCCTACGTTGGGGGTGCCGGTCTCAACATCTTTGGTGATGACGAGACCCAGGGTAATAATCTTGCCCGCGTCGCCGGGATAGGGGCGAATCATGGGAATTTGGTTCAGGTCCAAGTCGTCCTTGACCACTACCTGGTGGCAGGGGGGCAGCAGGTCACGCCCCGGCTTGGCTTTCACCACGTCAAACAGCACCTTGCCAAACTCCACAGCTTGGGAGATTTTTTTTGGAGGCTTTGGCTGCTGCAGCATGCCCAGCTTTTTGCCCAAGGTCTCCAGCTCCTCGGGGCGCTCCATATTCATGGCCCAGCAGGCCCGCTCCACGGTACCCACAGTGTTAATGGCCACCTTATAGGGCGAACCCACCACGTTTTCAAACAGCAGTGCCGGTCCTCCGGCCCTCAGCACCCGGTTGGAAATTTCTGCCATTTCCAGGTCCGGGTCCACTGGGACGGTGATGCGGCGCAGGCGATCGCGCTCTTCTAGCTGCTTCAGAAAACCCCGTAAGTCTCTAGCCATTGCAGTTGCGTGAGTTGTGGTTAAGTAATGTTAAGCCCTCTTCTCATTAAACCGCGTTTTCTGTGCGTTGGGGAAAGGCAAACGCATTACGAACTCTCACCGGGGCGATCGCAGTTGATCATCCAGGGAACGCCAAACTGGTCGACGAGCACGCCGAACCGGGCTGCCCAAAAGGTCTCCTGAATGGCCATTTGTACGGTTCCGTTTTGCGCTAGCGCCTCGAAGGTGCGCTCCGCCTCTTCCACGTCGTCGATGGCAAGCATGATGGAAGTGCCCTGGGGGACTTCGTACTGCCCAGGCATGGCGTCAGCCCCCATCAAGATGCGATCGCCCAGCTTAAATTCGGCATGCATTATCTTGTTGTGCCAGTCAGCGGGCACCTCTGCCTCCATGGGCGACCCTTTGTAGGGAAAGGTGAACTCGAGCTTACCGCCTAGGCACTGCTCGTAGAACTTAAATGCAGCTTCGCAGCTACCGTCAAAATACAGGTATGGACTCAATTGCATAGCGCCCTCCTTTTGCTGTGGGTTAATTGTGCGACGGGTTGATTAAGGTAAATTACAGGTCGGCAAACAGATTGACAAAGTATGCAGGCAAGCTCTGGTACGCGGGCAAGATCTGGCGCAGTACTTAAGTTGTACAGTTCGATTGTACTACCATTTTGCCAATTCTATTAGCGGTTGCAACCAATCTTATAATCTTGGCGTAAGCTGAAACGCGCCCCCCCAAAGCGGATGTGAATTTTTCGGGCTGCAATCGCCTCTATGCCAGTCGGGAACTAGTAAGGAGAACGACGCGCCTATGCTAAAGATGGCAAGCGATCGCCTACGATAAGAATATTCGTCGGAACGACAATCGCAACTACGGCCCCCTTATGTGGTATACAGAAGCGGCGCTTTCCACGCCGCGTTCCTTCAGTTAACTCAGTATGACGATTAAAGCTGGCAGCAAGTACTATCCCTTATTTGAGCACCTGCAGGGCTGTCGCCCTCAAAAAGTGACGCTAACTTTTGCTGAAATCGAAGCACTGCTTGGCGGCCCGCTGCCGACCTCAGCGTTGCATAAGAAAAATTGGTGGAGCAACCGCGATAGCGCCAGTGCCCTGCAGGCCAAAGCCTGGATCAATGCAGGCTATCAGATTGAAGCAGTCGACCTCGAGCAGCAAACCGTCACCTTCGGTGAGTTTCAGACCGAATACAACATCGAGCGGGCAGATGGTGCAGTCATTTGGCGGCGGGATGCTGTCAGAGCCCTTCGAAAGCACATGGGATTGACCCAAGCTAAATTTGCTCAGGAGCTTGGCGTCCGCCGACAAACCGTCAGCGAATGGGAGAACGGCGTCTACGACCCCGATCGCGCCATGACAAAATTTCTAGGGCTGGTGGCCAAGCAGGCTGATTTTCCTGCCCTACACGAAGAAGGATAAATTTAAGGTCAACCCGCTTGACCAGAGTCCGTTTAGCGTGCAAAATATAGGCATGCGAATAATCGTATTCGTTAGCTAGCAGCCCTATCCGGAGCGATAGGGCGAATGTAATCAATTACAGGAGTCTGCATGACCTATATTCCCGACTTTAGCCAACCCGATCCGGGTTGGGAAGCTTTGCCGTGGCCATCAGTACCGCTTCCCTCTGAAGGCGCCCCAGCTGATGGTGGCCACCACGAGCTGCGCGTCATCGCTATCGGTGTGCCCGATGCGGTGACCAACCACATCCACGCGATGCATCACTACGGCTATGCCGAGCCCGGCGACTGGTCTCGGCCCATTCCAATGCTTGCCACCCGCATCCAGGTAGATGATCCGAAAGAGATCATGCGTGTCCTCACAAAGCGCATTCCCCGCCGCTAAGGCGAAAGCGGAGTCCTGGCTTTCCTTTGAGACGCCAGGACTCTAGTCAGGCTGGCGATCGCCGCTTCCGTAAATTTTGGGTTAAGGCCGCAGGTCAAAGGCCACAACGCAAATAACCCTGTAGAATTGAGCAGGCTCACAGCGGAAATTCTTTGATGTGGAGTCCTGCCCGCCTATTGACGCGAAGATGTTTGTTAGAAAAAAGATTGATTATTATCCTATCGCAGTTATTCTGCTGGTTTTAGGAGCCGACCTCGTCACGATTTTACTGAGCCCGTCCCCATTAATTCCTATCGTCTGGGCGATCGCCAGCCTCAACATAAAAGGGTGGATCTGTAGCTGGAACCACCACCACCAGCACCTAAAGTTTTTCACGGTCCCCTGGGCCAACCGCCTAATTGAGCTTGCCATGGGGCTGCACACCGGCATTGTTGGAGAGGCCTGGGTGCTGCACCATACCCTCGGTCACCACCTCAACTATTTGGATCAATCCAAGGACGAGTCGGCTTGGCAGAGACGCAGCGGCAAGCGCATGTCCCGGCTGGAATATACCTTCAAGGTGGCGCTCATGGCTTACCCTAAAGCGCTGAAGGTCGGCGGGCGTTATCCAAAGTCTCGCAGCCGGCTCGTTCAAAACATTCTGCTGACGCTCCTGGTTTTGGGCGTACTTGCCTGGATTAATTGGCTCAACACGCTAGTTGTGTTTGTGATTCCGATGGTCGTGCTGCTATTTATGACCGCCCACGAAACCTACTATCACCACGCGGGCCTTGACCACCCCGATCCCTACCAGGCGACCTACAATATCACCGATCGCTGGTACAACTTCTTTACCTGCAATTTGGGATACCACACCGCCCATCACCTGCAGTGCGGGCGCCATTGGAGCGAGCTGCCGCAGCTCCACGCCGAGATTGAAGAAAAGATTCCGCTGCACTTGTACCGAGAAGCCGGCTTTCCGTTTTCGCTGATGACAAAAGTGGAGCAGAAGCTGTCCCGAAGGTTGCGAGGCGCGCCGGGTTTTCAATAAGGCAGCCGGGCTAGCGCAGTAAACCGGGCCCGAGGTGGGCGTTTTCAGGCTCTCCCAAATCGCATAACCTGATCTGAGGTTCAGCTAGAGTTTATCAACTACGCGTCTCTAGCTCACTGCAAACTCAGACAGCGGGAGTTTACTAAGACCTGTAGCCGCGTGCTACCCCAAACTTACTTGAGGAAACAGGTCTAATGAAGCTCACTTATCTCACCGCGCTAGTTATTTCGTCTGCTCTGTCCTTCGGTGCAGTTGCCCTTGTTGCCGACGTTCAGCCCGCTCAAGCCAATCCTTGTGCCTCTGTTAACCCTTGTGCAGCCAACCCCTGCGCCGCGAATCCCTGCGCTGCGAATCCCTGCGCCGCAAATCCCTGTGCAGCCAACCCTTGTGCAGCCAACCCCTGTGCTGGCGCTGCTGTTGCCACCTCCCAATCCGGGGCTTTTCAAGGCGTCGATCACCCTACCCTGGGCACCGCAACTGTTGTTGAAGTAGGCGGCAAGCGCTATTTGGAGTTTGATGACGCATTCCAGTCTGATGATGGCCCCGATCTATTTGTGCTGCTCCATAAAGAAGCCGTTCCCCAAGGCTACGATTCTAGCCAGTTTGTTAACTTAGGGGTGCTGAAGTCCACGGAAGGTAGCCAGCGCTACGAAATTCCAGAAGGTATCTCTGTAGAAGACTTTGCGTCAGCCGTGATCTGGTGCCGAGAGTTCAACGTCACCTTCGGCTTCGCAACGCTTTAGGTCTCTACGACAAACGTTCCAATTCAGGGCATCTACGCGCCCAGTTGCCTGTGAATCGCCGGGGTTTTGAGCGCATTCAACGCTCCTGAGCAGCTGGGCAAACCCAATAGCTACGTCCCGTCGAGGGTTTCGATGAGCACATCCACCTGCTGACGGTGATAGCCTAGGAACGCTTCACACTGCTGCAGACGCTCCACCGCAGCAGAGAACTGGCCAAACACATCGGCCAACTCTAATTCTCCGGCTTCAATCTGATGAATGATACGTTCCACCTCAGCGACCGTGGCTTCGTAGTTCCAGTCAGGGTCTGCTGTGGGGTGGGAGGGCGCGGACTGGGGTGAGGGGCTTGAATATTCTGGCTCAGTCATGGCTCTAGGTTGGTTTGAGTGGTATGCGGACTGGGGTCATTTGGCGACAGAGGGCGATCGCCTTCTGTGCTGACGTCGAGTACCTCCACTTCGGCGCTGCCTTCGGCAAGCTGCACCTGGAGGGTCTGCCCCGGCGTGAGGTCGCCCGCCGAGCGAATGAGCGTGCCACTGTCGCCGCGCAGCAGCGCATAGCCGCGACGTAGCACTGTGTTGGGGTCAAGGGATGATAGCTTTTGGGACAGCATCTGACACTGATGCTCAGCGTCCTGCAAGCGTAAGGCGGTGGCCTGAAGCAGGATAAGACGCTGGCGACTGATGGTGCGCTGCTCGCGCTGTAGACGCTGGCTGGGCTGCAGATAGTGAAGCTGCGATCGCAGTTGCTGAAGCTGAGCGCTGTAGCTCAGCATGTAAGCGCTAACGGCCTGCCGCAGGGCCATTTTTCGCTCATCGTGGGCGCCAACCACCTCAGACAGCTTGGGCACCGCCTGCTCCGCCGCCGCCGTCGGAGTGTGGACGCAGTGATCGGCCACCAAGTCAGCGAGGGTCTCATCTCGCTGATGGCCGATCCCCGAGACAACCGGAATAGGGCACTGGGCGATCGCCCGCACCACCTGTTCGTCGTTGAAGCAGGTCATGTCTTCGGTTGCCCCCCCGCCCCGAGACAAGATCAATACTTCAGCCCGCCGGTCTTTTTGGACCCGCTCAATGGCCTGCACGATCGCTGCCGGAGCCTGATCCCCTTGCACCAAGGCTGGGGAGAATAAGATGTGCAGTCCTGGATATCGCCGTCTCAGGGTGCGTAGAATATCTCCCCAGGCTGCAGCCTGGGGGGACGTGACCACTGCGACAACCTTGGGGTGGGGCGAAAGCGATCGCTTTCGCTCTGGGTCAAATAAACCTTCAGCCGCGAGCCGCTGCCGCAGCTGGCGATACCGCAGCGCGCGGAGGCCTTCTCCTGCGGGGAAGGCCTGCCAGACATTGATCTGATAGGTGCCTCGCTTCTGGTGGACCCTCACCTGCCCCAGCACCACAACTTGCTCGCCTGGCTCTGGCATCACCGCCAGGCGGCTGATGCAGTTGTTCCAAACTACAGCGCTGATAGCCATGTCGGCGTCGGGATCCTGAAGCGTGAAGAAGATGCCGCTGCGATATCGACTCGCGCTGGAGATTTCTCCGACGACCCAAACCTGCCGGAGCTGCTGATCTTCTTCGATGAGCCCGTGAATGTAGCGGGTCAATCCAGCGACCGAAAGCGGAGCATCCGCTGCAAGACTCTCGTAACGAGACGACGCAGGGTAAGACGCTCTAGCGCGAGATGGCTCGCGATCAGACTTACCAGGATGGGATGAGCCTGCATGGGGTAAGCCGCTGGAGGATGGACTGTTGAAAGAATACGCAGCCATAGCCAACAGAGGAACACAGTAGAAAAGTGCGCAATACTATCTGTAGGATAGCGCTGCTTTAACGGGTATTCTAACGTCAGTCTTGCGCAACGCTATAAGTTGGCAATTACCGTCGTCTAGGACGGGGGCGAGAGCCGGGGGCCGAACGCCGAGAGCTACCAAAGCCGCGATTCGAGGGGCGAGCCTGCTGATTCCGGTGGTTGTTGCGGCGCAGGTCGCTATTGCCAACGCCGCTGCCAGAAGGGCGGTTCGTGGTGGTGCGGGTGTTCTGACTTGGAATACGCGACCCACCAATAGTAGAGCGCAGCCGCCCGCTAGAGCGAAACTGGCGATTCCGGTAAGCGACCGGCGGCGCATTATAGCGAGAGCGATAGCGGGAAACCGCGTCGCTATAGCTGCGGCCATAGCCGCCGTAGCCGGACAGCACCACACCAGGCTGGTATACCGGCGGGATATAGTACTGCGGGCGAAACAGCAGGCTACCGATCGCCTGACCTGCGATCGCCCCGGCAAACGGTGTCCAGAAGTTTGACTCCCGGCGCACAATTACCACCTCATCCTGCCCGGTCTGGGGGTTCGGCTGAGTCTCGGTGACGTTATGGACGTATTCAATCCGAAAGTCGGGGGTGAGGTACAGCGCAGGCTGTCCATTTTCAACCCGCAGTTCACTGGTCTTACCTGCCGAGATCTCCTCATCGGTCAACCGGGCCAAGGGAAGCTCAGTGCTGCGGAACAACGACTGCCCCGGAGGCGTATTCAGCAGCATCAGGGTGTATTCGCCCAGCGCGTCGTCGTAGGTGGCCTGCTGAATGGAGTAAGTGCCATCCGAGATGGGAGCTGTAGAGATAGGGGTCGACTGCGGCGGCTGCGAAGACGACGTGGGATAGTCTTGGGTATAAGAGCAGGCGGCTGTGGTCCATGCGAGAGACAGCGCCATTAGGGTTAGAGAGAGTCTGCGGAGTAGCATAGCAGGGTGAAACGACTGGATAACGGGCAGTAAGATTAGGTGGTTGAATTAGGCGGCTAGAGCGGCATCAGCTCAGGAAAGTGTTCAATCAGGTGCTCTGACGTTAGCTCATCCCCTAGCTGAGTGGGGGAAAAGTGAATCTGCACCGCCCTTAGGCTGCCCCGGTAGTGCAAATCAACCAGCGCCTTCAGCCCGGCCCTGAGCGCCTCCACGTCGGCAAGGCTGGTTTCAAGTTCGGGTACTTCTCCTTCAAAGGCAACCGTAAGAATGACCACGACGTTTTGGGTGATGGGAACAGTCCAGTCGTCATTCGAGCGGTCTGTAGTGCCTTCTATCGCATCACTGTCTATGGTGCTGCCGTAGCGCCCCGCCGAATCCGTAAACAGCTCGCTGACGTAGTCTCCGGCGACACTCTCATCCCAGGTGACATCACCTTCGTTAGCCGCCGATCGCCAAAGTAGCTCATATTCAAGCAGGCGATCGCATACCTGGGCGAGCTGCGCACCTAACACTTGCATATCGCCATCTGCTTCGACGGCCTCACGCACCGCTCGGTTGAGCGCACCCAACAGTGGAGCAGCGTCCTGACCGACAAGGTGAATAAAAATTCGGGACACGACGAAACGGGTCCGGCCACTAAACAAATTGAGGCGATCGCGCAGGCCCATGCTAACCGAGTAATCTCCAAAGAGCGATTTCCCTCTATCCTAGAGGAATTGACGAGGCGATCGCCTTAATCTAAAGGGCGATTACCGTACACTTCGACAAGCAACTGTGCGCGCAAATGTCTTAATGCATCAGTCCTCGACCCTTTGCCACATGCAGCCCAGTGTCAAGCTTGCCACTGGGGGCATTGTCTAGTGATAGCTTTGGCCGCCTCCCTTGGGACGTTCTAATGGCTTTGCCACGGGATGCGAACGGGCTCAACTTGACATCATTATCAGGTGAACGGGGTCAAGCTGAATATTCCAGGGGAATGGTCGGCTTCTCAGACGATTCCACCGCTCGCGGTATACTTCGGCTTGGAGATGATAATCCTGGGGGTGTTCTGGGGGCGCATGCAGCTTGATGTAAAGGCTAACGCGATGCTGCGTCTCGCTAATTGCAGCGAGCCAGCCGGGAAACGTGTTGCTCTGATCTGTCTTTTCGGGGAATTTGATGTGGTGAGCGCGGATGCCCAGATAGGCCAGCTCCGCTGGGATAGGATCGTTCACTTCCAGCGGGCATCCCCAATCAGAGGCTTCAATCTGGGTTTGGTCTAAGGCGTGAGCAAAGGAAAAATTCTTACACTCGGTGACCTTAGCCACCTCGAAGGTCGGTGGGCGGGAGAAGATGTCTTTCTTGTGGCCCTGGGCTAATATCTGGCCTTCGGAGAGCACCAGAATATCTGTACAAACGCGATAGGCTTCCTCCAGCTTATGGGTGATAAACAGCGCCACTCCGCCATAGGTGGAAAAGACTTCGATGAGCAGCCGTTCGATTTGACTGCGTAGGTAGGTGTCCAGGGCAGACAGGGGTTCATCGAGCAGCAGAAGATCCGGCTGCATGGCTAGCGATCGCGCCAGCGCCACCCGCTGCTGCTGCCCCCCGGAGAGCTGATGGGGATAGCGATCGCCCAGGCCCGCAAGCCCGATTTGCTCTAGGTAGAGGACTACCTTGTCAAACCGCTTTGCCTTAGGAGCTGGCATGCCGAAGGCGATATTCTGGGCGACCGTCAGGTGAGGAAACAGAGCGTAGTTTTGGAACACCAGCCCCACCTTGCGATCGCGGCTCGGCAGATTAATCTGATTTTGGGCATCAAACAGTACCCGTCCGTTGAGCACAATGCGCCCTTTGGAGGGCGTGTCCAGTCCGGCAATGCACCGCAGAGTCATACTTTTCCCAGAGCCCGATGCCCCCAGTAGCCCCAGCGGGTCTCTCCCGGCTCGAAACCGAACCCGCAGGTGAAACCCCGGCACCCGTTTCTCAATGTTGACCTGCAGCTCAGAGGTTGTCTTGTTGTCAGCGACTAAAGCCGGTTCAACAAGATTTAAGCTGGGAAGCGCGTGCTCAGGCCCGAGAGCGCTGGACCTTTCGCGCTCTAGCCCACCCGGATCTGCAGCAGAGAAGTGAAATAGATTTCTCTTGAAGCTACCAAAAAAAACGCCATTGAAAAATTGCTGGGTCAGAGTATCGGTCCGGTTGGGCGATCGCCGCCCGCTGCCGCGATTGACCCCAGCCATCACCACCAGTGACACCCCCACCATGAGCAGCACCCAGGCCAGCGCCACCTGCATCCGCCCTGCTTCAGCAGCAAAGAAGATCGTGATGGGAATAGTTTGAGTTACGCCCGGAATACTGCCTCCTACCATCAAGGTGGCGCCAAATTCTCCTAGCGCTCTGGCAAAGGCCAAGATGACGCCAGCCATAACGCCGGGCCCAGCCAAAGGCAGCAAGACCTGCCAGAAGAGTCGCCATTCTGACGCGCCGAGGGTGCGGGCAGAGCCGACTAGGGTCGGGTCTATTTGCTCAAACGCGCCCAGAACTGTCTTGTAGACCAGGGGAAAGGCGACGACCGTCGCTGCAATGACCGCCGCAGCCCAGGTAAAGATCAGCGTCACGCCCAGATGGCTGAGCGCTTGCCCCACCGGACCGTTTTTGCCCAGAACCACCAGCAGCAGAAATCCCACCACGGTGGGTGGGAGCACGAGGGGAAGCGTCAAAAGGCCGTCAATCCAACCTCTGGCCTTGTCGCGATAGTTCAGCATGCCATAGGCCACCGCAATGCCTAGAACTGAGGCAAGCAGCGTGGCGGTCAGGGCTGTCTTGAGGGAAATCCACAGGGGAGATGGGTCGAGCGGCATAGTAGGTCAACCCCGTTCAGCACCACGTCAGCGCTCCCGGTAGCTTAATGTTCCACTGCCATGCTAAAGCCGTAGTTTCGAAAAATGTCTGCAGCGGTTTCAGTTGACAGAAAGTCCAGGAATTGCTGAGCCGCTGCCGCTTCAGAGCTATCCTCCACAACGGCAATGGTGTAGACAATAGGCGCATGGCTATTCGGCGGTGCTGTGGCAAGGACCTGAATAGACTCAGAGACCTGCGCGTCAGTGGCATAGACCAAACCCGCATCAACATTTCCCGTTTCCACATAAGACAGCACCTGGCGTACATCCTTCGCAAACACCAGCTTAGGCTGCAGAGCCTTAAACAGGCCCAAGGCAGACAGCAACTCCTTAGCGTAGCCCCCTGCCGGAACGCTCTCCGGTTCGCCCATGGCAATTTTGCGGGCAGTATCGGTGGTCAAGTCCTCAAAGCTGGCGATCGCAGTATCCTGTGGTGCAATGAGAACCATCGCATTTTGCAACAGATTCCGGCGACTCTCCTCAAGGATTTCGCCCTTGGCCTCTAGGCTATCCATCCAGGGCACAGAGGCGGAGAGAAACACGTCCACAGGTGCGCCTTGGGCAATCTGCTGCGCTAGGGAGCCAGAGGAGCCAAAATTATAGACAACTGTGGCCTCCGGTGCTTCTGCTTGGTATACAACCTGAATGTCCTTGAGAGCATCCTGCAAGCTGGCTGCCGCCGAGACGGTAAGGATGACGGCCCCATCAGGTCTAGAGGCTTTACTATCGGAGATAGAGCTGCAGGCGATCGCCCCAGACCATGACAACGTAAAACACAGGAAAAAAACGAGGTATTGCTTCATGGTTAGGCGCTTCAGAGTCAGACTGGGGATACAGGCCATCCCCATCTGTGAACCAGCGGGTGAGCTGACTTTAACCCATAGGCGCTGTAGCAGTAGGTTGAAGAAAAATCGGGATGGCGGGATTTGAACCCACGGCCCCTTCGTCCCGAACGAAGTTCAGAGTCTCTTCTAACCCTAGCTAGGTCTACATTATAGCCGTTCTCAATAAACCTTCCTACCAGATTTCTACTAAACTCCAGTTTTTACTTCGCCGATATAGAAACATCACGTTGCGCTGAAAGACATGCGGCGATAGTCTTCGGCAAGAGCTTTAGCCCTATCTCTGGTTATAAATGCTTCACATCAGTACCCTAGCTCGCCCTTAGTATTAAGAGCGATTGCCCTCAGACGCTGATCTCCGAATTCGCTTTAGCTCTTGATGGATCGAAAACGATGATGTACTGGGCGAGTGGGCAGTGCTGGTATAAGACTCGCATGTTGGGCATCAGCATCGTTACGACGGCGAAACCGAGCGATTACACGGCGCTGCATCTGAGGGAGTAGCTGGATAATGCACCAAGGGTGTAGCTGCTGTCGGTATGTCGTTGGTTGCTCAGGGGATGACAGGGGAGCTACAAGATAGGAGAGATAAGGGATAGGGCCTTAAGACCTCTTTGAAAAAAGAGCCGTTTTTGAGGCTTGAGGCGCATGAGGTCATGGGCAAGCTCGGACCAAAGCGTCATAGCACCTTGCCAAAGATGACCGTACAGACCGAGCCAAAAATGGCTATGGCGAGGATAGTGGCGACGGTGCTCTTTGAGACGTGCTATGTAGGGATGAACACGGCAGTTTTTGCAACGCAGCCCATCACAGGAGGCAAGAGTGTAAGCAATGGCAATCAGGAGTACCAAGGCTAAAAAGCGCTCATCGCTGACCCTGGTGTTCTCGAGGTTGTAGCCGCCGCTTTTGCAGTCTTTGAACCCACATTCCGCCCTTTGAATTGTCACAACTGGAATAATGGCGGAAGATGAGTGCACTGCAGGGTTAGGGCATATGTCATTCAAGAGAATCTAAGCATCCAAAACCTAGACCACCTGGGCATCATAGCGGGAATCGTG